>JAKOXM010000185.1 GCA_029781095.1 Bacteroidota bacterium
GCTGCTTATACTGGCCTTTATGCGCTGGGCAACCACGGCAACTACTTTTCCCTTCAGGAAGTATCTTCCGATGAAGCGCTCAGTCCGCAACGCGGTGGTGACTGGGGTGATGGCGGTCAGTGGATTCACGCACACCAGCATGATTTCAGGCCGACTGACGATAACGTCAACGGCGCATGGAACTTCCTCTACAGCGGCGTAAACACCTGCAACCGTTTGATTGCACAGTTTACCAACCTGAAAGACGCCGGACAGGTGGATGCAGCCCTGGCTGACAAATTCATCGCCGAACTGCGCACCTTGCGTGCCATGTACTACTTCTGGCTGATGGATACATTTGGCAATGTGCCGCTCGTAACCCGCTTTGACGTGCCGGAAGGTTTCCAGCCCGCTACCGAACAGCGCAGCAAAATTTATGACTTTGTGGTATCCGAATTGAACGAGGCTGTGCCGCTTCTTGATAAAAAGAACGATGGCACGACCTACGGCCGTATGAACTACTACGCCGGCAAAGCATTGCAGGCTAAAGTATATCTGAACGCCATCGTTTACATCGGTACGCCGAAATGGGCAGAATGTGCTGCGGCTTGCGACGAAATCATCGGCGCCAACATTTTCTCTCTGGAGTCTACCTACCGCAACAACTTTATCACGAACAATTCAGGCAGCAAGGAATTCATCCTCGCCGTTCCGTTCGACGAAGTTTTTGCAAAAGGCTTCAACCTGGCACAAATGACGCTGCACTACGGTTCGCAGGCAACTTACAATTTGCAAGCCCAACCCTGGAACGGCTATTGCTCGCTGCAGGAATTCTACGAAATGCACGATGACGCGGATGCCCGGAAAAACAACTTCATTCGTGGCCCACAATTCGCATCTGACGGTGTAACGCCTATCCTTGATGCCGGTTCCGAGCCCAATGACCCGGACGGCCCGCAGGTGAACTTCACGCCGGAAGTAAACGAAATCGCTCCGGGCGCACTGCGTCAGGCTGGCGTTCGTATCGGCAAATACGAGTTCAAGACAGGTGCTACGCCCGACCTTGGCAACGACATGCCGATCTTCCGTTATGCAGACATCCTGCTGACGAAAGCCGAGGCACTGTACCGCCAAAACGCATCGAGCGCAGAAGCACTTGCGCTGGTTAACCAGGTTCGTGATCGTTCCTATGAGCCGGATTCACCGCTGACATCACTGAATGACAAGGATCTGCTTGCAGAACGCGGCCGCGAAATGTTCTACGAAGGCGTTCGCCGCCAGGACGAGATTCGTTTCGGTGTCTACGGTATTCCGACAGAGTTCATGCCGGGCTCGCAGCCTTGCAAAACACTGTGGCCGATTCCCACGCCGCAAATCAACGTAAACCCGAACCTGGTACAGAATCCGTGCTATTGATTCGTTTTTTGTTGGAATAATTATGAGAGCAAGTGGCGCGAGGCGCTACTTGCTCTTTTTCTTTGCCGTATAAAATCGAAAAAGATATATATCCATGCAGTATCGGATTGCACCTTTCATCGTACTCGCCTTGTCTATTTTCGTCGCTTGCAAAAGTGATTACGAAAAAATGGTAGCTCGCGAATTAAAAAGCGGTGTACGCCACGACAGTATTTTTTTCGGGCTGTATTTCGGTATGACCAGCTCCGAGTTCTATAAACATTGCTTCGAACTCAATCACCAGGGGCTGGTGACAAACGGGCCCGAAAACAACACTGTACTCTATACGTTCAATAATTACCGGGATCAGCTGGATATGAACTTCTATCCGGCCTTTGAAAACGATCGTATTTACAGAATGGGAGTCGTATTCAACTACCGGGGATGGGCCCCCTGGAACAAAAACCTGTATTCCGACAAACTTGTACCGGATGTGCTCGATATTCTCGAAAAATGGTATGGAAAGGGGTTCATCGAAATAGAAGCGCCTGACGGCAAGCCAGCCTGGGTAGTCGTCAACGGCAACCGGCAAATTCTCGTCCTGCTTCAAAACGAACGCAGCGTGCGGGTGGAAATAACCGATCTGACTGTAAAGCCCACCGAACAACACTCGGTGCGAAAGCCGAATGGCATGAGGCCTTTATGGGAGAAAAAACCTCAATAACGAAGGAAAAAGCCGCCATTCTTCCGACATATCCGACTGATTTTCAATAATTATCCAATGCTGAAACAACTTACAGGTTTATTGATTCTGCTGATTGTCGTCGTTTGCAGTTGTGGTAAAAATGCGGACAGCAATCAAAAAGACAAACGGCGATTTTCACTGCTTTCCGCCGACCAGACCGGTGTTGATTTCAGAAATGATATTCCATACAACGATTCCGTCAACTGTTACCTGTTTCGCAATTTTTACAACGGCGGCGGTGTCGGGATAGGCGATGTGAACAACGACGGACTGCCCGACCTGTTTTTTTGCGGCAACATGAGCTCCAATCGCCTGTACCTCAACAAAGGAGATTTTCATTTCGAAGATATTACCCAAAAATCCGGACTCGCCTCCCCGCACGTATGGACGACGGGTGTAGCCATGGCAGACATAAACGGCGACGGCTGGCTCGATATTTATATTTGCAAATCCGGCCCGCCCGGTGGTGAAAAACGCCATAACGAATTGTTTATCAATAACGGAGACGCTGACCGGAATGGCGGAGCGCCTACTTTTTCCGAACAATCCAGACAATGGGGGCTGGACTTTACAGGGCTCAGTACCCACGCGGCTTTCTTTGACTACGACCGGGACGGTGATCTCGATTGTTATTTGCTGAACAATTCCATCCGCAGCGTCGGCGGATATGACTACCGGCCCGGCCAGCGCAATATACCCGACCCGAATGGCGGCAATAAGTTATTGAAAAACAATCTCATAAATGGAAAATCACCATCGGCCGGCACCTTTACCGATGTGACACAGGAAGCCGGCATTTACGCTTCCGCCATCGGCTTCGGCCTCGGCGTAACGGTAGGCGATTACGACCGCGACGGCTGGCCGGACCTGTTCATTTCCAATGATTTTTTCGAACGCGATTACCTGTATCACAACAAAGGCGACGGCACTTTCGAAGAGATTTTGGAAAAATCAATCCCCGAGATCAGCAAAGGCTCCATGGGAGCCGACATGGCCGACCTCAACAACGACGGCTTTCCGGAAATCTTCGTCACCGAAATGCTCCCGCCCGACGATGCCCGCTATAAAACCAAGGCCGTTTTCGACAGCTGGGAAACTTACCAGCTCGGCCTGAAATCAGGTTACCACCGCCAGTTCAGCCGCAACGTACTTCAGCTGAACAATGGCGACGGCACTTTCTCCGAAATAGGCCGCGAAGCGGACGTATGGGCAACCGACTGGAGCTGGGGCGCCCTGATGGCCGATTTCGATAATGATGGCAACAAAGACATTTTCGTAGCGAACGGCATTGGGAAAGACCTCCTGGATCAGGATTACCTGAATTTTTATTCCGATCCGGCCGCCATTTCAAAGATTCTAAAAGAGCACCCGGGGCAGGGCATCAAAATACTGATCGATGCAATGCCTTCCCAGGCTCTGACAAATTATCTGTTTCAAAATGAAGGGGAAATGCACTTCAGGAATGTTGCCACCGACTGGGGTCTTTCCGAACCATCTTTTTCCAACGGCTCTGCCTACGGCGACCTCGACAATGACGGCGACCTCGATCTTGTCGTGAACAATGTAAATATGCCCTGCTTTATTTATCGCAACGAAACCATCGACGGCGCCGCAAATCAAGGCGCCAACTGGCTGGAAATATCGCTGACGGGAGATGAAGGCAGCAATACTTCATGCCTTGGAGCACAGGTCACCCTGAAAGCCGGCGGCCGTACATTCTACCAGGAATTATCGCCCATGCGCGGTTTTGAGTCGAATGTGGATCAAAAACTGCACTTCGGGTTGGGCGCGATTTCAAAAATAGACACCCTGGAAGTAAAATTTCTATCGGGCCGGGTCTGGAAAACCTTTGACCAGGAAGTTAATGAGGAAGTTAACATCCTCGAAGGCGACACCCCGGAACCGGTGACGGGTAAAAGCCAAAAAGTCCGTGCTCCAAAAACCTTTTTTAATCTCGCAGGCGCCCAGCCCCAATTCGACCACAAGGAATCCGGTTTTTCAGACTTCGACCGCGAACCGCTTTTGTTTCGCATGTATTCCGCGGAAGGCCCGGCGCTTGCAGTAGCAGACGTCGACGGCGACGGGCTGGAAGATTTTTATGTCGGAGGTGCGGCAGGACAGGCCGGAAAATTGTTCATGCAAACGCCTTCTGGAGAATTCAAACCTGCACAACAACCTGATTTTGAAAAAGATAAGTCAGGCGAAGACGTCACCGCTGCCTTCTTTGACGCCAATGGCGACCATTCCCCGGATTTGTATGTAGGCAGCGGGAGCAATGAATTTAATCCCGGCGACCCTGCCCTGCAGGACCGACTTTATCTCAATGACGGACACGGGCATTTTCGGCGAAAAGCGGATGCTTTGCCCGCTTCAAAACCCTTTTCCACCGCCTGCGTGCGCCCCGCGGATATCGACGGCGACGGCGACCAGGATTTGTTTGTCGGCATGCGACTTGTACCCGATCACTACGGCAGGTCGCCTGTCTCCTTTTTGATGATCAACGACGGCAAAGGCAGGTTTTCGCCACTGCCGCTGAAGGATGGCAAAGGACAGGATATCGGCATGGTAACCGCCGCGGCGTGGTCGGATATCGACGGCGACAAGGACCCCGACCTGATTATTGCAGGTGAATGGGAACCCGTCAGGATATTCAGGAATAACCACGGGCAACTTACTGAAATACAGGATATTGTCCCTAATTCAAACGGCTGGTGGAACTGTATTTACGCGGTCGATCTCGATGGCGACGGCGACGATGATTTCGTATTGGGAAACTGGGGCCTGAACAGCCGCTTTAAAGCATCAGCCGAACAGCCATTAACGCTGTATCTGTCGGATTTCGACCAAAACGGGCGGGATGAAACCATTTTGTGCCAGTACAACGGCCTGCAATCCTACCCCGTCGTTCAGCGCACCGATCTTGTAAAGCAACTGCCCGTTTTGAAAAAGAAGTTCCTGAAATACAGCGATTACAAGAACAAAACGATTGCAGACATTTTTTCCGCGGAACAACTGGCGGGAGCCTTGAAAAAAGAGGCCAATTGTCTGACAACCAGTATATTGTGGAATCGAGGTAACGGAAAATTCGAACTGGCACCCCTGCCAGATCAGGCCCAGCAAACCCCGGTGTTTGCCATTTCGGCTGCCGATTTTACGGGTGACGGCAAACCCGACATTCTCCTCGCCGGCAATTACGAACGCTGCAAGCCCGAAACGGGCATTTACCTCGGCTCCTACGGGTGCCTTTTGCAGGGAGACGGCAAGGGCAATTTTGCCGCTGTCCGGCAAGATCAAACCGGGCTGAAACTGACGGGATCTGTCCGCGGACTTGCAGTCATACAAAACAGGCAGCATTTCAGCCTTCTTGCTGCGCACAACAACGGGCCTTTGCAGTGTTTCAATATGACTTCGAAAAATGAAATCCGGTAAAAAATCACATGGAATTCGCCGTTGAACGACCAGGCAGGCTGTTTAGGCAAAAAATTCGCTGATACAAAGGTTGAATGGCGATATTTCGTGCCATTATTCACCAAACCTTTTCCGCTATGAAACAACTTCTTCTCCCGGCCTGTTTCCTGCTCTTCGTATCAGGCTCTTTTGCCCAGTCGTCGTTCGTTACCCTGCCCGCCGGTGGCGGCAATCTGAAATGCAGTGCTTACCAGCAAATCGGCATCACCGACGTCAAAGTCACGTGGAATGCACCCGGTGTGAAAGGCCGCGAAGGGAAAATATGGGGGACTCCCGTCGTGCATTACGGTTTCCAGAACCTCGGTTTCGGCACCTCCAAGGAAGCGCCCTGGCGCGCGGGAGCCAATGAGAACACCACCATGTGGTTCAGCACCGACGTCAGCATCGAGGGAAAGCCCCTTGCTGCCGGCAAATACGGATTTCACATCGCGGTATATCCCGATTCCTGCACTTTGATATTCTCCAAAAACAGCACGGCCTGGGGAAGTTTTTTCTACAACCCTGCGGAAGATGCCCTGCGGGTGACGGTGCGGCAGCAAAAAGATTTGCCGCAAAGCCGCGAATGGCTTGCCTATGAATTTCAGGATCAAACGGAAAACAGCGCCACGATCGCGCTTCTTTGGGAGCACTGGCGTATTCCGTTTAAAGTTGCCGTGGATCTGAACAAGACGGTCGTTGATAATTTGCGCCGTGAACTGCAAAGCGACAAGGGTTTTGCCTTTGAAAACTGGCAGGCTGCGGCGCAGTTCTGTCTGCAAAAAGAATACAACCTCGAAGAAGCCCTGACCTGGGCCGACAATGCCATCAACCCGTTTTTTGGCGTGGAAACCTTCAATACCATCTCCCTGAAATCCCAGATACAGGAGAAACTGGGGCGCAAGGCCGACGCGGAAGAAACCATGAAAAAAGCGATGGACAAGGCAACGGTGACCGAACTTCACCAGTACGGCCGCCAGCTTATCGCGCAGAAAAAGCCCGAAAAAGCCCTGGAAGTGTTTGAACTTAACCACACAAAAAACGGAGATACGTGGCCCGTTCACGTTGGCCTTATGCGAGGCTATTCCGCTACCGGCGACATTAAAAAAGCGCTGGAACACGCCAAAAAAGCGCTGACGCAGGCACCTGACGACATAAATCGCAAAAACCTGGAGGCAGCGGTCAAGACACTGAGCGAAGGCAAGGCGCTTGTTCAGTGATCTGGCAGAAGCGGTTTATTGGTTATCGGTTATATCTCGTTGATTTTCAGGCGGGCTATAACCGATAACCAATAATTTCAATCTCTTAAAAACTCCAGTTCCTGGTGCCGGTCAAGTTTTGCAATCGAAGACGGCTCATGGGGCTCCTTATCGTCCTGCCGGTATTTCACCACATAGTCGACATTGCCAAGGATTTCACTGCTGATTGCACCATATGTCGGCGGGTACGGCTCTCCGCTTTTGTTGGCAGATGTGCTCACAAGCGGTTTCCCGAGTGTATTGATCAATTCCTGACAAAATTCATCCTGTGCAACCCGTATCGCGACCGTGCCATCGGGCGCCTTGACGGAAGCAGGCAAACCCGTACTACGGTCATAGATAACCGTGAGCGGTCGCTGGTGGAAGGACAAAAGCGTCTCGAGGCGCGGATGCACCTTTGGAACGTACTGTTTCAGCATGTCAATATCGGCCACAAGCAATACATAGCCTTTGTCCGGAGCGCGGCCTTTCAGGGCCGAAACCTTGGCGACCGCCTCTTCATTGGTGGCATCGCAACCGATGCCCCAAACGGTATCGGTGGGGTAACAGATCAATCCGCCATTCTGTAAAAGGCGGGCAATTTCCGAAATGTCGTCACGTAGCAGGAACATACCCAACAATTAAGGGTTTAGAAGCGTTAACAGATGTATTTTTGGGGGAGCAAAAATCTGATTTTTACCGGAAAAACCTTCTACTTTCGAATAAACACCTTGCATAACTATGTTTCAGCGCGGGATACTAACAGTTCTTTCAATCCTTTTATTGGCTTGCTTTCCATTGATTTCTGACGCAATGCACATCATCGGCGGTGAAATCACCTATGAGTGCCTTGGCGCGGCCCCCAATGACCCCAATGCGCGACAGTACCGGTTTACAATGAAAATATACCGTGACTGCCAGGGTAACGGCGCTTTTTTCGACAGTCCGGCGTCCATGGCGATCTTTCAGGGTACACTTTCCAATAACATGCGGATCGCTTCGTTCGATGCCCCTTTGCTCGACATTGAAAAACTCGTCCCGGACACGCCCAATTGTGTAAACAAATTTCCGTCCAACGTTTGCGTGGAACAGGCCACCTATGTATTTACGAGAACGCTTACCGTCTTGCAATCAGGAAGTTACTTTATAATATACCAGCGTTGTTGCCGCAACGTGTCCATAACCAATATTCTGACGCCGGGCGACGTGGGAGCAACCTACATGATCGAACTGACTTCCGCGGCCCAGCAGGTTTGCAACAACAGCCCGGTCTTTAAAAACTTCCCTCCGATCGTTATTTGCAAGGATTTTGCCCTCGATTTCGATCACTCCGCCACCGATAAGGAAGGTGATCAGCTGGTGTACAGCTTTTGTGCGCCGTACCAGGGCGGCGGACCGTTGCTCAACCAGCCGGCGCTTACATCCTGCGAAGGCGCCAAACCCACACCTCCCTGCGGGCCGCCCTTCGATTTTGTCACATTTATTCCGCCCCTGACGCCCGGGAACCCGATGGGTGGCAGTCCGCAGATCAGCATCAATTCCAGCACGGGCGTTATTACCGGCACGCCCAACATGCTCGGGCAATTCGTCGTGGGTGTTTGCGTGCAGGAATTCCGAAACGGTGTGCTTTTATCTACCTTGAAGCGCGATTTCCAGTTCAATGTGGCTGATTGCCAGCCAACTGTCATTGCGAACATTCATACGGATTCTTCCAAAATTGTCGGCCCCGATCAATTTGTCATTAAATCATGCGGACAAAACACGATCTTTTTCGAGAATCAAAGCAAGGATAAAACAAAGATCGATTCATTTGAATGGCGGTTCAACTTTTCACCCAGTTCCATTTTTTCCGATAAAACCAACTGGGACGCTACCGTCACCTTTCCCGGCGTAGGCACTTACCCGGGCATGCTCCTGCTCAACCCGAACTCCGAATGCGGCGATACGGCCTATATCAATGTAAGTATACTGCCGAAAGTAACGGCTGATTTTGCCTACGACTACGATACCTGCGTTGCCGGCCCGGTGGTATTTACCGACAAATCGTTCGGAGATGGCGTAGTGAACCGGTGGTTCTGGAATTTTGGCGTGCCGGGGGGAAAGTCTACGATACAAGACCCTGATTATCTGTATTCTGCTCCGGGCAATCACCCGGTGCGACTGCTCGTGGTGGATAATAATTTGTGCTCGGACGACACTATTCAGACCATCAACTGGTTTCCGGTGCCACCGCTCATCATCATCCAGCCCAGCAGTTACCTGGGTTGTTCGCCCGCAGAAATATTTTTCAATAACCTCTCGACGCCAATCGACAGTACCTATCACATTGTCTGGAATTTTGGTGACGGACAAGGCGTGGATGACATCATCAGTCCGACCCATACTTATACGGAGCAAGGCATATACGACGTAAGCGTGTCCATTACATCACCGATCGGATGTTTCACCTCGGATTCATTTCCTCACCTGATCCGGGTGGAGCCCTCTCCCATAGCCGACTTTGATTTTACGCCCAATACGGATTTGTCAAACTTCAACAATACCATCCATTTTATCGATCAATCACAGGGCGCCGCACATTGGAACTGGCAACTTGACCGATTTAAAACCACCATCGAGCAAAATCCGACGTTTACCTTTCCGGATACTGGATTGATGAAAATAAGACTCATTGTGACACACCCGGAAGGATGCAAGGATTCCCTGATCAAATACCTGGACATCCGGCCCATCGTACTCTGGAACATGCCCAATGCATTTACCCCCAACGGAGACGGCCTGAACGACGGTTTCATCGGCAAGGGATATCTGGAAGGGGCAACGAATT
>JAKOXM010000191.1 GCA_029781095.1 Bacteroidota bacterium
CCGGAATGTGCTTTGTTTCGGCGGAAAGGACGGATTTATCAGGCTCGACACCGTGCTGACGCCATTGCTCCCGGTCGAAATTGAATTGGGGAACTACCCCGCCCGGCTCTACACCGGAACGCCGCTGATCTGGAAAGACCTTCCTGCGGGCGTTTATTCATTGCAGGCGACCAATTCGGAAGGTTGCACGATAACCAGGGAAGTCGACGTCGCCGACGGCAACGCGCTCCACCTCGATTTCGGGCAACATCCCGCCATTATCCATTTCGGCGACAGTTTGTGGGTGGAACCGATAGCGGATTTCCAGATCACGCTGGCCGAATGGCAGCCCCAGGACGATGTGCGTTGCCCGAGTTGTCCCGCCACCTTCATTTCGCCCGGGAATACGGGTAAGTACACCCTGACCGTATTCGACCCTAACGGCTGCTCGACAAGCGCTACGCTCGGCGTGCAGGTGGAACAGGGCGTGCGGGTATATGTCGCCAATGCGATCCGTCCGGGTAGCGGCGGACCGAATGGAGAACTGACGGTTTATGCGGGGCCCGAGGTCGCGCGCATCCGATCGCTGCAAGTGTTCGACCGCTGGGGCAACAAGATTTTTGAGCAGAATGACCTGGCGCCCAACGTTCCCAGTGCCTGGGACGGCACTTTTAACGGAAAAGCGGTTAACCCGGGGGTCATCATGTGGGTTTCCAAAGTAGAAACCATAGACGGCCAGGTAGAGACCTTCAGCGGAGATATAACGGTGCTGCGGTAGGTAGTGATGAGTGGTGAACGATGAGTGATGAGTGATGAGTTGGGGTTGCAAAGCAATGTTTTGCAGAAATACTATTGCGTGTGGATGACCGCTTTAAGCCCCTTTCCAAACCCAGGCCAGCGCCGCAGCAGTGTCTCCGACCTGCTGCCCGCGTACAGCACGGAATCCCGTTATAACTGTGACAAAAACCTGTATCTGTATATAAATAGAATGAAACCGTATCCCCGCTCGCGCCAAGGCTTTGCCTTGCGTGTTATATCCGCCGGGTTCTACCCGAAAGCAACGCCCGCTCGCCCCAAGGCTTTGCCTTGCGTGATATATCCGCCGGGCTCTGCCCGAAAGCAGCCCACTTAGCTGGCAACAAGCCTGTACGACCGCTCAACCCGGCGCGGCACCAAACCAATTGCAAGACATCGAAAGTACCCCGGAATAGAACCCTGATTACAAGGGGAGCAAAAAGGCATTGTCACCCTTATGGTATTTATAGCACACTGGACTGCTATCCTTCAACAGTGGACGGGGCCATCATCGTTGCCGTAGTGGCATCCTGCCCACAACGGCAACGCATTCGCATGAATTCCTTCGAATTCTCCATACAAAACTTTTAATATTCCACTCTGTTGATAGACCTTCAAGTATCAGAATTACCAACTGCCAAATTCGTTACATGGAATTCAAGGGAAATACGAACGAATACCTTCGCCTGGAGCGCATCACCTCCGACAATTGTTTTATCGTAAAAGAAAAAATCGAGAGCAGCTTGTCGTTGCTTTGGATGACCGACGATGGCAACCACCTCAGGATCGATGGCAAGGATTATATTTTTCAAAAAAACGAAGTAATCTGTCTGACAGAATTTCATCACACGGAGGTAAAGCAAGTGAGCTCCATGCTGCTGGTGCGTTTCAACCGGCCATTTTTCTGCATCATTGACCACGACTCGGAGGTAGGATGTCGGGGTATCCTTTTTTTTGGTGCTTCGCAACTGCCGGTTTTTCGCATACCGGAGGGTGAACTGGAAAAATTTGACCTGCTTTGGAAGATGTTTCTGGTCGAAATGCAATCAAAGGACGAACTTCAAATCGAGATGCTGCAAATGATGCTGAAGCGCCTCCTGATACTTTCCACACGATTATACAAGGAGCAACAACAGCTTGCGCCACTGGAGAAAAACAACCTGGACCTCGTGCGGGAGTTCAATTTTTTAGTGGAGTCCCATTTTAAAACCAAACACGCCGTCGCCGACTACGCCAAACTGCTGCACCGCTCCCCAAAAACCCTCTCTAACCTGTTCGCCCAGGTCAGCCCAAAGACCCCGCTGCAAATCATCAACGAGCGCAAAATGCTTGAAGCCCGCCGGTTATTGCGATACACCGACCAGCCGGTCAGCGAGATTGCCTATTCCATAGGTTACGAGGATGTGCAGACCTTTTCCCGCTTTTTCAAGACGCAGGAGGGTGTGTCGCCCAGTGTTTTTCGGGAACAAAAAGAATCTTCGGGAAAAATTGCCAAGACTCCGGGAATCCCTGCCTAACCTTGCCCTTCCGCCTGCCCCCATCTTTGTGTCATCATTTTAAACAAAGAGTTTCCAGTAAAGAAATTAAAGATGACACAGATTAATGTTCCAACCCGTGACGAAGTGAGCGCCAACAACCAGGCGATTTTTGACACTTTGCAAAAGAACCTCGGCTTTGTGCCGAACCTCTACGCCACTTTTGCCCACAGCGAAACTGCCCTCGGCGATTACCTCGCCTTCCAAAACCGCAAAAGCAGCCTTCGGGCGAAGGAGCGGGAGATCATCAACCTCGTGGTAAGTCAGGTGAACGACTGCCGCTACTGCCAAAGCGCCCACACGGTTTTGGGTAAAATGAATGGCTTCAGCGACGAGCAAATCATCGAAATCCGCAGCGGAGAGGCAGGTTTCGACCCGAAACTGGATGCGCTTGTGAAGTTCGTCCAGGAAACGACCATCAGTCGGGGAAAACCATCGCCGGAGACCGTCGAGAACCTGTTTGCCGCTGGCTACAACAAAGCCAACCTGGTGGACATCCTCATCGTGATTGGCGACAAAATCATCAGCAACTACCTGCACGGAATTGGTCAGTTCGCGATCGATTTCCCCCTGGCGCCGGAGCTGGAAGCGGTGGCAGCCTGATTTAAAGGAGTTTAAGCGGTGGCTCCTCCCCCGGAAAAGCCACCGCCAATTCCCATTTTTTCACTCATGAAATTTACAAGTCATGTTAAAGGATTTGAGTAAAGCCGATTTTGAATCCACTTTGAAAGAGAATGATGTGGTTCTGGTGGATTTTTATGCCGATTGGTGCGGGCCGTGTAAAGCGCTTCACCCATCATTGGAAAGCCTGGCCGCCGATTTTGAAGGCAAGGCCGTCATTTCAAAAGTGAATGTGGAATCTGAATCCGAAATCTCCTCCGATTTTGGAATCCGGAGCATTCCCGCCCTGCTTTATTTCAAAAAGGGTGAACTTGCCGGCAAGCAGGTCGGGCTGCAAAGCAAAGCCTCCATCGCTGCCAGCCTTGACCAATTGATTAACCGGAATTAACCACAGGACTGACCGTCTGGCGGGTATCACACCCGTCAGACGGCTGTCTTTACTACAAACTTTTTCAAAATGGAAAATCAAAGACCGCCCTTGCCCCCGTTCACAGAGGAGACCGCAAAACAAAAAATTCAAATGGCTGAAGATGCCTGGAACAGCAAGGACCCGGAGCGGGTTTCCAAGGCTTATACCATTGACAGCGAATGGCGCAACCGCAATCTGTTTCTCAATGGCCGGGAGGAAATCGTGCAGTTTCTCACTTCAAAATGGCAAAAAGAGCAGCAATACAAGCTCAAAAAAGAATACTGGGCGCATAGCGGCAACCGCATCGCCGTCCGCTTCGAGTACGAGTACCACGATGACAAGGGTCAGTGGTGGCGGGCCTACGGCAACGAAAACTGGGAATTTGACGAGAACGGCTTGATGCGTAAGCGTTACGCCAGTATCAACGACCTCGCCATCGAAGAAAAAGACCGAAAACTCAGGTAGCATCAACGCCGTTCCGTTGCTTGCCGACTCCGTAGCTCAATTGGCAGAGTAGCAGACTCTTAATCTGCGGGTTCCCGGTTCGATTCCGGGCGGGGTCACCACAATTAATAACGAATCTTCCAAAATGGCGGAATATAGCATCATCACCAGACACAAAGGGAACATGGCTTTCGAAGCTGAAATCGGCAACCACAAGGTCGTCATGGATACGGTAGCCGCCGGTGGCGGTGAAGACAGCGGGCCGCCCCCGAAGAAACTGTTGTTGGGTACGCTCGCAACCTGCACGGGCATGGATGTGGTGTCGTTGCTTCAAAAAATGCGGGTCAATTTTTCCGATTTTGACATCGTTACCAATGCCGATCTCACCGGGGAGCACCCAAAAGTCTTTTCAAAAATCGAGGTCGTTTACCGCATCAAGGTAGATGACAAGGACCGTGAAAAAGTGGAAAAGGCAGTCAATCTTTCCCAGGAGAAATATTGCGGCATTTCAGCCATGCTGCGCAAAAACAGCACCCTCGATTTCAATATTGAATATCGCTAAGAAACTGGTTTTCAGGGGGCACACATTTTATTCAAGAGGAACCTGATTTTGTTCTTTGATCGGGTTTTCACTTGAAAAATGTGTACCTGAAATAAACCGGTTTAAAATTTCAGACAATGAACTATGCAAAACTTGCATTCACAGATGCTGTAAAAGCCTTGCAGGAAGTGAACGGCAGCCGTCGCAACTACGAACGGGTGGAAAAACACGGTGTTACCGACGGACTGGGCGACAACGAAATGGCCTTCATTGAAGATCAGGACCATTTCTTTATGGCTTCTTTTGGTGAAAACGGCTACCCCTATATCCAGCACCGGGGCGGCCCGGCGGGTTTCCTGAAAGTGCTCGACCCAAAAACACTGGGCTTTGTGGATTTCGGCGGTAACAAGCAGTATATTTCCGTTGGCAATCTGCAAACCAACCCGAATGTGGCGCTTATCATGGTGTCCTACCCGCAGCGAGCCAGACTGAAGGTTTATGCCAAAGCCCGCATCGTGGAAATCAATGAAGACTCAGTGCTTTTCGAAAAGACAGACCCTGCTGACTACCCCCACCGCCCTGAACGCATGATGGTACTGGATGTGCAGGCGTTTGATTGGAACTGCCCGCAGCACATCACACCTCGTTATACCGTGGAAGAAATTCAGACGGCTTTCGAGCCCCAAAGGGAGCATATCGCTACATTGGAATCGGAAATCCAGGCGCTGAAAAAGCAATTGTACACGGAAAAATAGTTGTCGGGTGAATGATCATCTCTTTATGCAACGCTGCGAAGCATTGGCAGCAATTGCCGCCGGGCGGCAGGAGTCGCCCGTAGGTTCGGTTGTCGTTCTGGACGGAAACATCATCGGCGAGGGTATCGAGGCAGGAAAATCCAGGCAAGATATCACTTGCCATGCCGAGGTTGAGGCAATCAGGGATGCTGTCAGGAATTATGGAAAAGACCTCTCCGGCGCAACCCTTTATACCACGCACGAGCCTTGTATTTTGTGCAGTTATGTCATTCGCCACCACCGCATTGGGCGGGTGGTCATCAAAAAGGCCGTCCGGTATATTGGCGGAGCAACTTCCGTTTACCCAATTTTGATGGCAAATGATATCCCGGTTTGGGGGGAGCCGCCGAAGGTGAAATTTTTGGAAAAAATCTGAATTTTTTTGCCTCGCTCGCGCCAAGGCTCTGCCTTGCGTGTTGCTTCCGTCGGGTTTGACCCGAAAGCAACACGGAAATGGGGTTTTGTCACAATTTTTTTCGCCTCGCTTGCTTTTGTCACCAAGCGCCCCTTCTCCAAACCCAGGCCAGCGCTGCAGCAGTATTTCCGACCTGCTGCCCGCGTAAATCTCAGGCTTTGTCATCCTGACGGGAACCGTCCGTTCCAGGTGCGCGTATCTCGAGTAATTCCCCTTTTGAGTGCCTGTAAGTGCAAGCACTCTGTTAAACGCACTTGATGCGGACGGTTCCAGTCAGGATGACAAAACCCGGGTTGGCGGGGAACGGTAATTGTAAAGGCAGCTGAAACCATGCACTTCGGTTCCAGCCGCCTTTACAACACATTTTCTTATCGGATCACGATTTTTTCGGTGAAAACATGACCATCCAGGCCATGCAAAACCAGCAGCACAAAGCCGGCGCCCGGGTCATTTCCGAGGTCGAGGGTCAGGAATGGTTGCAGTTTGTCGGAACCGATCTGTCGCAACAACCTGCCGTCGGTGCTCAGCATATCAATGCGCAACAATTCGGGCAGCACTTCACGAAGATCCAGCAAAATCCGGTCGTGTGCCGGGTTGGGCCAGACCTGAATTCGGGATAAGGCGCCGGGGTCGCCGGTATTGACCAATTGCCCCACCGCCACTGAATTTGACTGGCTGCACCCGTTTGCGTCCGTCACGATGACGCTGTAGGCGCCGGCTGACAAACCGGATATGCTTTCCGTAGCAGCACCTGTATTCCAGATGTAGGTATAAGGGCTTGTGCCGCCGGATGCCGTGGCTGTTGCGGTGCCGTTGTTTTCATTGCCGATGGTTTCTGTGGCATTCATCGTCACCGTTACGGGGGCAGGCTCCGTCAGCCCAATGGATTCCGCCAGGGTACCGCCGCGACTGTCGGTTATCGTGACCAGGTAATTGCCCGCCGGGAGCCCGGTCAGCGTATCGCCATGCAAATCCGGGTTGTTCCAAAGGAACGTGTAAGGCGGTATACCACCCGCCGCCGCGATCGTGATCGCTCCGTCGGAGGCGCCGTTGCAGCCGGGCGCAAGAGCCTGTGCGGAATAGGAAAGCGGGACATACGGTACGAAAGGATAGCCGATGGTGTGGAAGGCGGTATTGGTGAAAACCGGTGCGTTTTGATCGAAATAGATGGCGGCCGTGTTTTCAATAACGGTTCCGTCGGGCAAATCGGGCTGTTGCCTGATCTTGAATTTCAGGTATCCGTGCGATTCAACTTCGTTGACATTACTGTCGGGCAGGGCAATCGGCTGGAATACGAAATGCAGGATGCCGCCGGGATAAATTTCGAGGTGATACGGATGACTGGACGCTCCGATCTCCAAAGTGCGCGGGTCGAGCAGGGGGGACAGCGTGTCGACGACGACGACCTTGAAAGCGGTATCGCTGCCTGTATTTTGAAAGCGGATTTTATAGTCGATCGGTTGATTGGGGCGTATGATATGTTCATCATTTAACCCGACAGGTATGGCAGTCTTGTCATTCGGGTCGCATGAAGCCACTACGACGCCGCATTCCTGGTCGTAGCTGATCGCGTTATCGCTGTATCCGAATATATTGATGTAACCGGTAGAAACCAGCCCGCCGCAGCCTTCAACGGCAGCCGCTACAAATCCGGGCGCCGGGAAACCCGGAATCTGGTCTGATTCTATGCGCCAGGTACTGCCGTTCGCCGGCATTTTCATCGTCAGGGTTTGCCCGGCGTTCAACTGGAAGTCGGCGTCATGAACCATGATGAAATCTTCCACCACGATGTAGTTGAGCGGCGCCGTCATGTCCTGCATACCCTTGTTCCGTAGCGTAAGACTGACCGAATCGCCCGAACATTCGGCGCTTGCAGTGATTTCTGCTCCCAGCCAGCCGCCATTGCAAGGCACATCCGGGTAGATATTCGCTTCATTGCATAAGGTCTGGCCCGATACGGCATCGCAGCTCACCGTCGCATACAGACCGATCGAACCGGAGAAAAAGGGAGGGACATCGCCCAACTGAAAAGTGTAGAGATTATCCGGTCCGGAGACGGTATATGGCAGCGTGGCGGATTGCAGATCGGTTAGCGAATCGAGATTCACCGTCACAAACGCGCCGTAAGCGGTATCCAGACCGAGGTTGCAATACTTCAGGGTCAATAAATTGGTCGCACAGCGGCGCATAAACAGATCTCCCAGATCCACCTGCATCAACGGGCAATTGCCTTGCGTCTGCAAACCAATGTCGAAGGTATAGGCCGGCGTGCCGGTTAAATTCGGAATAATCAGAGCGGTAGGACACACCGGATTCACATTTGCCGGCAATGACAAACTCAATTGCGCTGCCGTATCCTGTACGTTGAATACAATATCCGCGGAGTACGTGCCATCCGCAAGCGGGTAAATAGTTTGAGTGCTGCCGGAAGGCAATTTGGTAACGACCACCTTGTAATGGCCGACGCCCTGCTCTCCGGCATCGTACACGCAATCATCGCTCGCGTCGATATAAATCTGACCCTGTACGGTTACGGTATGGGTGGCGGGGAACACAACGGTCTGTTCGCATGGGATAAACTGTCCCGAGCCGGTTATCCACAGCCACTGGCGCGTAAACCAGTTATATCCGGCCGTACCAACCTGATAGTCTACAAGATAGGTCGAATCCAAAGGGTTGCAGGCGGCATCGAACTGCGCATCGCCATACACATCGAAAGCGCTCCAGTTATTGCTTTGAAAGGCCGGAAGCAAGTTGTTGTTCCCTTCATCGTAATTGATGGAGACCGATTCCGGGCACTCGCTCACACAGGTCTGGCAACTGGACGAATTGGCAACCAGTACCGTATGCATACACGTCGACGTATTGCCCGACGCGTCGGTAGCGGTGAGTTGTACGGTATTGACTCCGAGGTCCGAACAATCGTATTGCAGGGTGGCCGGCGTGAGGATTGCTGCGCTGCAGGCGTCATAGGTCGTTATGGACAGGTCAGAGGTCGCAACGGAAACCGGGCCGCCACCGTTGAGGTTGATCGTACTCAGTCCGTTACAGATCAGGACCGGCGGCAGTTTATCTTCACAAGACACATTACCCCAACAGGAATTGCCGGAGGGAATGTGCGTTACGCGCACTAAATAGGTTTTGCCAATGTCTGCCTGGCTGAGCACAGCCGGGACCCAGGGGCCATTTCCAAAAGGCGGGGTTTTGTCCAGTTCCACCACGCAATTGCTTAGTATGGTGCCTTCCAATACATCATCAGGGGTTAGCGTGTAGGAACAATTTTCGTCGAGTGAGACGAATATCAGGTCATTACAGGCGAGAACCTGGGCATTATTTTTTTCAACGAACAGCATGAAAAATAGTACGCTGATTAGTAAACCGATTCTTTTCATGAGAAACAAATTTTAAGTCCGGTACAAAAGTCACCCGGCGCGGCCTGCCAGGCAAATACATTTTATTACTTTTGTAGAGTAAAAATTTAACGAGGTGTTGTTAAAATACCTGAAAATCAAATTTTTAAAAGATACGCTTATATGAAATCACAGAAACTTACCCAGGCCCTTCATTCGCTTACAAAAGTGGAACAGCGGCGATTTTCCCAATTTTTGCACTCCCCTTTTTCAATCAGCGCCAGGATATAATCCGGTTATACCAGGTTTTGCTGGAAACGAATGACTCCGACGATCAGGCAAGGCTTTATGCCCGCGTCTTTCCGGAAGGCGGTTTCTCGCCGTCAGCGCTTCGTTTGCTGATGAGTTATTTGCAAAAACTGGTTGATCAATTCCTGGCGCTGGAACACTGGCAAAATACGCCTGCCGCCGTCGAAAGCGACCTCGTGCAGGCCTATCGTCAAAAAGGACTGGACCGGCATTTTCAGGACGCTTTGCAGCTCGCAAAACTAAGCCTGGAACGCCAGCCCCTGCGCAACAGTGACTACTATATGCGTTCCGGGATCCTGCTTTGGGAGGAAGCGCGCTACAATTCCCTGCGGCACCCTGAAGACGAGCAATACTTCATCGGATTATCGGACAATGCAGACCTGATCTGGTTGACACAGAAGCTGCGCTATTTGTGCCTGCATACCACTTACCGGACCCGGTTCAGTTCCGCACACAGCCTCGGCCTGCGCGAAGAGGTGGAAAACATCCTGGTGGCCCATTCCTTTCTAGAAAACATGACCGTTTCCACCTGGTACTACTGCCTGAAAATGCTGGAAGTCCCCGATGCCGCCGAATATTTCAGCCGCTTTAAGCAAGGCGTTCTAACCCATGGACTGTCATTTCACCGGGATGAATTGCGCGACCTGCACCTGTTTGCCATCAACTATTGCATCCGGAGGGTAAATGAAGGTCAGGCGGACTTTTTCCATGATATCATGGATTTTTACAAGGACGGGCTTACAAAAGGCCACTTGCTCGAAAATGGCATCCTGTCACACTTCACCTATTACAACATTGTCGCGGCGGGCCTGAAAACACACGAATATGAATGGGTGGAAGCGTTTATCCCGGGCTACCGGAACGCGCTCGAGCGCAGATATCGCGACAGCGCCTACAGTTTTAACCTCGCCCGCCTGAAATTTGCACGCAAAGCATACGACGAGGCGTTGGAACTCCTCCAGCATTCCAACTACCACGAGCCCCTGCTCAATATGGCCGCCAAAACGATCGCCCTGAAAATATACTATGCCATGGAAGAGTACGACGTGCTGTCCGCCCACCTGGAGGCCCTGATCAAATACATTCGCCGCAAACCCGGACTGGGTTATCACCGCAACAATTACCTGCAGCTGGCCCGGTATACCCAAAAACTCATAAGCCTGAACTGGAACGACAAAACGGAAGTGGAGGCGCTCCGGCAGAAGATTGCAGCAGAACCCGCGCTGACCGAACGCGAGTGGCTGCTGGAGCAGTTTTCCTGATTCATGCAGATATTCCTGCTGCGAATCCGGCACATGAATTGCCCTGACATATTTTGATCGCTGTGAAATACGCTCTATTATTGTCGATCAGTATCAGATTGCCAAATTATTATGAAAACACGCTAACCCATGGCTGACTTCAATTCGCCGGAATGGGACAAGAAATTCCGCAGCATTTTTGCCGATATCCGGCAAAAACAATGCGTTGTACTGGTTGGCCCAGAAATTCTGAAAATCGGCGGCCGTTCGCTGCGCGACGCGCTGCGCGAACACATCCGGGAGAGCAGTCCCGATGAAATAGCGCATTATTACGAACGGGACGGATTTTTCCTCTTCAAGGACAAGATCGCCAAGGAAGACGTGCAGCGCGAGGTGGTGCTTTTTTACGAAGACCACAATACTGCCACCGACGTCGAAGAAGACCTGCTCCTGCAAGTGGCCCGCCTTCGTGCGCACGTTGTGTTATCCATCAATCCGGATTCCTTTTTGTCTGATGTTGCCTACAAGTACAGTCTGGCACACCGGTTCGCCTACTTTCAGCACGGTGGCACGGCGGTGCAGGAGGTGGAAATGCCCTCGAACGAAATACCCCTGTTCTACAATTTGTTCGGTTCCCTGAAACGCGACGACTCGCTGGTGCTGGACTACGACGATCTGTTCCGGTTGCTGAGTTCACTCCTCGGCTCGCCCGGGCTGCCGGCCAACCTGGCCCTCGCGCTGCAACAGGCCAAGCATTTTCTTTTCGTGGGTTTTGATTTTGACAAATGGTACTCGCAGTTGTTGCTGCGCCTCCTGAGCGGCGAAAAAGCGATCCGTACCTTCGCGATTGCCCCTTCTCAGAAGAACGAAAACACCACCACATTCCTCGTGAAGCAATTCGGGATAGAATTTATCGAGGATGAGCAGGCGTTTTTTCAGGAACTTATACGGCGCGCCGAAAAAGAAGGCCTGCTGCGCGAGATTGTGGAGGCCCAAACGCCGGAATCGGTGCGCATCACCCGTTATTTACAGAACGGGGATGTTTTGAGCGCCCTCAATACGCTGAAAACCGCTGAAGAACACGTGGAAACGGCGACCTTATTGTTGTCGCAATACAACGATCTTATAGCCCGGGAAGCCCGAAAAACGCTGGACAGCCGGGATTACGCCGTCCGGTTTAACGGCATTGCAGACGCCATTTTATCAACGATCAAACCCAACCGATAAGCGCCATGCAAACAAAACGCTACCCGGGCGTGCGTCCGTTCGAGACTGCCGACAAAGACCTGTTTTTTGGTCGTGAGCGTGATGTACAGGACCTGAGCGTGCTGGTATCCCTGGAAAAACTGGTGGTGCTTTTCGGCAGATCGGGCTACGGCAAAAGCTCCATTATCAATGCGGGGCTCATCCCGGAACTGACAAAATCGGCTGATATGCAGGGAGTTGCGCTTCTTCCTGTTGTCACCCGTTTGGGAAGTTACGCGGCGGGCAGTCGCCGTTCTCCTGTGGAAAAACTGCTGGACAGCCTGAACGACGTATGCCCAGACAATCCGGAATCCTCCTTTATGCAGTCGCTGGTCCCGGATCCGACCCCGTGGTATCATTTTAAACGGAAAAGCGGAGATACGACGAGGTTCCTTTTGATTTTTGACCAGTTTGAAGAGTTTTTTACTTATCCGGCGGTACAGCAGGAGGATTTCAAGTCTCATCTCGCCGAACTGCTTTACACCGATATGCCGCAGATCGTCCGCGAAAATGCGCGTGATCTGGATAAGGCCAGTCGCCGGTACCTGTCCGGAACATTGGATATAAAGGTCTTGTTCGTGATCCGCGACGATCGTTTGAGCCAGTTGAACAACCTGAAAGACAAATTGCCCAGTATTCTGCACAAATCCTTTGAATTGAAGGCTTTGAGCGAAAGTCAGGCCCGGAGTGCCATTGAAAAACCGGCGGAGAAACAGGGCGACTTCCTTTCACCTGCATTTACGTACAGCCCCGACGCGTTGGATCTTATCATACAAAAACTCGGCGAAAGCAGGCATGCCGATCAGCATGCGGGTATCGAGGCTTTTCAACTCCAGATTTTATGTGAATATCTGGAAAACAAGGTTGCAACGGGGGATGTACCGGACAACAGAATAGAAACCGCCCATTTTGCTGACAGGATTGAAAACATTTATGAAGGTTATTGCGATCGCCTGTTAAAGAAATTACCGCCGCATCTTGTCAGGCCCGCCCAAAATATGATCGAAAACGACCTGATTTTTACCGACAGGAAAACAAGCGAGCCGCGCCGACTCAGCGTGGATGCCGACTCGCTCGTGCAGAAATATGCGCATACGGGCATCTCATTCGATACGTTGCGCGACCTGGAGAACACTTTTCTGTTGCGTCGACTGCCCAATTCGGTTGGCAGCCACAGTTATGAACTCAGCCACGACACGCTGATCAAACCCATTTTGAATCTGGCGGAAAAGCGTCAGCATGCGGGGCAAAAAAAACGGCGCCTGGCCATCTACTGGGCTTCAGGTATACTTTTCATAGCCTTTTTGTCGCATTACTTTATTTCCACCCGGAATGCAGCCACACAAAGCAATTCCGTCATACAGGAGAACAAGGTTCTCAAACAGGAACTGGGCTTGATCCAGACCGCCATGAATCGGGAAGATTCCGTCCGGCAAGTGGTACGGCGTTATTTCGAATGCGTGACGAAGCGGGATGTGGCATGCATTTCGACTTATTGTGCCGACACCATGGAACAATATTACCGTGTGAGAAACATGCCCAAATCCGATCGCGAGAGAGAAGAAAAAAGGTATTTTAATAAACACCCGGAGGCAATGGGCTGGGTTCCGGAAAATAACGACATCAGCATCGCTGAAAAGGACGCGCGGTTTCTGGTCAATGTGAGCACCAAATTCAACGACAAAAACAAAGGAGTTGTACCGCTTATCTATCAAATCCAGTTAGACAGCGCGATGAAAATAACGGTGCTGAGGTCCTACGTGCCCAAAGAGACCATCAACCAGTAAAAACAGTCCCTGGTAACGATGAAAGAATAACCTCTCGATTTCAGGCAGGTTATTCTTTCATCGTTACTTACCGGGCCACTGCGATCTTCTCTTCCTGGATATAACCGGAAGTATCGTTGAAAATCTTCATCACATACATGCCCGCAGGGAGTTGATTCAGATACAGGTAGGAAAAGGAACCCGACAGTACCTGCGACAGCACCAGTTTTCCCTGCGCGTCGTAAATCTCTGCGGTATTCACACCATCCGGTATCGTTTTGGAGGATACGGCAAGCTCGCCTGAGCAGGGGTTGGGGCCCACCGTAAAATGATTGGATTCCCTTTTTTGCTGGTTATCGATAGTACCCGTGAGACCTTCGCTTAAGGTAAGCCATAGTTGCGGATGGAGCGACACATCGGCGTTGTCAATACTGGCAAGGCGCACGGCACTGTAAGGAAATTCATTTTCCAATTGCAGCATAAATCCGAAATTGCCGGCAGAAGCAGGGGAAAGCATGTCTTTCACCATATCCGTCACATTAAGGACGTAATTCTGCTGGTTAAAAATGGCGTTTGGCACATAAACCTCATGCACGGAGGTAGTGCCAGGCTGATTATCCCAGGTGACGGTCATTTCCTCCCAGGGTTCGAGTATGCGTCGAACGACAAAGTCCGTTTGTCCCGAATGTACTCCGAATGCATGGGTATAGGGGTCGTAATGCAGGATAAGTAAAGCCTCCTGCACTGTCGAACCAGCCGGAATATCGGACAGATCAAAGCGGAGTAAGGGACGAGTGGTATTAACAATGCCTCCCTGCGTCCAGGAATAAGGCCAGAGATTCGGTTCTTTGCCCCAGTTGACGTCCGGAGCGATGGACGCGATCATCGCGTCTGTAATTTGCGCGTTGTAAGAAGTCAGAACGATCTTCTTTTGAGCCTGAAGGGAACTTGTTGCAAAAGCCAGCAGTAGGGCGAGAGCGGTGTTAAAGTATTTCATATACAGAGGTTTGGTGTTTGAATCAGGAAAAATCCAAAAACGCGGAATACCTTTCAAGACAAAATGTATAACCATGTCGTTTGGGGCGACAACCATGTAAATTGCCTTATGTGTCCTGGAAAAACCTGCCGGAAAATTCTGCTGAAACGCCTTCAAAACTCCGGGATTTGCTTACTTTCGTCCAATACAACAAGTGATTTCAATCAAGCAGTATGAACAAAATTATTACTTTGACCGCCCTCCTTGCCGCGTCCTGCACCCTCAATGCCCAAACCAGCGACCAGATCAGCACGGGAACCGGCTACACCAAATTCGCCTACTACAAACTGTCGGACGGCAGCAGCCAGCAGGTGCCCAACGACGCCTGGGATATCGCATTTTCGAACCTCGGACCGCAGGCGGCAGGCATATTTATCAACGAAAGCACCTCTTCTTCGATGGGACAGACCATCCTCGGGATGGAAGCCTACGATCCATTTGTGTTCGATTTTAGCGAAACGATCAACCCTGCCGATATTTCACCGGAATACCAGTTGTTCAACCCGGAGGCTTCCTGGGCCGAAGGCGCCTTCAACACCGTGGCCGATTCGCTCGACCCCACCGATTTCGGCTGGGGCGCTTACGATGCCGGGCAGTCCAAAATTCTGGGCAACCGGGTATTTGTTCTGGTTCTGCGCAACGGCGAATACCGGAAGATCTTTTTCGATGAATATGACGGCGCGCAGTTCAGTTTTCGCGTAGCCAATCTGGATGGCAGCAACATGACAACCCATACCGTCAGTACGAGCCCCGGAAACGGAAGCCCGGTCGTCTATTTTTCCCTCGGCGCCAATGGCGCCAACGTCGTGACGCCCAAAGGCTGGGATCTCGTATTCTGCCGCTACGTCGCCATCCTCGATGCCGGCGGCGACCTGGTGCCGTATTTCGTGACGGGCCTGCTTTCGGCCGACAGCGTGCAGGTCGCCCGTGCCAACAATGTAAACCCGGCTACTGTCGACTATACGGCCTACCTGGATTCGTTCAGCAACAGGCTTGACGTGATCAACCACGACTGGAAATTCTTTGACCTGAACCAGGGCTGGTTTGTTGCCAATAACCGCGCTTATTTTGTCAAAACCCCGAATAACGACCTCTACAAACTCGTGTTCACCGCTTTCGGCGGCAGCACCAACGGTACCGCTACGGTGCAGCGTACCTATATCGGCCAGCTTTCGGCGGCACACGACCTGCCCGCAGGTATCGGCGAAGTACTTGTTTATCCCAATCCCGCATCTGATCTGCTGTATCTTTCGTTCACTGCCGATGCACCGGCGCCGGCAGTCCTTCGTTTGCTGAACAGTGCCGGTCAGACCGTCTGGACCGGCAATGCTCAAACCCAAACCGGGTTGAACGTATTGCAAATCGACCGTTTGCCGGCGCTTCCGGGCGGTACTTACGTGTTGCATGTGCAGTTGCCGGGAGGGCAGTTTTCGCGTACCGTTGCATTAAAAAGATAAATAATTGACAAAAAAATACAAATTTTGTATTTTTGCAAATCACTTTCAAGGAACAAAAAATGGAAAACAAGGAATTTATCAACAAAATCCGTGACATGATTGCCGAAGGCGAAACAGAACAATCGCTTGAGGAACTCTATCACTTTGTAAGGGACGCCGACAATGAATTGCTGGACGCGTTGGTCATGTTGCGCAACAGAATGAGAAAACTCCAGCAAAGTGCATCGAACGGCACAATCGATGAAGAGACTCTGTTTCAGGAGCGGGCAAGGATCAATGAATCCATTTTAATGTACCTGCGCCAAATGACACCCGAGTATATCGAACTGAATAAAAAAGAAATAGAAAAAGAAAACTTTCACATCCCCAGACCGGAAACTCCCCGGGCTCCGGCACCGATGAATTTGAAACCTTTGTATATAGGCGGAGGCGTACTTATATTGCTCGGACTGGTGTACATGCTGGTTTTCAATAATTCGGGCGGGAATAGCAAATCATCTACCACAAATGTCACCCCGAACAGCATCGCCCCGAATACAGTCACTCCCCAAAATGTTTACCCCAAGTGGGCGGAAGTGCGGACAAAGTTTAAAGACGATCTGCGCATTCGCTCGCGTCCTGACGAAAACAGCGATATCGTGACGAACATGCCCCACGGCTCAAGGGTAAAAATTCTTGGCGTCGATGGGCAATACGTCGTCCTGAAAAGCGGCGATCGCGGCAAGTGGTTCAAGGTGGAATATGATGATGGCAGCGGCACCTTGCGCTTCGGATGGGCATGGGGCAATTACCTGTTTTTCATAGAGTAATGTATAGCGGGACCGGGTCGACATTCTTTTATCATAAGTGCCGGGACTGGATTAATTGATAACCAGACCGTTATAACAAACGATTCATGAGGCTTTCACAAAAAACAGGAATATCGATCCTTATTTTTATTTTCCTGACCGCTTCTTTTTTTAAGGCATTCTCTCAAAGCGAACCGGTTTCAACCAAGGCTCCGCGTCTGGGCAAGACAGATATCGGGCAGTCAGGCTGCTCGGCATATTTGCCTCCGGGGATGCCCGAATTCGATCTCAGCAAATCCGAAGACAATTCCGACGTATATACATCCGAAGTGGAACTGGACAGTTTTGTATTCGGATGTATCGCAGTCCGGTTTAGCGAACCCTTTACAGATGCATCGCCCGATGAAATGGAGGAATTGCTTATCTCCTACATGGATTTTCTAAAAAGTCCTTTTGAAATCACCAACGCCGTGGGCTACGGTAAAGGCCACCTTCTTGACGGATATCCCGATGCACGGGGCGTAATCGATTATTGGGAAGACGGCAACGGCAGACAGTATGCGGTGAAGGGCTGGGTAAATCAGAAATATATCGGATTCCTGTATATCGGAGGCGCCGGGGACTATCCATATCTGAATTTACAACAGATGTATCTGGATGGGTTTCGATTCGGAGAGTGACAAGAGATAAACGACGATCTGAAACGTTGTACAATCGTCTGTCTTTCAAAAATATATACATTTACACTTACATTTAACAAAAAGCGCCATCCTTCATCTCAGCGATTTTCGGTTTGTAAGAGGTGACATCTTTTGAGGTACGAAAAAGGTGTCACCTCGGTTCATTTTTGTGATGTCCCCTGCTCCTGCGTCGCAGACAACATCTTAAAAATGAACATATTATTACAAACCGGGAATCGCTGCCTCCATCTGTGAGGGCTTCTTGAAAACTGCTTTAAATTCATTATCTTCGGGAGACGCT
>JAKOXM010000196.1 GCA_029781095.1 Bacteroidota bacterium
CGAATCCGAGGCCTTTTCTGCGTCAATCTGCGGGAAAAAAATCCAAAAGGCCGCAGCGTGGCCCGAAACCGGTTCTGTGTAATAAAAGTTACCTTCTGCGCAAATCTGCGGCCTTTTCTGCGCCAATCTGCGGGAAAAAAATCTGAAAGCCCGCAGCGTAGCCCGAAACCGGTTCTGTGAAACAAAAGTTACCTTCTGCGCGAATCCGCGGCCTTTTCTGCGTCAATCTGCGGGAAAAAAATCTAAAAGGCCGTCGCGTGGCCCGAAACCGGTTCTGTGTAGCAAAAGTTACCTTCTGCGCCAATCTGCGGGAAAAAAATCCAAAAGCCCGCAGCCCAAAATTTGTTCTATGTAACAAAAGTTACCTACCTGAGCCCTGTAAATGACGAACTTTGCAGTGCAAAATGACTTACTCGGAAATATTTTGGAATGCCACACGCGGTTATGCCAATTACCTCTGGCATGAAATACTGCACCCGCATTGGGGAAATTTCTTTTACTGGCTGATCGGCTTGTCGGCAGCAGTGTATGTACTTGAACTGCTTTTCCCCTGGCGTAAAAATCAGCCCCGTATCCGCAAAGATTTCTGGCTGGACACGTTTTATATGTTTTTCAACGTGTTTTTGTTTTCCCTGATCGGGTATGCGGGGGTGTCGGATGTGGCGGTAAAGGCTTTCAATGACTTTTTAGCCGGCGTATTCGGCATTCGCAACCTCGTTGCGATCAATGTGGCTGCCTTGCCGCACTGGACTCAGTTGCTTATCCTGCTCGTCGTACGGGATTTTATACAGTGGAACACCCACCGGCTCCTGCACCGGGTTCCACGCCTGTGGGAATTTCACAAGGTACACCACTCCGTTGCCCAGATGGGCTTCGCCGCGCATTTGAGGTATCATTTTATGGAGACGATCGTTTACCGGGCTATAGAGTATATCCCACTGGCAATGATCGGCTTTGGTATTCAGGATTTCATGCTTGTGTATGTATTTACACTTGCAATCGGTCACCTCAACCACGCCAACATTTACCTGCCGCTGGGGCCGTTGAAATATATCCTCAACAGCCCGCAGATGCATATCTGGCACCACGCAAAGGAACTTCCGGAGGGGCGCTATGGCGTAAATTACGGCATCACACTCAGCATTTGGGATTATCTCCATCGCACGGTGTGGATGCCTTTTGAGGGACGCGATATTGAACTTGGATTCCCGGAAGTTGAACAATATCCGCATGGCTTTTTGGAGCAGGTAGCGGAGCCTTTTAAATCAAAATAAAACCAGATGTAAAAATTCATTTCAGGTGACCAAACTTTCAAAATCAGTATAAAAAAGCATGAAAACTTCATTTGCGGACCTCATTGCGTCCAAAACGCCTACAATTATCGACTTTTTCGCTACGTGGTGTGGCCCCTGCCGTATGGTTGGCCCTATTCTGGAAGACCTGAAAAGCGACCTTGGCGAAGATATCCGCATTTACAAGATAGATGTAGACCAGAATCCCTCATTGGCAAGCCAGTATAACGTCCGGAGTGTGCCGACCCTGATGATTTTTAAAAACGGCAAACTGCAATGGCGGGAGTCGGGCGTGCGCAGCAAGGCGGAGCTGAAAAAGGTTATTCAAACAATGCCCTGAAAATCAATGTCGGAAACAAAACGGGTAACTTTTCTGAACGACTGGCGGCTGATCCTGATGGCATGCGCCACGATTGGTCTGGCCCCTTTCTGGCCGGAACCTCATGTCTGGGGCAAATTGCGCTGGGTTCTGGGCGGCGCCATAGGTATGAAACCCATGGATTGGTTCGACCTCGCCCTGCATGGTATTCCGTGGCTGTTGATGCTGCGGCTGGGCGTTGTCAAACTGCTTCGCCTGTAGATTTCTGGTCTGACGCTAAAAAACAGGACACGGATTACCCGGAATGGACGCGGATTTAATAATTCGATTTGCGTCCAGTGTGTGTAATCCGTGTTTCTTTATGCCAATTTGGCGGCGGGAGGCTCCATGTCACGTGATCAGTTGTTCAGCATCACGGGCATTACCAGCATCAGGATATCGCGATCGTTGTTTGTCTCTTCTACAGGCGTCAGAATGCCCGCGCGGCTGGGCGTTGAAAATTCCATTTTCACTTCATCGGATTCGAGCACGCCCAGCATTTCCACAAGGAACTTGGCATTGAAGGCGATTTTCATCGGACTGCCTTCATATGTGCAGGCCATTTGTTCAGTGGCCTCGTTGGAAAAGTCAAGGTCTTGCGCGCTCACAGTGAGGCTTTTATCGCTCACGTCCAGCACTACCTGGTTGGTCGTTTTATTGGCGTAGATGGCAATACGTTTGAGCGAATTTTGGAAATCGGCGCGGCTCACCGTCATATTGTTCGGGTTGTCTACCGGAATGACGGCATTGTAGTCCGGATACCGGGCGTCAATCAGGCGGCACACGAGGTTCATGGAGCCGAAGGAGAAAAATGCATTCGCCTTGTTATAGGAAATAGTGACACCGTCGCTGGCCGGGAGCGCGTTCTTGAGCAGGTTGAGGGCTTTTTTCGGGACGATAAAATTGGTAGACACTTCGCCTGCCAGGTGATAAGTGGTGAATTTGACCAATTTGTGCGCATCGGTGGCCACACAAATCAGCTTGTTGTTTTCGATCTGAAAATACACGCCCGTCATTGCCGGCCGCAGCTCGTCGGAAGAAGTGGCAAAAACCGTGTTGTTGATTCCTTCCAGCAAAAACTGGCTGTTAATTTTCATCGTCTCCACCGAATCGGGTTCGGGGATGCTGGGAAAATCGGCGCCGTTTTCTCCGGCCAGTTTGTATTTTCCGTAGGAAGAAGTGATCTCAATGCCCCAATTATCCTCGTTAACCGTAAAAGTAACCGGCTGCGCAGGCAGCGCTTTCAGCGTGTCGAGCAGTATTTTGGCGGGTATGGCCACTGCAAAATCATCATCGGCGAGCACCTCGATGGTGGTAGCGATACTGGTTTCGAGGTCGGTAGCCGCGATGGTAAGTTTTTTGTTTTCGATCGTGAAAAGAAAGTCTTCCAGAATTGGCAGCACCGGATTGGAACCGATGGCCCCGGAGGCGATCTGAAGTTGTTTCAAAAGTTCGGAAGAAGAAACACTGAATTTCATCGAAGATATGGTTTGAGCGATTCTGGCTTTTGGCATCGGGTTTTGGTTTGCCGGAATATTTCGGCAAATGTAAATCCATCTGGCCGCCTTTTTGTTTGAAAAAACTAACAATCTGTGGAAAAGAGGGAAAAATCTACCTTCGCGCTTCAAAGATTGAACATGCACCCCTGAATTCACACTTTTTATTGACTTTTGAACCGCCAGTCACCCCGGCTCGCTTCGAGGAAAAATGCTGAACCGTAAATCCGCTCCACCCGTCCACGATATCAGGAACCTTGTGTTGCCGCACCCGCAGGAGGTGCGGCTCGATAACGGGATACCCGTGTACGTGCTGAACTTTCCCGGGCAGGAGATCATAAAAATTGAAGCCGTCTACCGCGCGGGCCGGCTTCAGGAAGACAAACGCCTTGTTGCACGCGCAACCTCGCGTTTGCTGCGCGAAGGGACGAAGACCCGCACTGCAGCCGGGATCGCCGAGCATATTGATTTCTACGGCGGCACCTTGAGCGTCCCCACCAACCTCGACACCTCGAACATACTGCTTTTCTCGCTCAAAAAATACGCTTCCGAACTGATCCCTGTTTTCGCCGAGGTGCTTCAGGCGCCGACATTCCCCGAATCGGAACTGGAAACGTTCAAACTGACCAGCGTGCAGGAACTGCTCGTGGAACTGGAAAAAGTGGAGGTGCGCGCATACCGGAAAATAACGGAACTCATTTTCGGTGAAAGCCACCCGTATGGCTACAATTCGATGCCGGATGACTACGCCGCGCTTGACAGGACCGACCTGCTGAACTTTTACGATACATGGTACACACCTTCGAATTGCCTGCTTTTTGCCAGCGGCAACATCGACGACGAGGTAATGGATTTGCTCAATCGATCTTTCGGACAGGAGAAAAAAACATCAGAAGCCGTCGAAAAGCCGTATATTAAGCCGGTTGCAGACCTGAAACCTTCGCAGATTAAGTTAAAACATCCCGGTTCCCTGCAAACGGCAGTGAAGATAGGCCGGGAGGCATTTAACCGGCGACATCCGGATTTTAACGGCCTGTACGTGCTCAATACCATTCTGGGCGGGTATTTCGGCTCCCGCCTGATGACGAATATCCGTGAAAAAAAAGGTTTTACCTACAACATATATTCCACCCTCGACGCTTACCTGCACGACGGCTGTTTTTACATCGCAACGGAAGTGAACAGCGGGTCGACGCGGGCGAC
>JAKOXM010000221.1 GCA_029781095.1 Bacteroidota bacterium
TTGAGCACTACGCAGGCGCCTTCTTCGGCGAATTTCCGGGCGATGGCTTTCCCGATACCGCCCGCCGAACCGGTCACCAGCGCTACGCGTCCGCTCAGCGGTTTGGGCCTGGGCATCCGCTGGAGTTTCGCTTCTTCGAGGAGCCAGTATTCGATATCGAAAGCCTCCTGCCGGGGCAGGGCAGTGTAGGCTGAAATGGCCTCGGCGCCCCGCATCACGTTGATGGCATTGGTATAAAATTCAGCAGCCACTCGGGCGGTTTGCTTGTCTTTGGCAAAAGTGAACATCCCCACACCCGGCCACAGGATTACCACCGGATTGGGATCGCGCATGGCGGGGCTGTTGTCACGTTTGCAGGCTGCATAGTAGTCGGCATACATCCGGCGGTAGGTCTCAAAGGCCGGCGACAGTTTTTCCCTGATACCCGGGATATCGGTCAAATCTTCGTCCGCTTTCAAATCCAGCACGAGCGGGCTTATTTTCGTCCGCAGGAAATGGTCGGGGCAGCTGGTTCCGAGCGGGGCGAGGCGGTCCAGGTCGTTCGAATTGATGAATTGCAACACCCGATCATCGTCGGAAAAATGGCCGATCATGCGCGTTTTGTTCGAGCAAAAACCCCGCAGAACAGGCGCGAGCGTGGCGGCTTGTTTGTTCCGGGCGCCTTTTTCGAGGCTTTCGATTTTTGCGCCGCCAAATACAGGATGTGTTTTTCCGTAATTTTTTTCCAGATAGGCTGCACAGGTTTCTATGACTTCGAGTGTGTTCAGATAACTTTCATAAGCCGTGTCGCCCCAGGTAAAAAGGCCGTGCGAGCCAAGCATGATGCCCCGGAGCGCAATGCCTTTGGACGCGTTTTCTTCAAGGCATTCCTGCATTTTCAGGCCCAGATCAAATCCCGGGCGTTGCCAGGGAACCCAGCCAACGGCACCGCCGAACAACTCGCGTGTGATGCGCTCGCCGTCTTTCGCCGCTGCAATGGCAATGGCCGCGTCGGGGTGCAGGTGGTCGATGTGTTTGAATGGTAAAAAACCGTGCAGAGGGGTATCGATCGAAGGCGCTTTGGAAGCGAGGTCATAGATGCAGTGGTTGAACAATTCAACCATTTCATCTTCAAAAGCGAGGCCGCGATATACTTTTTTCAAATTCCGCAAGCGCTCGACGTAAAGGGCGGCCAGACCGGAGCGTTTCATGGTGCCGAGGTCGCCGCCGGAGCCTTTCACCCACATCACATCGACCGTTTCGCCGGTCAGCGGGTCTTTTGCCGCAGATTTGCAGGATGTATTGCCGCCGCCATAATTGGTCAGCCGGAGATCGGCGCCGAGCAGGTTGGAGCGGTACACCAGCAGACCGACTTCATCACCGGCAAGTTCGGCGGCCTTTTGCTCGTCCCAGAGGAAGGAGACATGCCGGAATGTTTTGACAGACATGATGCTATGTTTTATCAGTATCCTTTCTGAATGTATTCGTATGCTTTCGTACCGGCTCTCAGACCGGCCCGAATATGATTTATTTCATCGAATTTCCGATTCCCACGAGCACCACCGAAAGCAGGATTACGCCGATACCTGCCAGAATAGTAGCCATCGTGCGCCTGCTTACGCCTTTCCATTCTTTCAAAAACAAACCCCAGGCACTCGAAATGAGGATGATGAATGCCATGTGTAAAATCCATGAACTGGCGCCGTTGCCCATTTTCGATTCGCCCATGCCGTAGAAAAAGAATTGCAGGAACCAGGTGGTGCCGGCGAGTGCCGCAAACCCGTAATTGCTGAGCAGGGGTGATTTTGCATTTCGGTAATCGCCGAACGACTTGTTTCGGGCGTTCAGCAGCATGCACCAGATAAAGTTGGTGGTGAGCCCGCCCCAGAGCAACACGACGAATATCACGTTGTTCTGGAAAAGCGGGTTGGCGCCGCGCCCGACAGCCACCGCGGCCATGTCCTTTCCGGCCTCGATGCCGAAATTGAAACATGCCGACAGAATACCGGAAACAGTGGCTACCATCAGGCCTTTTACCAGATTGAATTCGGCGACCCCTTCCTTTTTTGCGGCATCATCCAGTTCGCGTTCTTTTAGCATGCCTGCCCTTCCGCATACGGCTATTCCCGTCAGGCAGACCAGCACCCCGAACAAGATCATCCGGCCGCCCGGGTTGGCAAACATATCGCCGATGCCCATTTTCCCCTCAACATGGTGGATTCCGTAGTAAATGGACGGCACCAGTGACCCGAATGCCGAACAGTATCCCAATGCAACGCTCATACCGAGGCTCATGCCCAGATAACGCATCGCCAGACCGAACGTGAGGCCGCCGATGCCCCAGAGCAGTCCGAAAAAATACGTCCAGAAGAGCGTGCCGGTGTCGGCGCTGCGGATGATACCCATAAAATCGGGGACAGTCAGTGCAGCAGCCACAAACGGTACGATAAGCCATGAAAACACACCGCCTACGATCCATGCGCTTTCCCACGACCAGTCTTTGACCCGGCGAAACGGGACGTAAAAACTGCCCGAGGCAAAGCCGCCGATAAAGTGAAAAATAATGCCGAGGATGATTTGCATGCGATAACTTCTATTTTAGAATATTTTTCTTCAAATACACCTTGCTCTTTGTCAGGCTGTCAAATGCATCGGCAGGCATGTCATGCTCGATGAACGGATACTTCAGGCCGGCCGTTTTAGCAGACTTGAAAATCCGTTTGAAATCAATGATGCCCTCGCCCACAGGCTTGACCGTTTCCATATCCTTGTCCAGGTCCTTGACGTGCCAGAGCGGGAACCGGCCGGGGTTCTTCTCAAAAAGCGCCACAGGGTCTGCGCCTGCCTTGGTTGCCCAGGCGAGGTCGAGTTCCATTTTCAGCAAATCAGAGGGGATTTGTGAAAGGAATACGTCATAAGGCGTCGAGTCGCCTACCTTTTTAAATTCCCAGTCATGGTTGTGATATACCAGTTGCAGGCCCGCTTTTTTGCACAATTCGCCTGTCTTGGTCAAAATCGGCACGGCTTCCGC
>JAKOXM010000225.1 GCA_029781095.1 Bacteroidota bacterium
TTTCACCGTATCGTTGGAAAGGCATAATTGTCCGGTGGAACGTTGTTTCCCGTTCCAGGCGAAATATTCGGGATGTTCTGTGAAATATTTTTCCTCGGGACAAAGGCGGTGGAAAGTGTGGACGAACATGCCCCACTCCTCGTTTTTTTTCGGGTTTGTTTTCAGTTTATGCCAGCGCGCCCAGCCTTCGTCGAAGGCGGGTTCGTAGTGCAGCTCGCGATAAGGGAAAGCGGGAATTTCCGTTTTTGCCTGATAATCGGGCAGGAGCAGGTTTTTTATTTCCGGGATAAACGAATCACGCGGGCTGTATTTCCGGCAGCCCAGCAGTTCCAGCAGGGAATAAACGCCGTATTCGGCGCCCATTTCGCCGCCGCCCGCGATTAGAAATGCGCCGTTTTTGCCTTGCAGGAAAAAAGCGTCCGGCTGCAAATCGGGCGGGTTCTGCAAACCGTATTTTGGCAGGTCCGGGTGAGCGCCGATGAATACGGGTGCGTACCCTTCCGGCACCGCCCCGGAAGCCGGAACCGGCACGGATTGTGCGGTTATTTGTTGCAAATAAGCCCGTAACAAACGTGCTGCACCGGTTTCAGCCGCGGAAGGCCTGGGGCGGAGTGCAATAGCGAGCGGTTTTTGCGCAGAGAGGTTTATGCAGGCAAGAAAAATGATCAGGGCAGATAGTATCTTTCGCATGACGCAAAAATAACATTGGTCGGGAAAGAGCAGTCATTCGCCCCGGATTGAAACACAACCTGCCCTGTAAACGTTATTCCCCTTACTTTTGCAGTTGAAATAGTCATTTTGTAAGAATCCAGCACATGAGAAGTCGCATATTGCCCCTGTGGGCGTTCGTCGCCATTTTTTTCAGCCTCCAGATCAATACGGCAGGGGCGCAAAACCTTGATCTGGCCAACCAGTATTATCAAAACGGAGAATACCAGAAAGCGGCAAGCCTGTACAGCCAGTTGTTGGAAAACGACAACCAGAGCGACATTTTTTTCAACCGCTACGTGGAATGCCTGATCAACCTCGAACAGTACGACGATTGTGAAAAAGCCATAAAAAAACAACTGAAAAGGTCGCCTGACAACGTATCGCTGTATGTTACCTACGGCAACTTATTCGACCGGCAGACAAAGACCGACGAAGCGAAAGCGCAATACGAACGGGCCATCGAAAAAATGGCGCCCGATTACGTATCGGTCAACCGCCTGGCTTCGCTTTTCATCAACAGCGGTAAGTACGATTTTGCCACACAGACCTACGAACGCGGGTCGAAACTGATGAAAGACCCCAACCGCTTTGCCTTCAACCTCGGCGAACTCTACCGTCGCAAAGGCGAACCGACGAAAATGATCGAGTATTACCTCAACGCACTGGCGGCCGATCCCGGCAAGATATACACCGTACAGACCCTTCTGGCGCGTTACCTGGCGCCCTCCGATTTCACCGATCTGCAAACGCAGTTGTATACACGAATTCAGGCCGATGAAAATCCTGATCTTGTGGAGTTGCTTGCCTGGTCATTTGTGCAACGAAAGGATTATAAAAGTGCCCTGCGCCAGTACAAAGCCCTCGACAAGCGCCTCGACGAAAACGGACAGCGCATTTTCAACCTCGCCAACGACGCTGCCGATGCCAAAGATTACGACACCGCCATACTTGGCTATGACTATATCGTTGCGGAAAAAGGCCAGTTGAATCCGTTTTTCTTCGAGGCCAAGCGCGAAGCCATGGAGTGCCGCCGCAAAAAGATCACCCAGGGATTCGACTACACCCAGGACGATCTGAAAACGCTGGAGGCGGAATACGAAAGTTTCCTGGCGCATTACGGCAAGGGCAAGCCGACATCATCTATCGTTTTGCAACTCGCCGACCTGGAAGCCATTTATATCAACAATTTGCCGAAAGCCATATCCCTGCTGGAAGACCTGAAACAATCGCCCGGGCTCGACCGCGACCAACTGGCGCGCACGAAGATCAACCTTGCCGATTATTACCTGATGCACGGAGATATATGGGAAAGCACCCTGCTTTACAGCCAGGTGGACAAGGAGTTCAAGGAAGAACAACTGGGGCAGGAAGCGCGCTTCAAAAACGCCCGGCTGTCATATTTCAACGGCGATTTTCAATGGGCCCAGGCCCAGTTCGATGTGTTGAAAGCATCCACATCCAAACTCATCGCCAACGATGCGCTCGATCTTTCGGTGTTCATCATGGACAACCTCAACCTCGACACCACCTCGACGGCCATTTCTCTTTATTCGGCCGCAGAGATGCTGGTTTTTCAGAACCGCTTTGACGAAGCATTCCTGAAACTCGATACCCTGCGCCGCAACTTCCCGGAGCACTCGCTGCAGGATGACATCCTGTACCTCGAAGCGCAGGTGTACGAGAAAAAACGGGACTATGAAAAAGCCGCTGCCATGTACAAGGAAGTGGCCGACAAATACCCGGAGGATATCCGCGCCGACAATGCCCTTTATGCCCTCGGTCAGCTGTACGAATTCAAACTCAACGACCCGGAAAAGGCAAAAACGCTGTACGAAAAAATATTCATGGACTATTCGGGCAGCGTGTTTGCCGTGGAGGCGCGCAAACGGTACCGGATATTGCGGGGAGACAAGGTGCAGTAGAAAATATGACAGAAACAGAGGATGGTGGGATATGCCTGTCTGAATATTTTCCTGTTTTTGATGGTTTAAATGCTCATGAATAACATGAGCAACCTGTCTCTGTATTCAAAAATCGGGTCACTTCCGGCATATCTAAAAAAACAGGTGGCGGATTTTCTTGATTTCCTCTTGGCAAAAAAAGGCTGGGGGACAGGATACGAAGTTCCTGTATTATGGTGATCGTTTTGAAGGTTCCCCAGAGTCCTGATAAAGCGAAAGGAATTCCCGTCCCATTCTCGGAAAGGCCCGTATTTTTTCGATCTTTGCCCCTTCCCCGGCCCGATAACCACGAAACAGCAACCCGGAACTAATATCATCAATGTCAGATATTTTCGCTCAGGCCCAGCAAACCCTCGCCACCCTCGCCACCGAGTCGCCCGCAACCCCGGAAGCGCTCGAAACTTTCCGCATCCATTACCTCGGCTCCAAAGGCGTGGTAAAAGCGCTGATGGAAGAAATGCGCAACGTGCCCAACGAACGCAAACGCGAGTACGGCCAGCTGATGAACAGCCTGAAACAACAGGCCGAAGAAAAGTACCAAACCCTCAAATCGGGCTTTGAAGCACAGGCCGACAACGCTGCGGGCCTTGCACTCGACCTCACCGCACCCGGCGAACCCCTGCCTGTCGGCTCGCGACACCCGGTGGCCGTCACCCTCAACCGCATCGTTGAAATATTTACGCGCATGGGCTTTTCCGTTGCGGACGGACCCGAAATCGAGGACGACTGGCACAATTTCACGGCCATGAATACGCCGGAAGACCACCCTGCCCGCGATATGCAGGACACTTTTTACGTCGTGGATGCGCCGGGCATGCTCCTGCGCACGCACACCTCGCCCGTGCAGGCGCGCGTGATGCAGCACCGCAAACCGCCCATTCGCATCATCGCCCCGGGACGCGTGTACCGCAATGAAACAATATCCACACGTTCGCACGCACAATTCCACCAGGTGGAAGGCTTGTATATCGACGAGGGCGTGTCCTTTGCCGACCTCAAGCAAACACTCCTTTATTTCGCCCAGGAAATGTTCGGCGCACCGAAAATACGCCTGCGCCCTTCTTTTTTCCCCTTCACCGAACCCTCCGCCGAAATGGACATCTGGCTCGGCATGGATACCGAAAAAAACTACCGCCTCACCAAAGGCACAGGCTGGCTCGAAATACTCGGATGCGGCATGGTAGACCCGCAGGTGCTTGAAAATTGTGGCATTGATTCAAAGAAATACAGCGGTTTCGCATTCGGAATGGGTATCGAACGGCAGGCGCTGCGGCTGTACGAGATCGGCGATATCCGCCTGTTGTTTGAGAACGACGTCCGGTTTCTGCGGCAGTTTTCTGCCGCGATGTGATGCTGAGCGCCGGTCAGATGTTCCTTGCCGGCCGGTACCTTTCATTTCGGTTTACTTCTTTCCCGGCCATTGTCCGCCCTGTCGGCGGGCCGCTTTTCGTTATTATTATGTTCTTGGACGACTTTCGCCGGATTCTCCTCGAAAATAGCGAGCATTGCAGGGGTTTTGCAACACACATTTGACCCTGCTTCCGGGGGTCAAATTCCGCGAAAGCCCGTTTCACACCAAATCATAACATTATGTTCCTCTTAGTATTGGGTCTCTTCATATTCGGAGTGACCGCCACCATGGCTAAAGCCAATCCCAACTTGACAATTGTCGGAAAAATGGGTCGCTACTTCGGTATCGGGCTCGTATTGCTTGGCTTGTCTACTTCCTGTTTTGTTCAAATCCAGCCCGGGCAAGTCGGCGTACAGACCCTTTTTGGCAAAATCCAGCCGGGCATTCTGACAGAAGGCCTGAATTTTATCAACCCCCTCGTGGACGTCGAGCGATTCGACGTCCGTACGCAAAACTATACCATGTCCGGCGTACGGGATGAAGGCGATAAAACAGGCGACGATGCCATCCACGTACTCACGGGCGATGGTCTGGAAGTGGTAATCGATCTTTCTGTCTTGTATCACATCATACCGGACCGGGCGCCGGAGATTCTGCGTACACTGGGGCGGAGTATCACCGATAAAATCGTCCGGCCCGTATCGCGTACCAAGATCCGCGACAATGCCGTGTTTTATGATGCCGTAGCCTTGTACTCCTCAAAACGCGACGAATTCCAGCAGAAAATATTCACTACAATTGAAAAGGAATTCCAGTCCCGGGGCATTGTATTGGAATCTATCCTCATCCGGAACATCACGCTTCCGGAATCGGTACGTCTGACCATCGAATCGAAGATCAACGCCGAACAGGAATCGCAAAAAATGAAATTTGTGCTGGACAAAGAGCGTCAGGAAGCCGATCGCAAACGCGTGGAGGCCCAGGGCATTTCAGACTACCAGCGTATTCTGACTTCTACGCTGACGGACAAATTGATCCAGTACGAACAAATCAAGGCCCAGCGCGAAATAGCCACTTCCGCCAATGCCAAGGTGATATTTATGAATGGCAAAAGTGCGCCGGTATTGATCGGGCAGTAAAAAATCTGCATTGCCGGATTGC
>JAKOXM010000273.1 GCA_029781095.1 Bacteroidota bacterium
ACAATCCCAACACGAGCATGGCAATCAGGTATGCCGAAAACCCCTTGGTCATGATGGCCATGCCCAGCAGTCCGCCCCCGACAAGCAGGTATTTGTATCTTCCAAGGAAAGACTGTTTGTGCTGGGCGGTCAGAAATTGCCAGCGGAATTCAATAAAGCCATACAAGCCCGCAAACACCAGCAGATTGAACCAGGGGTCCACAATGCCGCTTCGAAAGAACAGGTGCGGCAGAATGCTGCCCAGCCAGGCCAGCACCCAAATCCAGGCAAACATCCGGTCATGAAGCCGGCTGCCGATCCGGTACACAAGGAGAAGTGTTACGAGACCGCAGACGGCATTCGGGAAACGCGCGGCGAATTCGTTTATGCCAAATAAATACATGGAAATCGCCTGGGCCCAGAGAAACATGGGGGGCCGCTCCGAAAACGCGTGAAAGTCAATCTGCGGGCGTATCCATTCCCCCGTCAATAACATTTCACGGGCACATTCCGCGATGCTGACCTCATCACGGTCAAACAAATGCACTCCTCCCAGAAAAGAGAAGAAAAACAGAATCGCCAGCCCGGTAATGAGTAAATAATCACGCCGCATATCCGAGCAAAACAAAAGTTGCCCGCAATGGTTGAACGGGCCACCCATCTCAATTCTTCTTTTGCCCCGACAGGGTCTCACCGATCACATTCAGCGACAAAACAATTATACAGATAGCCATTCCGGGCGGCAGGGAGATCCACCAGGCCAGCGGAAAAGCCCGCGAACTGTTGAGCAGGCTACCCCATGACTTGCCCCGCATTTCATCACCCCCGAAACCGAGGAAAGTCAGGGCCGACTCCAGTAAAATCGCTTCCGCGCCGCCGATGGCAAATGCAATCAGCGTAGCGCGCAGGGAATTGGGCAGTGCATGGCGGATCAATACCCGGAGTTCCGAAAACCCCAACGCACGGGCTGCTGTGACATATTCCATTTCACGTACCCGCAGCAGGTCGCCGCGGACCATCCGCGCAACCCCCGTCCAGCCCATCGCACCGATCAGCACAATAATCAACCAGATCGACTGGTCTCTGGGCATGAGAGCGGCAACCACTATGATGATAATGAGTTTGGGAATCGAATTGAAAATCTCCGCCAGTCGCATAATGAGCAGATCGGCCGGCAACACAATCCATTTGCTCCCGATCGGCATTTTAGAAACCAGCCAACCCAAAGCATTGAATATCAAAATGATACCTGCAAAAATTCCCAGGCTTGCGAGTAGTCCGCCTGTCTCTTGCATGGCGTATTGCCGCGCAATAAAGGCATAAAACCATGCGACCGGCAGCGCCGGCACAATCATCCACAGGCGACCTCGCCGGATTCGAAGGCGGTCGTCGGCATAGAAACCGGCCAGCGCCCCCAAAAGAAGTCCGATACCCAGGGCCATCATCATGGCGATCGTACCGGTCAGCACGGCTATGCGAGCCCCTGAAACCATGCCCGCCGCCACGTCGCGCCCGCGGTCGTCGGTGCCAAGCCAATGTCTGAAGTGTCCCGGCAATCCGGGATGCAGGGCGCCCGGTCGGGCAAGCTCGGCCGGCGGCCGGCGAACGATCTCGCCGGGAGAGAAAGGGATCGGCGCAAATACCGCAGCATCGTACTGAAAAGTCTTCCACAGGTCGTTAATCCGGATGGAATCCATCAACGGATCGCTGAAAGGATAGTCGGGTGACAACCAAACGGTACGGAGCCCCGGCCAATAGGTATGCCCGCCGATGCGACAGTACAAGGGTCGTCCGTTTGCCAGAAAATCCCGTGCCAGCGCCACAAGCAGCAGCGCTGCGATGACCAGGATAGCAGGACTCAGACGTTTTTTATTCGCCATTTTCGGTCGCATTGTTCTCTGTGGTGGCGCGGTTGCCTGCGTCATTAGGGTCAAAAGGGAATACTACCGGGAATCCGGCACTTGTCGCCCTGTTTGCCAATTCCCGGTTTGCAGCGAAACCGAGCATATACCCTCCCCCGCCGGCGCCGCATATTTTCAGGCAAAAGTCGTCGTTTTTTACACTTTCAAGCCACAGAGGCCGCACAACATCCGGTATCATCGGCCGAAAATTTTCAAATTGAAACAAGGATACACTTTTCAGGGCCGACCAGAAAACGGTTTCTTCGGCGTTCAGCCAGGCCTGAACCATCCGTTCGTGCGCCGGCAACAATTGCGAATTCAGTTTTTCAGAAAAAACAGGTTCGCGACTTTGCCCCAGAAACCATTGCACCAAAGGGCCCGTTTCGCGCGGCAGCCTTGTGTCGAGCAAAAAAACAGTCGGCGGATTTATCCAGGGCTTCATTTGCGCTACGCTGACCAGGTTTTTGTCGCGGATCAGCAAAGGCTGTCCCAGGTAACTCGTCAAAGGATCGATACCTGAACTGGAACCGTGGAAAAAACTCTCCATCCTGGAAAAAACGAGTTTCAATTCGCTCAAATCCGCAGCCTTATCCAGGCAATAGCGATCGTAAACCGCCGCGCACAAGGCGCCCGAACTGCCCAGTCCGTAACCTGTCGGGATGCCGGATTCGAAATACAAGCCGTTTTCGATATCGCTGACAAAAGATTTCAGGTCCATACCCGCCACCGACGCCAGTTCCGCGCTTTCGGCAAACCGAAGCAATTTTTCGTACAATTCCCCTTTTATCGGCTTTTTCTCCCCAAACCCGGGCCTGAGCGCAATCCCCGGTACGGGTACTGCGAGGGCAGAGGCCCCGAGGAGCAATACATGTTCTCCAAAGAGGAGGAGTTTGGCCGGATATTGTCGCATGACGCAAAAGTGCGAATATCCGAATTCAGACTATTTCTGAACTGGTATATTCGTGTAAAAAAAGGTGCCGGCGAAACAGTAAGCGGGGCAGGGGCAAGCAAACAATAATTACCTTCGCGCTGTTTTTAAGCCCCACCAGATTTCACTCATTCAAACTATCACCCACACACTCATTGAACATGAGTCAATTCCCACACCCGGACAGGTTCGTCCGCCGGCATATCGGCCCCAGCGAAGCCGAAACCAAAGAAATGCTGAAAACGCTGAAGGTCAATACATTGGATGACCTTATCCATCAAACGGTTCCGGATGCCATCCGCCTGAAAAAGCCGCTCAACCTGCCCGACGCCCTCAGCGAGTTCGAATACCTGCAGGAGCTGAAAAAAGCAGCGTTGATGAATCGCGTCATGCGCAATTATATCGGCCTCGGCTATTCCGGCACCATTACGCCGCCGGTCATTTTGCGCAATGTTTTTCAAAACCCGGGGTGGTATACACAATATACGCCATACCAGGCTGAAATCGCGCAGGGCCGTCTGGAAAGCCTTTTGAATTTCCAGACGATGGTCAGTGACCTTACCGGACTGCCGATCGCCAATGCCAGCCTGCTCGACGAAGGAACGGC
>JAKOXM010000290.1 GCA_029781095.1 Bacteroidota bacterium
GCCATGGCATGGCCGCACCAGCCGCCCCATACGGGTTCGTATTTTGTCGGGTTGGTTTTGAATTCGGCGAGGTTTTCCGCGCTGGCAAAGTGGTAGATCACACCGTCGTAGGTATAACTCTGGGCCGAACTTCCTTTTTTAGGGCCGTCTTTGAAATACGACACCGGATCGTAACCGTCTATCGCAACACCGTCTTTGTTCAGGCGGAAGTGCCTGGTACGTGCATTGGCGGAAACGGGTTGGTCGGAAGCGGGGGTATTTTCGGAGCTTTGGAAAGCAGAGTTCAGGGAGGCGATCACAGCGACGCCGAGCAACAGAACAAGTGAAAATTTCATGGTTTTGGTATAGAATGAGTGAGTGAATGAATACGGGTTGATGCGGGCCGCATTACCGGCGTTTTTCACGCAAAGGCGCAAAAAACCGGAACCTCGACACCTGGCAGTTCGGCGAAACCTTTCCGCCCTGTCGTGGAATAAAATAGAACTGTAATGCAGCGCTGACTCCTAAAAAAAGACAGAGCGTACTTCTAAAAACGGTATTTTGGATTGACGGCGCCCTTTTTTCCGGCCTGCTTTGAGATCGAGCAGCGTCTTGATGAGGGCCCCGACAGACCATGCCTGGTGTATGGTTCCTTTCCCGTTGCGGGGTATTTTGCCGTCAAAAATTTCAGAAATACCCATGATGCAGTCCTGCTGGTAAAAATGCCGCTTCAGGGGTTCGAGCATCGCAAGTGCTTCTTTCTGAGATGATTCTGACCAGTCGTTGACTTTCAGATAAGCCGTAATATACTCGCCGATCAGGAATGGCCACACGGTGCCCTGGTGATAGGCGGTATCGCGATGCCAGGGATCTCCTTCGTATACGGGTTTGAAGTCGGGGTGTTCCGGCGACAGTGTACGCAGGCCGTAATCGGTCAGCAGGTGTTCGCGCACCACGTCGACGACGCGTTTTTCCTCATCCTTGCCAAGCAGTGAAAAGGGCAGACTGACGACGTATATCTGGTTGGGGCGAATGGCGTCGTCGGCCGCGGGCGGGTCGGTAAAGTTCACGACGTCGTTCAGGGCGCCGTTTGCGCGGACAAATTGTTTTCTGAAATTGGCCTGCAGTTTTTCGGCGATTTCCCGGTATTGTTCAAAGGGTTTGCCGAGTGTGCCCGCGAAATATTGGTAAATCCGCAGCGCATTGAACCAAAGGGCCTGAATTTCAACGGGACAACCATGCCTCGGCGTTACCACAAAATCACCTACCCGTGCATCCATCCACGTGAGTTGCGCCAGCCCAGTTCCGCCGCTCAAAAACCCGTCCGGCGTGACGTGAATATTGTAGCGGGTACCCGCGATGTGCTGATCGAGTATGTCGGTCAGGGCATCGAAATGCCCGGCTATAAAAGTCAGGTCCTGAAATTTCTGGTGGTATTCGTACAGCGCTATGAAGAGCCACAACGTCGCGTCGATGGTGTTGTATTCCAGCGGTTCGTCCTTGTCGGGAAAACGGTTGGGCAACATGCCTTTGTCGATGTACCTGAAGAACGTCGCAAGGATGGATTTGGATTCTTCCTGCCTGCCGCTTGCGATTGTGAGGCCGCGCATGGCGATCATGGTATCGCGCCCCCAGTCGGTAAACCAGTGGTAGCCCGCCAGCAGGGAATATCCTTCCGTGCTTTTGCGCTTGACGATAAACTGGTCGCCCGATATCGACAAATCGCGCAGAAAAGTGTCGTCCGTCTCTTTTGGCACGAGCGATTCCAGGCGTTTGATTTCAGCGGCTCTGAGCATTTCAGGGTCTTTCAGCACCATTTTTTCATCAGTTGAAAACAACAGGTGCACTTTCATGCCGGGTTTCAGCACGACCTCGATATTGGCGACGGCGACGGCGTCTTCATGGGCATCCAGCCCGCGTTCCTGTTCCCTGACGTACTCCAGTTTCTTGTACCAGTCGCGTTTTTCCACAAATTCGCCGGCTGTGAAATTGAAATAAAGGGGCATTGCGCCGAAATGTGCGTACAGGGTGTAGTAGCCGTTTTCGCGCTTCATCCAGTAATCCAGGAATGAATCCTCCTGCTGCAGCGAATGGTAATCGCGATATACGAATAGGGGTGTGAGGCGAAGTTTGAACGTGGTGTCACCCGTGTTTTCATATTCCACAACGGTAGTATTGGAGCCGTGGACCATATAAACGGTTTTCAGCAGGTGATTGCCCTGCGCTTCAAATTTCATGCGCGGCAAGGGCTTGCGCTCGAAAAATTTGAAGTATTGATAGCCCTGCGGATGTACGACACCGGGGTATTGGTTGCTCGAAAGCCCGAAAGCACAGTCGCGGTTGAAGACAATGCACTCTTCGATTTTCGACACCATCACGGTGCGCTCGGTCGGCGGATTCAGAGAGGCCACAAGCAGGCCGTGGTAGCGCCGGGTATTGGCTCCGGCAGCAGTGGAGGACGCATATCCGCCGATGCCGTTGGTGACGAGCCACTCTTTTGAGGCAAGTTCCGGGAAGTCAGGTTGGGTATTTTTGTATGCTAACATGGTTTTATTCTTTATTTCAAATTAGGTACGTGTGCAATTTAAAACGGTATCATAAAATGGGCAATGTTGTGAAAATTAGCACATTAGCACATTAGCACATTTACTTATCCGTAGGCCATTTCCGGAATTACAAATTCAGTTTTGAAAGATTCCATTCCCGTTCCTTTCCGGTATTTCAGCGTTGAGGGAGCGACACCCAGGTCGTCGTCAACCCTGATTTCCGGGAAATAGACTTCCAGCCCCATCCGGATCATCGCGAGGTGGTGTACGGCGTGATCGAATGCGTATTGCAGTTCGCGTCCCATGGAGGACAGATAGACAGGGCGTTCTGCACCGGATACACAATCGTCGGAAAATTCGCTGTCTATCTTGAGCCACTGGTGGTCGTCCTGGTTTTTCACCGTATCGGCGACGTAATCGAGTACGGCGAGGGCGGTTCGGGGGCATTCGCTGATGGCGTTGTTTCGCTTGCGGCTGCTGTAATCCACGTGGGCCGACAGTACGCCGTCGAACAGGCAGGTATAGAATTCGAGTATGTGCCGGAAATGTTGCCCTACGGTGCTGCCGTGAAAAAGCGGCAGCGGGCGGGTGTATGTTTCCTGGTCCAGTTTTTCGAGCAGGCCGGCCATTTGTGCGGCGATGAGGATCGTTCCCTGTTTGGCGTTCATAACGAATGAGTTAGGAGGATTTGCGTCATTTCTTATTTGATGATACAAAGATCGCGGCGCCGGCCTGTCCGGAATATTACGCAGGTTACATTCCTGAAATTTCTTCGATCAATTTTGCCACGATCCCCGTCCAGCCTGTCTGGTGACTGGCGCCGACACCCCGCGCCGTATCGCCGTGGAAGTACTCGTAAAAGAGCACCAGATCGCGGAAATGCGGATTTTCGGCATAAATTCGGCTGGTATGAGACTCCGTTTCGTCGCCATGCACCGGCCGCCGGCCGTTTTCATCGGGTTCGAAAATAGAGATCAGCCGCCCGGAGATGGCCTGTGCTATTTCGGCGAGGTTCTTCATATTCCCGGAGCCGGTCGGGAATTCCACCTGATATTCGTTGCCGTAGAACAAGTGGAACTCGCGCAAGGCCCTGATCAGCATGTAATTCATCGGCATCCAGACGGGGCCGCGCCAGTTGGAATTGCCGCCGAAAAGGCCCGTGCTGCTTTCGGCGGGTTCGTAACGCAACCCGAACGTTTGCCCGGCGATCTGCACGGAATAGCCATGCTCATGTATTTTCGACAAGGAACGGATGCCTCCGGGCGACAAGAACTCACGCTCGTCGAGCATGGCGTGCAGCAGGCGGCCGAGGCGTTCCTGCGGAATCAGTGACAGGTGCAAAGCCCCGCTGTCGGGATGCTCGTCGAGCACGAGGTAATCGCCGTTGTCCTTGCGGTATTTCTGAAACCAGCGCAGGCGCTTGGTAAAATCCGGGACTTTTTCGAGTTGATCCTTCTGCAGCACGAATACGGCGAACAAGGTGGTCAGTCCGACAAGCGACCTGACTTTCAGCGGAATATACTCTCCGTTGGGCAGCCCGAGGATGTCGTAAAAGAAACCCTCCTGCTCGTCCCAGGAGCCCGTCCAGTCCTGTGTAATGCGGTTGAGGCTTTCGGCGATGTAGACGAAGTGCTCGAAAAATTTGGTGGCCACGTCTTCGAATGTCCGGTCGTACTGGGCAATCTCCAGCGCCATTTCCAGCATATTGAGGCTGTACATGGCCATCCAGGCGGTTCCGTCGGCCTGCTCGAGGTATCCGCCGCCGGGTATCTCGTTGGAGCGGTCGAACACGCCGATATTGTCCAGCCCGAGAAAGCCGCCTTCGAATACGTTGTTGCCGTTTTTGTCTTTGCGGTTAACCCACCAGGTGAAATTGATGAGCAGTTTCTGGAATACTTTTTTCAGGAAGTCGACGTCGCCTTTTCCGGTGCGCTGTTTGTCCATTTTGTACACCTCGAGACATGACCAGGCGTGTACGGGCGGGTTTACGTCGCCAAATGCCCATTCGTAGGCAGGCAACTGGCCATTGGGGTGCATATACCATTCGCGGAGGAACAGTATCAGTTGGCTTTTGGCAAATTCGGCATCGACCACTGCCAGCGACACGCAGTGGAAGGCCAGGTCCCAGGCGGCATACCAGGGATATTCCCACTTGTCGGGCATGGATATGATATCCTCGTTGTTGAGCGTCCGCCAGTGGCTGTTGCGACCGGTCCGGCGGCTTTCAGGGGGCGGCAACTGGCCGGGGTCGCCTTCGAGCCATCGCGGCATGTCGATATTGTAATATTGTTTTGACCAGAGCATGCCCGCGAGCGCCTGGCGCAAGATATTCTGGTGGTCGTTGCCGGCATCCTGTTTTCGATTTCTGGTTTTTGATTGCGGTTTGGCGGGTGCGATATTGTCGTAAAATTCGTCGGCTTCCTTCTTCCGGTCGGAAAAAATCTTGTCAAAGTTCTTTCCGAACGGGGTTTCAACTGGCTGGCTGGACAGGCGGAACTGAAAGGATGCCGAGCCGCCTGCTTCGAGGGTGAAATGGTACATGGGTGAGCATTTGGTACCCTCCGTTTTGCCTTCCAGAAAATCGAAGTTGTCGTTTATCAGCGCGGTATGGAATGCGTCTTTTACAAACGGAGATTCGTTGGGCTGACCCCACAACCGTTCGCGGTTGTTCTCGTTTTCGGTGAAAAGCATACGTTCCGGTTGCCGGAAATAGAAGAAATAGTCGCCCATTTTTTCGTGGTTCAGCACAGCGCTGCGATAATCACCGGAACCACCGGAGGGCTGGAGCCTGATGGAAGGTTTTTCGCCCATCAATCCAAAAGACCACAGGTTGCGGAACCAGAGGGTGGGCAGCAGCCAGAGTTCAGCGGCTTCCGGCGCCCGGTTGTGCACCGTAATGTTGACCAGCAGGTCGTTTTTGTCGGCTTTGGCGTATTCGGTGAACACATCCCAATACCGGTCGCCTTCAAATGCTCCGGTGTCGAGGAGTTCAAATTCGGGTGCTTGCCGCCCGCGCCGCGTGTTTTCCTGCATCAATGCTTCATAAGGAAACATTGTCTGCGGATACTTGTACAGATGTTTCATGTACGAGTGCGTCGGCGTATTGTCGAGGTAGTAGTAAAGTTCCTTTACGTCCTCGCCGTGGTTGCCCTCGCTCCCGGACAGACCGTAAAGCCGTTCCTTGATGATGGGGTCCTTGCCGTTCCAGAGCGCTACGGCAAAGCACAGGCGCTGCCATTCGTCGCTGATGCCGGCGATGCCGTCTTCGCCCCAGCGATATACCCGCGAACGGGCGTGGTCGTGCGGAAAATAGTCCCAGGCAGTGCCGCCCGGCGAATAGTCTTCACGGACGGTACCCCATTGGCGTTCAGAAAGATAGGGCCCCCAGTGAAGCCAGTGTTTTTTGCCGGAATAGTGATCCTGAAGGCGATTGTTTTCAACGGTATTTTTCATGCTGCGTGGCAGTTTTGTTTTTTTATAGTGCAAAGTTGCGGGCCTTGCAACGGCTTAAAGATTACACCGGTAACATTTGGGCAGAAATGTCGCCGGGAAAACTCATTTTTGTTCCATGCAACCCGATATGTCCGTCGCACTCGCCCATTTACAGACTTTTACCCGGCAAATTCATCCGCTTTCCGAAGCGGAATGGGATGATTTTGCCTCAATCTGGCAGCCATTGGAGGCCAGGAGAAAGGTGATACTAACCAACGAAGGAGAGACCGAAAAGTATATCTATTTCGTGCTGGAAGGTGTGCAGCGCGCCTATGCGGTAGGGGAGGACGGGCGGGAAGCGACGCTTGTTTTTACCTACCCGTTTTCGTTTTCAGGCGTGGCCGATTCGTTTTTGTTGCAGCAACCTTCGCGGTATTTTTTTGAAACCCTCACGCCGAGCGTCTTTCTGCGGGCCACTTTCCGGCAACTCGACAACCTGATGCTGGAACACCACGCCATAGAACGCATGATCCGACTGGCCCTGGGCCAGGCCCTGGCAGGCGTACTTGCCCGGCAGATCGAATTGCAATCGTTCTCCGCCGAACAGCGGTTTCGCGCCCTGCTCACCCGCAGCCCGCACATCCTGCACCTGGTGCCGCACAAATACCTCGCGAGTTACCTGGGCATCGATGCGACGAATTTCAGCAAGTTTTTGGGAAGTATCAGGATTTGACAAAACAGCGGCAACAAGCAAGGGAGAAATCTGTTTTTGTCGGCATGGAAAAACAAAACAAGATTGCCCTCGTCACCGGCGGCAGCCGCGGACTCGGTAAAAACATGGCACTCCGGCTCGCCGAAAGCGGCGTCGACGTGGTCATTACCTATCACTCCAAAAAGGAAGAAGCGGATGCGGTGGCCGCCGAGATCCGGCAAATGGGGAGGAAAGCGGTCGCCATGCAGTTCGATGCCGGCGACCTGTCGGCCTTTGATGCATTTTTGGAGCAACTCAAGGCTCAATTACAAGCTATGTCGGGTCGCCAGACCTTTGATTTTCTGGTGAATAACGGTGGCATGGGCGGCACCATTCCCTTCGCGCAGGTCACGGAGGAAATATTCGACCGTTTTTTGAACGTACATTTCAAGGGCGTGTATTTTCTCACCCAAAAAGCGCTCCCCATGATGGCCGACGGCGGGCGCGTCATCAATATTTCCACGGGTACCACGCGCTTTTGCGTGCCCGGATACTCTGTATATGCGTCCATGAAAGGCGGCATCGAGACGTTTACGCGGTACCTCGCCAAGGAAATCGGTCCGCGCGGCATGACCGCCAACGTGCTGGCGCCGGGACCCATAGAAACCGATTTCAACAACGCAGCCATTCGTTCCAACCCGGAAATGAAAACCCGCCTTGCTTCTGTTACGGCGCTTGGCCGCGTGGGAGAAGCCAATGATATCGGCGGCATCGTGGCATTCCTGTGTTCCGAACAGGCCGGATGGATCAGCGGACAGCGCATCGAAGCGAGCGGGGGGATCAATTTGTAATACCCGGTTTGATGGCACACAGATGACACGGATTTGACTGATTTTCACTGTTTTAATCAGTTGATTGGTAATATCTAGCGGGAGTTTGATGGCACACTGATGACACAAATTTTCACTGTGTCAATCAGTAAAATCTGTGTCTTCAGTGTGCCATCATATCACGGAACCACCCACGAAATCTTGGTATTTACCAAGAATGACCTACCGGGGAGTCAGGACTTTTGTGTCATTGCTGAATTGCTTCATTGTCAAATTGCTGCCAAGCCAACGACGAAGCAACCGGGCAATGAAACAATAAAACAATTAAGCAATGAAACACCACACTGCACAACTGCTTGACAATCTGACCCACAGAACAGAAACCTTTCTCCAAAAGGCCCTCTCCGAATGGCAAATGATGCCACCCGAACTCCTATCAACAAAGCCATCGCCCGGGCAATGGAGTGCCGCGCAATGCCTCGAACACCTGAATATATATGGACGGCACTACCTGCCGGCCATTGAAAAAGCCATACAGGAAGCGAAGATGAACGGCAGTCGCCCGGCAGCGCAATTCAGCCCCGGCTGGCTGGGTGATTATTTCACCGGACTCATGCAGGCACAACCGGACGGAAGCCTGAAAACCAGGATGAAAGCCCCGAAAAATGCCGTACCCGCCCCGGACCCGGACCCGCGGGCGATGCTGGCGGAGTTTATCGATCAGCAGGAAACGCTTTTGAGGCTGCTCAGGGACGCAGCAGCCGTGAACCTCAACCGGGTGCGTATCCCGATCTCGATCGCGCCCTGGATCCGGCTGAAACTGGGTGACACCTTTCTGTTTTTTACCGCCCATATCGGTCGGCATTTGTTGCAGGCGGAACGGGCGATCGGGGTGTCAAGGCAGCAAATCGTTCCTGTTTGAAGCCATTATGGGTTTCCCGAACTGATTTTACCTTTAGAGGTGCGAGTATCCGGCTCGCACCTCTTTT
>JAKOXM010000296.1 GCA_029781095.1 Bacteroidota bacterium
GTACCCCGGTATTTACTTTGTTATCGACAGGAAATTTGGACTGCTGGCAACCAAGGAAGAGGCCTTGCTCGGTGATATTTTCTGGAACACAGGCTTTTATACGCATATTCTGTTTGGCGGACTGGCCCTCCTGATCGGCTGGACGCAATTCAGTGACCGGCTACGGGCACGCAACATCGCGCTGCACCGCAAGATTGGAAAGGTATACGTCGTATCCGTACTACTTAGCGGTCTGACGGGGGTGTACATCGGATTTTTTGCAACGGGCGGCATCGTGGCATCGCTGGGATTCATCTGCTTAGGTCTCACATGTTGTACACCACTTTGCAGGCTTATCGCTTCATCCGAAACCGGAATACGGAATCGCATCGAAAAATGATGATTTACAGCTATGCAGCCTGTTTTGCAGCCGTGACCCTGCGGCTCTGGTTGCCAATGCTGACCGCCCTTTTTCATGATTTTAAAACGGCTTACCGTATCGTCGCCTGGCTGTGCTGGCTGCCGAATCTGGCCGTGGCACGGTATATTCTTATAAAATGAAAACAGCCATATGAAGAAAATCACCCTTTTCGCTGTTCTGTTCGCCTGCAAAGCCATACGTCCCGCCCAATCGCCTTCCGATGCCACGCCCGTCATACAAGCATTGAATGAACGCATTGCAGCCACAACGCAAGGCTATTTCACAATCGATGCGCGGTTCAAATTTGCCGATGGAGAGGACACGATCGCGCACAAAGGCGTTTGTTATTTTTTCCGCAAATGGAAAAATGCTGATTCCCTGGCCCAGTTTGTAGTCGTTCAAAACGATAAACCGGCCTACGCTTTTGACGGGGAAAATTTTTACAACGTCATCGAATCCCTGAAAAAAATACGCGTCACCAACGTCAACGCAGTCGGCGGAGCGCAAAAAGTAATGCGCGGCAATGTGATGATCAGCAATCTGATTTTCAAAAACCTCTTATATGACGGGCGTCCCGCCTTTCGCGTGAATTATTTCGATACGATTGAGATATCCGCCAAACGAGCCGGCAATTTATCCGTGCTCCGCCTTACCCTGCGCGACACGAGTATAGAACCGGCCCTCGGCAATGTGGCCAATAACAAGATTATCTCCACCTATCACTATGACATCGGTTTGCCGGAATTTTATCTGGCCTCCATGAGCGGCGAAGTGTGGCTGTTCGACGGGTGGCAGTACGAGCGCAAGGATTTTTCGCCGGTCGTATCCCTGCCTGCAACTGCCACCTTGCAGGACTATTTCAACCCGGAAAAATTGTCGTCCGAATATACTTTCGAACAGTACGACCCAACGGCGCCGGTCAAACGCGATGTCGAATTGATCGCCGTCGGTGCAACGCTTCCCGACTTCACCCTATCCAACCTGTCGGGTGAAAGTTTCCTTGCATCAGCGCATAATGACGGATTGCTGCTGCTCGATTTCTGGTACAAAGGATGCTTTCCCTGCCAATTGGCCATGCCTGCTATCGAACATCTTCACCGGCAGTATGAATCGAAAGGACTTCAGGTGCTGGGTATCAATCCATTTGATAAAAATACGGAGCAACTGAACGACTGGCTTAAATCGCGGAATATCACCTATCCGACCCTGCTCGATCCGGACAAGCAATTACCCAAAGCACTCGGCCTGAACGGCTATCCGCTCCTGCTGATCGCCGACGCCCGCACCAAAAAGGTAATTTACGTACATGAGGGTTATTCCGAAAGCCTTGAAGCGGACCTGGAGCCGGTAATAAAGGAGCATTTGAAATGATTCCTTATATTTTCCTGCATAAAAACACAGGGAATACCGTTCAAACCGATGATGAATTATTTCACATCTCGCAAGTGGTCCTTCTATGCCCGGTTGCTGTTTTTTACGGTTTCCCTGCAACCGGCAACCCTGAAAGCGCAGCAATGGGCCGATCATTTTCGTCCGCTGCCGCCATGCGATACCCTGCATGTGGAGATTTCCATGACGGAAGACAGTGCCGCCACGCACGACACCATCCCTAATCGGGTTTTCTTCAGCCTGCTCCCACCCGGCATGTTACAGGAGATCGACTACGTGGTCGATTCATCGGGGGCCGTTGTGTTTGGCCGGTATCATTTTCCACTGAACGACAGCATCGAAGCCTATTGGGTTGAGACCAGGTATTCCTGGTTTCACCATCATTCGCTGCTGGTATATGATAAACACAAAAAAACATTCACCGGCAGGGTTACGCTGGCCGAATTCTATGGCGGCGAAGGTGGCCAGGTCCTGACCGGCAGCTGGGTGTTCGATTTTGACGGCGACGGCGACCCGGATATCGTCAGACGGGAGATTCAGCACAGTGTTGTGCCCTACGGCGACGATGTACTGGAGCGTACCGAGGAATCGGCATCGCTGCTGATGTGGGAGAATGGACAATTCACCGATGCGCAGTTTCAGGATATTGGAGAGCTGGTAAGACGATTTCCCATCAGCACGTTTTGGTGATTGCGGCTCGACAGGAGAAAAGTTTTGTACGTGGGGCGGAGCCCCGGTGATGGCGCACGCGAGGCGGAGCCTCGGCGCGAGCATTAAAAAAGCAAAATCACCACCATCAACCCGCCGAGGAAAAACACGACAAACCCGATGAAATAGATCAGTCCGAAAAGCATCCATTTCAAGAGGGTTTTCCACCTGGATTGCCCGTAAAACCGTTTCATCGCGGCAAGCAGGTACCCGGCAGTGAAGAGCACCGGTACTGTAAGCAGCCACACAATGCCGGTAAGTTTTTCAAGCACCAGGATGATGGCAAGCAAAAGCAAAACCGCCGAATGCACATGCAGCAAAAAGACAAAATGCTCGACAAAAAATCGCTTTTGGCGGCGGTACAGGAGGACGAGGACGAGCGACATGCAACTGACCAGAGCCAGTAAGGTCCACGTGAGGCTTCCAAGGTAATGCCGGGCCAGACCTTCCGGATTTTTAAATGATTTTATGCCCTGGATAAGAAGGGTTTTGCGCAACCAGCTTTGTATGCCATATTTTTCGGCAATTTCCTGCGGTTCAAGTTTGACAAGATCGTCTGCGGACACCTTCATCACAAAATAACCCAAAGTGAGCGGAATACTGTCCAGAATCCCTTTTTTGACATTGTTGGTGCTGTCGCGCAACCAGATTTGACCGATTTCATACCATTGGGTATTGGTGATATACATTAAACTGTCCAGTGCCTGACGAATGACAGGTGTATTCAGTTCGGGTGACAGCGAGTCCAGGGCATGGCGGAATTCTTTACTGGTAACGTATTTCTCAATCACAGGGTAAAGCAACTGCGGCTTGACATTAATGTCGACCTTTTTATTTGTACCTGAGGAGTCTATGCGGATCGTGACGGGCGTACTCGCCTTATTGGTTTTGCCGGTATCCAGTTTGACCGCCAGCAGAAAGAAAAACATGACGATCAGAAAAAACTGAACAGGGTTCGGGTAGCGCTTTTGCCTGCCGCGGAAATATTCTAGGGTTACCCGGGCCGGGATAAAAAGTTGCCAGCATATTTTGATGAATTTGCTGTCTAAATGGGAAAAGTTTGTCCAAAAGCGCTGCAGCAATTCCTTCATCGAAACCTTGCCCTGGTTGTTGCGCTGGCCGCAACGGGGACAAAATTTTGCCTTTTTAGGCAGTTTTTTGCCGCAATTGAGGCAGTCCGGCCGGGACTCTTCCGGCGACTCTCCAGCCTCTTCCAAATCCGGATCGGGGGGTGTTGTGTTATCATCCATGATTTAAGCAAAATAAGGTTCCGGTTCCGGAGCCTTCGTTTGAAAAGACGCATCCCGAAACCCGTGACCGGGATTGTCGCGGCCGGACTGGTTTATATGAAGAAAATCTGCGCACAAGGGTTGATTATTATTCTTAATATTTATGATGAATGTCAGCGACAACATGAGTTGTTTTTCTTCGAATATCCTGCAGATTTGTTTGCGTCATGCGAAATAAACAATCGCTCTTGTAAACAAGGGTAAAGTTCAAAAAACGACATATGAAAAATATAAAATTCAGTACTTATTTCACCGCAGGGATACTCGTATCTTCCATTTTTCTGCTGTCAGGCTGTTGCAACTGCGATTTGCCCCGGCTTACTGCCCACAACTGGGTGCTGGAAAAATACGGGCCCGAATCTGCGCCTGTAAATGTAATTCCGGGCGCATCTCCGGAAATTATGTTGATACTGGACAATAATAATCGCTTTTCAGGCAATGACGGTTGTAACCAGTTCAATGGCAAGTATTATTGCATAAGTAAAATCTCTCTTACAAATGAGAAATGCAACATACAGTTCGACAGCATGATTTCTACCGCCATCGCGTGCCTCGACCCAAATATCAACAAACAGGCAACAGCCATTCAAGATTTGTTGCAAAAGGCAGGTATCTACGAAGTGTCAGATGTCAGTCTCGTTTTAAGGACCGGTGACAAGCAGGTTTTGATATATCGGAAACAATAATGGCGTGATCCGGATAAAAACGGCCATTTCAGCCTCGATACAGCAGGTATAAAACTTGAATGTGCGTACTGCAGATCGCGGGGTTATTCCCACGCGAAGGCGCAGCGTTTTCGCATGAAATAAAATTGCCCGACGGTATGACCGAATTGTCAAATTGCGAGCAACATCATTATTGCAAGTCGAATCAATATATTCCAATAATACCCGGTTTTCTTTCCGGTTTGCCGGTTTCTGACCAGGAAATAAAGGCCGGCAAGCAAAATAATCCCGCCGGGGAGGAGCGCCGTTATTCGCATTTCCCATCCGCCAACCCAGTTTTCCCTGATAAACAAAACAGACAATAACAGCATGGAATACGTAATCCCGGCACCTACGGAGCCCAATATCTGTCGCCACCCGCGCGCGCCTGTCACTAAAAAGGTGAACAGCATGTAAAACAACGACAACATGGAAAACGAAAGGACAAGCAGTTCACTGCCGCCTTCCCAGGACTCTGTCTTGAATAACAGGCCCAGCGCACCGATCAACCAGAGCGCTATTTCAAGGCCGATGGCAATGCCGCGAAGCCATTTATTATAGGGAGGTTTTTCTGCGCGTGGCAGGGGGGAGTCGAGAATTTCGTCGTTTTGTTTCATTTGGATCGATTTTAGGGAAATTTAGGATCAGACAAAGATAAATAGAAGTTGCCTGGTCCGGTTGCATGCCGCCTGCATTATATATTTGCAGAAAACTAACCGCGACCATGGAACAACAGCCCAATAACCCCTTGCACGGCAAAACCTTACAGATGATTGTCGAACAGTTGCTGGAGCACTATGGATGGGAAAGGCTCGGAGATCGCGTAAACATTCGCTGCTTTCAGGACAACCCGAGCGTCAAATCCAGCCTGACCTTTTTGCGCAAAACGCCCTGGGCGAGAAAAGAAGTGGAAGAATTGTATTTGAGGACATTTAAATAACCATAGCAATCCAACCGTCATGCAAGCAATTATTCGCACCGGCATCATTGGCTTTGGCATGGCCGGAAAGGTCTTTCATGCCCCGTTTATCAGCACTTTGCCGGGTTTTTTGCTCAGCAAGATCAGTACGTCGAGGGAGGATGCGGCCGCCGAAGCGAGAGCGCTTTATCCGGATACAGAAGTGGTGCGCGATGCCGGTTCCATACTGCAGGATGCCGCTATTGACCTCGTGATCATTTGCACACCCAATGCAGAGCACCTCCCGCTGGCAAAGGCTGCTCTTCATGCGGGAAAACACGTGATCGTTGAAAAACCCTTCACGGTGACTTCCGCAGAAGCCGATACGCTGGCAGTGCTGGCACGGCAACAGCAGCGCATCCTCACCGTGCACCACAACCGGCGCTGGGCAGCGGACTACAAAACGGTAAAAAAGGTTATTGACAGTCGCTTGCTCGGCAATCTGGCAACCTATGAGGCCCGTTACGACCGTTTCAGGCCGGCCCTGCGGCCAAATGCATGGCGCGAGGAGAACGTGCCCGGAGCAGGCATCCTGTACGACCTGGGCGCGCATCTCATCGATCAGGCCGTTCAACTTTTCGGGTTGCCAGAGGAGATCACGGCAGACGTACGAATACAGCGACCGGGTGGCAAAGTGGACGATTGTTTCGATCTTGCCATGCACTACCCCACCCTGCGCGTCGCCCTGCATGCAGGGATGCTGGTCAAAAAACCCGGGCCTTTTTTTACCCTGCACGGTGATTGCGGTTCATTCATTAAATCAGGCATGGACGTACAGGAAGAAGCGCTGAAAGCAGGGCGAACGCCGGCCAACACGCCCGACTGGGGCCTCGAGCCGGAGAATCTCCGGGGACAACTTTTTACGGAGTACAAAGGCCTGGAGATCGCGGGTACCATCCGGAGTGAACGGGGCAGTTTCCAGGATTTCTTTGTCAATGTGCAGGAGGCCATTCGCGGTGAATCGGCTCTGATCGTCACCGCGGAACAGGCGCGGGATACGATCCGGATAATCGAACTGGCGCTGCAGAGTAGCAGGGAGAAGCAGACGGTGGCTTACCATTAAATCTGAAAAACAATTAACGGGGTGCATCTACCCAGACTGGAATCAAACGGCAGAATTCGCAACGGGAAAATAGTGGTGAGCCATTGATCCGGGCATGCCATGCCACATATTTTACAATGAATGATATCTTCCCGTGCAACGTTTTTGCCCAAGAATGGTCTATCAAGCCAGTTTTTCACCAAACATTTATTAT
>JAKOXM010000305.1 GCA_029781095.1 Bacteroidota bacterium
CAGGCTTCGTGCAGGAGCGGCATGAGCTCGTCGAACAGTTTGGTGGAAATAGCCACCGAAAGCACCTCGTTCAATTCTGCCCGATTGCTCACACGTGCCGTATTGGTTTGAAAATCAGGGTCTTCCAACAACCATTCCAGGCTCAGCACCTCGCATAAGCCCCTGAATTGACGTTCTGTGCCCACGGCAAGCAGCACGGGCCTGCCGTCGGCGCAGTTGAAGATATCGCCATAAGGCGCGATATTGGGATGTTGCGTGCCCATGCGTTGCGGCACCTGCCCCGTCATCAGGTAATTACTCGCCTGGTTGGCGAGAGAAGCCAGCGCCGATTCCATCAGAGAAGTACTTACTACAGAGCCTTCGCCCGTTTGTGCGCGATGGAGCAGCGCAAGCAGTATGGCTTCTTTCAGTTGGTGCGCGGCGATGAGATCGATCAGTGCGACCGGCATTTTAACCGGCGGCCGACCGGGCTCGCCATTCATAAACAAAAATCCGGCTTCCGCCTGAAGAACCACGTCGAAAGCGGGTCTTTCATCCTCGGGGTCGGCAAAAGCGTTGATCTGTGCATAAATGAGCCTTGCATTTTGCGCCCGGAGGCTTTCCGCATCGAAGCCCAGTTTCCGCGCCGAGGAAGGCCTGAAATTGGAAATCACGATATCGGCGGCGGCGGCGTGATGCAGGGCGGTTTGCCGGTCGGCCGGGTCGTTCAGGTCCAGCAGAAGATACTGTTTTCCCCAGTTTACGCTGCAAAAATACGCCGAGACCGGCGATTCGGGGTCTTCCGACGGCAGTTTCCAGTTCCGGGTCATATCGCCGCCGGTGGTTTTATTTTCAATTTTGACCACTTCCGCACCAAGTTCGGCGAAGAACATTCCCACGGCGGGCCCGGCCAGAACGCCCGCAAATTCGACTACTTTTAATCCCTGAAAAAACGTATTTTGCTGCATGGTTTGTGAAACGGGCGGAGGGTGAAATACGACCGGTTGCCCATCCGCAACGTCCTGTTTGTTGTGTTAATTTTTCCGGTCCCCGATATAAAATGAAAATTCTGAATACGGAACAAACGCGTGCCTGGGACGCCTTTACCATCCGGCACGAGCCAATTACTTCGCTCGATCTGATGAACCGGGCATCTCAGGTTTTTACCGACTGGCTGGTCGGGCTATACCCTGATACCAGGCGCCCGGTAGCCGTTTTTGCCGGCACGGGCAACAACGGAGGTGATGGCATGGTCGTCGCCCGAATGCTGCACTGGCTGAATTACGAGGTAAAGGTATTCGTTTGTGATCTCAGCGGAAAACGTTCGCCCGATTTTGAAGCGCAGTTGCCGGTCATGCCGGATGACATCGATATTCGCTATATTCAAAATCCTGATAATCTGACGGATATCAACCTGCCCCGGAATGTCCTGATCATAGATGCTTTGTTCGGCTCGGGCCTGACGCGACCGCTCGAAGGTGACTGGTTGCGCGTGGTTTCTTTTTTGAACGAGATGCCGGGCGAGATCGTCTCCATCGACTTGCCAAGCGGGCTTTTTGCCGACCGGGCCACGCCGGGGCATGGCGTGGTAAGGGCGACCCGGACCTTCAGTTTCGAATCGCCCAAACTGGCATTCTTTTTCCCCGAAAACGCCGGCAGGGTGGGGGAATGGGCATTCGGGTCCATCGGGCTGCACCTGGATTATTACAACAAGGCCGGGACGCCTTTTCATTATCTGAGCGGTTACCAGGCGGGTTTGCTGTTGCGCCCGCGCCCGAAATTTTCCCACAAGGGTACTTTCGGCCACGCGCTGGTCATTGCCGGCAGTTACGGCAAGATGGGCGCAGCGGTGCTCGCCGCACGCGCCTGTCTGCGCGCGGGGGCGGGCCTGCTGACCGTGCATGCGCCGCGCTGCGGTTTTCTCGTGTTACAAACGTCCGTCCCGGAAGCGATGTTTAGCGCCGACCACCGGGCGATAATGTGGACGGAAGCGCCTGATCTGCAGCCATATAGCGCCGTTGGGGTCGGCTGCGGTATCGGGCGGGCGCCGGAAACTGCCAACGCGCTGAAAAACCTCCTGCTTTCCATGGAAAAGACCTCCCGGGGGCTTGTCCTTGATGCCGATGCGCTGAACATACTGGCAGAAAACCCCGACTGGTGGCGCCGGGTGCCCCGCAATACCATCATCACGCCGCATCCGAAGGAGTTCGAACGCCTGTTCGGTCCTTCGGCCAACGATTTCGAGCGAAATGACCTGCAACGGACGAAAGCGCAGGAGCACGGCGTATTTATCGTGCTGAAGGGAGCGCATACCGCCATCGCCTGCCCGGATGGCGCCTGCTGGTTCAACTCGACCGGCAACCCCGGCATGGCAACGGGCGGGACCGGCGACGTGCTCACGGGCGTCCTGACAGGGCTGCTGGCCCAGGGCTACTCGGCGCGCAATGCTGCGTTGCTGGGCGTTTTCCTGCACGGATTGGCGGGCGATCTGGCGGCAGAAAAAACGGGTCTGGCGGGTTTGACGGCAGGTGACGTGGCCGGATTTCTCGGGAAAGCGGAACGTTCCCTGTCGGAAAAGTAGCGCAAAAAACAAACCCGCGCTCCGAACAGATCGGAGAGCGGGTTTTTATCGACTGATAATGAGTGGCTTATAACAAAGACTCAATTTTATCCTGGAGCATTTTTTTGGATTGCATGCCAACCAGTTTATCCTTCAGTTCGCCGTTTTTAAAGATCAGGAATGTCGGAATACCGCGAACGTTGTACTGCATCGGTACTTCGGCGTTGTTGTCAACGTTCAGTTTGCCGACGTTTGCGCGATCCTTGTATTCAGCGGCCAGTTGTTCTACAATCGGCCCCATCGCGAGGCAAGGCTGGCACCATTCTGCCCAGAGGTCAACTACCGTCACTTTATCGCTATCGAGTACATCCGTTTGGAAATTCGCATCCGTGAATTCGTATGCCATTTTACTTGAAATTTATGTGTGAAACTGCAAATTTGAAAAATCAGGATTAAAACATCTATTAGACTCTATTGGTTGCAAAGGTAACAGATTTCAAAGGTGCAAATTCCTGCATTTCCGTGGAAATGTCCGTGCCGAAACATTTTTAACCCTTACAGCCAACCTGATATTTGCTCAATAAAACCGAGAAACAGCGAAGGCTGGAAAAACAGGGGAAAGAAGAACCCGAAAACCGCACCGAAAAAGTGCGCCATGTGATCAATGTTGTCCCTTCCGCGCTTCGCTTCGTAGCTGCTGTACCAGAGGTACAATGCGCCGAAAATGAACCCGGGAATGGGTATCGGGATAAAAAACATGCTGATGCCGATAAGTGGATCGAACAAAATGGAAGCAAACAGTACGGATGCGACAGCGCCGGAAGCGCCGATGCTGGCAAAACTCGACGTGTGCCGGTACTTCATGAATGTAGCCGAGGAAGCTACAACAATCCCGAGCAGGTAAAACACGAGGTAGACGACAGGCCCCAAACCGGGAAAGAGTTCTGCAAACCGGGATTCCACAAGCCCTCCGAAAAAAAACAGCGTCAGCATGTTGAAAATCAGGTGCATCGGATCCGCATGCAGGAACCCGCTTGTCAGCCAGCGGTAATATTCGCCTTTCCGCTCTTCTTCATAGGGCCAGTGCCTCATTTTTACAAACAACTCCTGGTTGTTGAACGCGAGGACAGAGATAAGCACCGTAACTCCGATAATAATGTAAGTAATTGACATTCAGGTGTTTTTATTGTTGCATTGTTAAATGGTTGCATTGCTGCATTGTGCATCGTCGCCACACTGACGGAATAATTTTTATTTAATGCGGCGCTGCAAATATCCCGCAAAAAGGCAAAATGCTGCAACCCGGTTTTTTGCGCTTTTGCATAAAAAACCGGGTTGTGCATTGTCAGCCGTTGTGATAAGGTTCGTTTTTCAGGATCGTCATGGCCCGATAGAGTTGTTCGAGGAAAAACAGGCGAACCATTTGATGACTGAATGTGAGTTTTGACAATGCCAGTTGTTCGTTGGCGCGGGCATAAACATCGGGCGAAAATCCGAAAGCGCCGCCAATCAGGAAGATCAGCCGACGGTCGGATGCGGAAAGCCGCCGCTGCATCCAGTCTGCCAGACCGGTCGACGTCGGTTCCCGGCCCTGCTCGTCGAGCAGCACGAGATAATCGTCGGGGTTGACCTTTGCGAGCACCATTTTGCCTTCTTCCTGCTTCAGACGTGTGCTGTCCGAAGTTTTGATCCTGACATCGGGCAGGATGAGAAAGGAAAAGGGCAGGTAGTTCCTCAACCGTTTTTCAAAGATTTCAATGCCGGTTTCAAGATACTTTTCCGACGTTTTGCCGATGGCCCAGAGTTCGACTTTCATAGCTTTTCAGGGTGCAAAATCGCCTTCCTTTTTGATTTGGGAAATAATTCGGCCAATTCTTCCGG
>JAKOXM010000825.1 GCA_029781095.1 Bacteroidota bacterium
ATGTCATGGGCCACCTGGCGGGCCATTTCACGCCAGGCGCCTTCCCGTTCGAGCCGCACGAGTTGCACTTTGGAGTCTTCGAGTTTTTCCACCATCCGGTTGTACTCGCCGATCAGTTCGCCAAGTTCGTCCTGCGCATCCGCCGGGTATTCGAGCGGCTGGTTTTTGTTTTCCAGTTTCAGTTGCCTGATCTTTTCCGACATCAGACTCAGCGGGCGGATGATCGAACGCGCCAGCAGGAAGGTCACGATAAATGCGATAAACAGCAGAAAGACGTACAAACTCGCCAGCATGCCGATGAAATCCGACACATCTGCGCCGGCTTTCCGCTCGTTGAGTTGATACGGTACCCCCAAAAAGCCGAGCAACTGGTTTTGGCTGCTACGCAGGGGCAGGTATTTGGTAAAATATTCAAACCCCGCTATTTTTTCGGATTCAACCAATTCCGGAAGCCTGCTGTTTTTCAGCGTATTCAGCGCTTGCGGATTCATTTTTCCGGGTAAAATACCCAGTTCCTTCAACTCATCCTGGGTCGTAAACGCGAGGTTGCCCGCAGGAGAATACAGGTTGGCATCCATGGAAAGGCTGCCGGAAAAGTTGGAGAGCGATTTTGTCAGCGTCCGGTTCAGGCTATCAGGAGAGACGGACGTGGAAACCAGCTGGGTCTTCAGGTTGGTCAGCATGGCGTCAGCCCGGTAGTTCAGGTCGATGCGCTCCGCTTCGCGGGTGGCATTGGTAAAATACCGGTATGTCATCAACCCGATAACCAAAAAAGCGATCGCGATGAGCGTCGCCATGCGGTATTGTATCCGTTTTGCCAGCGATCCGCGGACCGATATCTGAAACTGGTATTTTTCAGGCAGAAAATGCAGCCATGAGTTGGCCAGCGCAAGTCCGAAAAGGAACAAAGACGCGAGGGTAAACAGCATGGAAAACAAATAGACCTGCTTTATGAGTCCGCCTTTCGGCCGCCCGACGACCGCAGCCGTTTGTCCATCGGCGCTTTTGAAAACGGCATCCAGCCTGCTGGGCACCTCGGTTTCAATATCGCGCGCTTCACCATTGCCGAGGGGCGTACTTAAAGCCATGATATTGCTCTGGCCCTGTTCTACAACCAGTTTGCCGTTTTTCATAACGGCAAAATCATAGCGCGAAAGCCTGTTCAGGTCTTTATAAGGTACGTTGTAGAACAACTGCGCATACACCCGCGTGGCGGCGGGATATTCGTGGTCAAGGAAACAAAAAACCTGCGCAGGCTGTCCCGGGTCGTTCATCCGGTTGGCCTGAAGGGCCATCATATAACGGAATTTGCCGTCAGCATCGGTGCGGTAGCGAATGTCGGGAGCATCGGGCAGGGGCTTTCCCTGATCCCAGTTTTCCGTTACGACATAGTGATAATCCTGCGATTGTTCGAGCAAAATGGATTCGGCGCTCCGGTCGAATGCGAACACGTTCAGGCGGTAGTGCTGGAACAGGTAGTTATTTTCAAAAACAAGCGCATTGAAATAACTGCGCAGGTCGGCCACGTTCGGTTTGAACGGCCAGGGTTTGAGCAATACATTCAGGCGCTGCGAATCCCGCCGGAAAGTAGCCAGGAGTTCAGGCAATTCGGATTCCAGCGATTTCAGATCGCGGTCGCTTGCCAGAGCCTCCGCACAGGCAAGGCGTATTTCCCTGTCTTTCTGGTTGTTATAGCGGTACAACAGGACGGATCCGAAAAGCGAGAACATGAGCAGCCAGATCACAATCCAGCCGAAACCGCCGTCCGTCCAATGAACAAAAACATCGAACACTGCGGCATACAATACCGAAAGCCCGAGGATATAAAGCGGGTTGATGCGCAGGGCATCGCCGTCGGCAAGACAGATAAGGAAGATCAATATCGTGGCCACTCCCAGCGAAATGGCGCGTTGGGCAGGGGCCAGCCGCACACGCCGAAGGGTGAGCATCATCCGGTGGCTGAACAGGAACAGGCCTACCATCAGCAGGATAATTCCGCCTACCGCAGGAAGGCTGGACTCATCGGAGTTGAGCACATTTTCAAAATCAAAGCCGATGCCCGAGTGAAAAACCAGTCGACGCAATACCTCCACACCCACCAATATGCACATCATGGTAGAGAGGTAAAAAAAGGAGCCGAGGCCAATACGCACTGGCAACGGAATAGCGCCCAGCGACGCTACCCGGATCCGGCGATGAAAAAATACCATCAGCCAGACCAGCAGGCCGATATTGACCAGCCAGTCGCCCAACGAGTTTCCGATCAGCGAGGGCGATTCAAATTTTTGCGCAAAAAGCGGAAGATTGCTGAATTGGTCGGCCGTAAACCCGAATCGCGTATTGAGCCAATAAACGGTCACCGCAACTGCCAGCAGCAACAAACC
>JAKOXM010000344.1 GCA_029781095.1 Bacteroidota bacterium
TGCTGCCCGCGGCGGATTGCGGGGTTTTGCAGTTGGAAAAAACAAAAAGGAGCAGAAAAATGCCCGCCGCGGTCAGGATTTTGGCGGGAAAGAGCGTGGAAAATCGTTTCATAATGTCGGAAATATTGTCGGCACAAGGTATGACGTACGCTTCGTTTTTTGGGAGAGCAAGGCAAAAACTGTGTCAGATGGGGTTAAGGAACAGTCAGTTTCCCCTCTCCCCCCCTGTCTGACGCGCAGCGTCTTCACGGGAAAGGGAGGCGCTCCGTCTACATGAGAATAAAAACGTTCTACCTCCCCGTACAGACGCTGCGCGTCAGACGGGGCGGTTGCTGGTTCCAGGATAACCTCGGGGAATAGTGGTGCTCAAGGCTCCGCCAATCCGATTTTTCCGCGCAGGTCCTTGATTTTCAACGTCAAAAGCGAGTCATAATCAAAATCGTGGTACAAATTCGTCTTCGTCCGGCACCCGCGCTGCCATGCTTTCCGGACAGCCCGTGGCCACAGCACCAGCCCCACCAGCATCGCGCCGCCGTTGAGGAACCATGCTACGAAATGCTCCCTGCAGCCTGTGGCGATCTCCCAGGCGCCGATCTCGGCCTCGCCTTTCCAGTTGGCCGGATAGCCGGTCAGCACGTGGTGGATGTCGTGATACCGCGCCACAATCCTTCGGCTGGGGATGTTGGGTACGTAAACCGGAAATTTGCCGATCATAATGGCAAACCATTTCGCCGTATAGGCGTCGTCTTTAAAGCCGAACCGCCTGAACAACTCGGCGAGGCCCTCCTGCACGGACAGGTTTTCATCGTAATGCTCCATTGGAAGAAGTTTTTGAAATGACCTCCAAATTTCAGGGAATCAGCGAATTTCCCGCACCCGGAACCCGGGCAAAACGCCCCGGGCATCCTTGTTTATTTTGATTCAAAATATGCGGATTCGCATCCCTCTCCGACTCGCGCAAATCTGTTTGGTTTGTCGAAACAATTCAACAACTTTGCCTCGACATGGACATCACCGACGTATTCTATGCGCGCCATCGCGACGAGTGGCGCGAGTGGCTGGAGGCCAACCACCGCACCGCGCGTGAAATCTGGCTGCAAACCTACCACGTCAAAAGCGGCAAGGAACGCGTGCCCTACGACGACGCAGTTGAAGAAGCCCTTTGTTTTGGCTGGATCGACGGTCTGGCCAAAAACTACGACCATGAAAGCGCCGTGCAGCGTTACACTCCGCGCCGTGCGAAAACTTTTTTGTCGGAACTCAACCGCCAGCGCATTTTCAAAATGATCAGGCTCGGCAAAATGACACAGGCCGGGCTGGACCCCATCGCGCACCTGCTGGGCAGGGAAGACGACCCGCTGGTGATCCCGGAGGACGTGCTCGCCCGATTGCAGTCCGACCCGGTGGTGTGGGACAACTTTCAGCAATTCCCGCTCATTTATCAGAAAATACGCATCGGGTTCGTCATGGAATCGTACCGGACCAACCGCGCCATGGCCGACCAACGCCTGGCATACCTGATCAAAATGACGGCGCAAAACAAGATGTACGGCACGATGGTAGAGATGCCGGAATAGCCCGGACTGTCAAAATATCCGCTCCCGGTCACTTTTTTTGACATTTTGACACCAACACACCTTCTTTCACGTCATATTTTCCGGAAAAACCTGTCTGTTTGATGTTGGAGATAAATTTGCTCTTCCCATTTCCAAAGAACCCATAATTCATCACATACAAAATCCATAACCCGAGTCATTCCGGATTTTATCAATCACAGAAAAAACCTTGTAACCGCAGCTTTCATCTTGAGAGCAGAAACAGGCTGTTTGGCAACGGTTTTAACCGTTTCAGATAAACTTAATCTTAAAACGGTTTGATAATCTGTGTTTTATCACTCTTCCCCGCGATTGAAATGGCGGGTTTAAAAATTCCGGTTGGTTCAGGTTTAAACCAAACATATGACCTACGATAATTTCACCATCAAAGCCCAGGAGGCCATCCTCCAGGCTCAGCAAATCGCCGCCGGCTACGAGCAACAGAACGTGGACACCGCCCACCTGCTGAAAGGCATGCTCGAAGTGGACGATTCCGTCACGGATTTCCTGCTGAAAAAAGCGGGTGTCAATATGGGCCGTTTCGAACAGGAACTCGACAAACTTGTCTGGGAAACGCCCAAAGTACAAGGCGCAGACAAACAATACCTGACCAACGAGGCCAACAAAGCCGTGGCCGCCGCCAAAGCCTCACTCAAGGATTTCGGCGACGAATATATCTCTCTGGAAATCCTGCTGCTCGGCGTCGCCAAAGGCAACGACAAAACTGCCCGCCTGCTCCGCGAGCAG
>JAKOXM010000826.1 GCA_029781095.1 Bacteroidota bacterium
GGAGCAACAGCAGTGCCGGCAGGCTCCGGCTGGTTCGAGGCGATCGGAGCCGTCTTGTCTGCAGACCACCTTGGAAACACCCAGATAGCGGCTATGAGAAGAGCCAGCACTGCGGCAGCGGCGCCGATACGGAATATCACCACCGTGTCCGGCTGCGGAGCCGAGCGCAAGCGCACCTTTTTTCGAAGCGCAAGCAAATTCGAATCGTGGTCTGCGTCCGGCAATGACATAAACCCTTCCATCGCTTCGCGACGAAAATCGTCGGAATCGGTCAGCGCTTTCAGTTCGTGCTCGTCGCTGCGGGTGAAATCACCGCTTTGCCAGCGCCGGAGCAGATCCAGAAATCGCGCATCGTCGTTTTGTACAGAAGGGTTCATTGATTTATTGATTCATTGCTGCAATTGTTGCGATTATTGAATTGCTGTGATTGCTGCAATTGTTGCATTGCGATTATGATCCTTTTTTACCGGCATTTCACGTTCATATCTCCAGTCCTTCCATGCCCCCTACTCCGGATTTTTCGAGGCAAATTTTCAAATTCCTGCGTCCGTTCTGAATGTATGATCTGACCTTGCCCACATCTTCATTGATCAGACCGGCGATCTCCTTGTATGATTTGTCTTCGTAATAAAACCACCTTACGCTTTCCTGCTGAAGCCCCGGAAGTTCTTCAAGACACTTTTCCAAAGGTGTGCCATCTTTCGGCAATTCATATTGATGTGCCTCCTCCACTGCATCGAAACGCTCCATATCATGGTGCAAATCGGTCGGTCTCCGGTGGTTTTTGCGCCATTCCATCAGGCAGTGGTTGCGCGCAAGCACGTACAACCAGCCCCGGAATGATGCGATATTATGCTCCTTCACCTTGCGGATCAGTTCTTCGTAAATATTCATAACGGCATCTTCCGCCTTGCCGGGCTCCCGCAAAATTTTCAGGCAAATCCCGTACACCATCGGCATGTACCGCTCATACAACTGCCCCAAATACCGCATATCGTTGCCGGAAAGGTATTTTTCCAGCAACTGTTCGTCGGTTAAATGTTCGGAGGCCCCTGAGCGGCGGAATGTCAGCATGAACTCTTTTCGGAATGTCCGCCAAAAATATACACTAAGATGAATACCGGCAGAAAATTACATAAAGTCAAATCAGGAATGCGAGCCAGTTCTGTTGCGGCTGTTGCGGGATGGAACACGGATTGGACACGGATTAAACACGGATTTTTTATGTGATCCGTGTCCAATCCGTCCAATCCGTGTTCCATCACACCAAAAAAATCCGTGTCCAATCCGTCCAATCCGTGTTCCATCACACCAAAAAATCCGTGTCCAATCCGTCCAATCCGTGTTCCATCACGCCAAAAAATCCGTGTTCCATCACGCCAAAATCAAACGACCACATTGATCATCCGCCCCGGCACAAACACCACCTTTCGCGCCGGTTTGCCTTCCATCCACTTTTGCACCTGTTCGAGGGCGAGTGCGGCTTTTTCCGCGTCTGCGGCAGTTGTATCGACCGGCAGTTCGATCGTGGCGCGCAGTTTGCCGTTTATCTGGATCGGGTAGTTTACCGTATCCGTTTTCAGATATTCTTCATTATAGCCCGGCCATACGGCGTCGCATACCGAATTTTTGTGCCCCAGGCGCTGCCAGAGTTCCTCCGCGATGTGGGGACCAAAGGGGGCCACCATAATGATAAGCGGCTCCAGGACAGCGCGTTTCGTGCAGTTCAGCCGGCGCAATTCGTTGGTAGCGATCATGAAATGACTCACGCAGGTGTTCATGCTCATGCGCTCGATATCGTCCGTGACCTTTTTGATACAGTTGTGGAGTATGCGAAGTTCTTCCTTATCCGGTTCGGCGTCGGTGGTTGCGAATTGGCCCTCCGTGCTGCCGGCTGCCGGTTTGCCCGAGAAAAACAGACCCCAGAATTTGCGCAGAAACCCGCTCACGCCGCTGATACCCTGCGTGTTCCAGGGCTTTGCGTCCGTAATGGGACCGAGAAACATTTCGAACATCCGGAAACAGTCGGCGCCGTACTCCGCCACCATGTCATCGGGATTCACCACGTTGTATTTCGACTTCGACATTTTTTCGACCTCGTACGAGCAGGTGTACTGGCCGTTGGGATCAAGTTTGTAGTTGGAACGCTCGAACATGGGCAGTGCGCGGGCCTTTTCCACGTTCAGCACGTCCGCTTCCACGATGTTTACGTCCACGTGCAGTTTGGTGACCGCGTCGGGATGGTATTTGTATAAAAGACTGTGCGACACGAAAAGTTGTTCGCAGCGGGGCTTGCCGGACATGATGAAAAAGCCTTCCCGGCTTTGCAGGGCCGCCCGGATCTTGCCGGCGATTACCTCCGGTTCGTTGATGTGGTCGATCAACTCCTCGGTGTAAAGCACCATCAGGCGTTTGCCGTCGGCCTCGGCGGTTTTCTGCACGCGGTTTATTTTATCCTCCTGTTTCCAGGATGTCACTTCAATCACCAGATCGTTGGATGCGAATGCGAAATCGTATTTGAATCCCTCTTCGGCATCGGATACCGGTATTGCCATGGGTCCCTCGTCGGCAAAGAATGGTTTCAGCACTTTCAAGAGG
>JAKOXM010000353.1 GCA_029781095.1 Bacteroidota bacterium
AAAGGCTGACCTGGTGAAAATGAACGACGATGAATTGCACATCATCTCCGGGTGGTTCGGTCTGGCGGGCGATGAGCCGGAATCCATGAAAAAAATATTGCAAAAATTTGATTTACAAGGTGTTATTGTGACGCGTGGCGAACACGGCGCGGCCTTTCTGGACAAAACCGGCTACTATGAAACGCCCGGTACGAAAGTGACCGTGCAGGATACCATCGGCAGCGGCGACGCTTTTCTGGCGGGATTTTTAAGCCGGAAACTGAAAAACGCCGACCCGGAAACATGCCTTGCTTTTGCCGGAAAAATGGGCGCTTTCGTGGCTACACAAAAAGGCGGCACCCCGGAACACGCCGGCCTCTCAAATTCCTGAGTTTTAACTTTTTAAAATACGTTATTGATTATGAAGCAGTTGTGCCTCGCACTTTCCGTCATAACCCTGTCTCTGTTTTCCTGCCTGTCATCGGATAAAAAAACGGAGACTGCAAATACCGATTCCGCAACGATACCCGACAAAACGTGGTGGAAAGAGGCCGTTGTGTATCAGATCTATCCGCGCAGTTTTCAGGACAGCGACGGCGACGGGGTCGGCGATTTGAAAGGCATCATTTCCAGACTGGATTATATACAAAGCCTGGGCGTAACTGCGGTGTGGCTCAATCCGATTTACAGCTCCCCCAACGACGACAACGGCTATGACATCAGCGATTACCGGGGAATCATGAAAGAATTCGGAACGATGGCCGATTTTGACACGCTGTTGAAAGGCTTTCACCAGCGGGGTATCAAACTCGTGATGGATCTGGTCGTCAACCACAGCAGCGACGAGCACGAATGGTTCAAACAGAGCCGGAGTTCAAGGGCAAGTCCTTATCGCAATTATTATCACTGGTGGAATGCCGAAAAGGGGAAACCGCCATACCGGTACAGCCTGTTCGACGTCAACCACGACGCCTGGAAATATGACTCGCTTACGAACGCCTATTACCTGCATTATTTTTCCCGGAAACAGCCCGATCTGAACTGGGAAAACCCGAAACTGCGACAGGAAGTGTACGATATCATGAAATTCTGGGCCGACAAGGGCATCGACGGCTTCAGGCTCGACGCATTTCAGTTTGTTTCAAAAGACACCACTTTTCCCGCTTTCCCCGAAGGATTTGAAAAGAACTTTGTAAAATATTATGCCATGGGGCCGCATTTGCACGACTATCTGAAGGAAATGAACCGGGAGGTGCTGAGCAAATACGACGTGATGAGCGTAGCGGAAGGCGCCGGGAACACGTTCCAGGACGCGCACGACCTCGTGGATGCAGAACGCCGGGAACTGAATATGGCATACGCTTTTGAAGGCGTCGATATTGCCAAATCGAACGGGTATAGCCTCTTGCATTTCAAAGAGGTATTCAGCCGCTGGGACAGCGCTTTTGCCCAAAAGGGCTGGCTGTCCATCTTCCTTGCCAACCACGATCAGGCGAGGCTGGTGAGCAGGTTCGGAGACGACCGTCCGGAATACCGTGACTTGTCCTCCAAAATGCTGACGACCTTTATCATGACCATGCGCGGCACGCCTTACTACTACAACGGCGACGAACTGGGCATGAAAAATATCCGGTTTGAAAAAATATCAGATTACCGCGACATGCCGACCCTGAATGAATATCAGCATTTGAAAAACACTGGCGGCGACATCAAAAAATTTATGGAGGAGATAAAATTCTCGTGCCGCGATAAC
>JAKOXM010000359.1 GCA_029781095.1 Bacteroidota bacterium
TTCGACGGAATTGCCCGCACTTTCAACCATCATAAAAGTTTGCCCGGCCTTTTCGGCCATACCGGCCGTACCGGGTGGACATATCCGCAGCGGCAATTCCACGGTAAATACGCTTCCTTCGCCCGGCCGGCTTTCTGCCGTGAGCGTTCCGCCCAAAAGCTTCGCCAGTTCGAGGCTAAGCGACAGACCGATACCGGCGCCACCTTCCGCCCGGGCATTTATTTGCCGTGACTGATAGTATAATTCAAATATGTGCGGCAAATCCTCCGGCAATATGCCCTTCCCGTTATCCTGAACGTTTATGCACAGCCGGCTTGCCTGTTCATACACCTGTACAGCAACGTTACCACCAGGATCCGTAAATTTCAGGGCATTGGCGAGCAGGTTATACAGGATCTTGAGCATTTTTGGTCCGTCGAGCAACACAACAAGATCATGATCCAATCTGAAATCGAGGCGGAGCGTTATTTTTTTCAGCGTTGCCTGCTGTTCAAAATTGCCGGTCACGTCCGTAATAAAATCGTACAGAACCACCGGTTGTTCCTCCACCGTCCGGGGAGCAGAATTCAGCGTTTCCAGAAGCAGCAGTTCTTCCACAAAATTGAGCAATTGCCTGCCGTTCCGATGCGCCATTGCCAACATTTGGGTATTTTGCCGGTCAAGTCCGCCGTTTTTAAGGGCCGCTTCCAAGGGCCCCAATATCAGGGACAAAGGCGTCCGCAATTCATGCGAAACATTGACAAAAAACCGGGATTTCAGGCGATCGAGAAGGAGCAAATCCTCCGTTTGTTTCCTGATGAGTACATTTTGTGCGCTGATGTTGCGCTTCGCCCGCCTTTGCGCATACCAGGCGAAGATGCTCACTGCGAGGAGCGCCGAAATGAAAACAGTCAGCCAGATCAAAAGCAGGCGGGTGCGTTTGGCTGCTTCGAGTTTTAATTCCGTTTCCCGCGTGCGCAAACGGGTCTCCCAGGCGGCTAATTGTTCGGCACCACGACGGCTGTAATCATCTTCCAGCATGCGGTATGCCTTTTCAAGGTGGTAAAATGCTTTGTCGCGATTGCCGCGCAGCTTTTCCAGATGGTACAATGGTTCTGCAAGGTCGATATCGTCAAGATCAGGATTAACGGCACGCACGGAATCGAGCACGGAAGCGGCGTTTCCGATGTCCTGAAACGAGAGGTACATCCAGAACAGGTTCCTGTAAATGTTTTCAATCTTTCGCCGGTCGCCGGTTTTCAAAGCGAGTGAACGGGTGAGGTACAATATTTTGCAGGCGTTTGCCGAGTCTCTTTGCTCGCCCAAAAAAGCGCCGAACATTTCGCCCAGTCGTATCCGCTGAACAGGAATGTCATAATTCTGCAGCAGGTGAGCGGCCTGGGCAATATTTTCAAGGAATTCGTCATTCCGCCCTGCCTGACTGTAATTGTCCGCCAGCGCCATGAGTTGCCGAATCATATAGACGGTATCACTTAATTCTCTTGCCACGACAAGTGCGGCCTCATGATAAGGAACTGCTTTCAGAGAAGATGCGAGGAATACCTCCCTGGAAATTCTTCCTACAAGTCCGAGTGCCTGCATTTCAAGCCGCCTGTCGCCACTTTCACGGGCAAGCATGAGTGCTTCGTCTACTGCATGGG
>JAKOXM010000366.1 GCA_029781095.1 Bacteroidota bacterium
CTTCAAGGCGCCCGCTTGCTTACGGAATACCCAGTCCTGAAAATTGCGGCGCACTTTTTCATCGTAGGGGTCGAGCCGGGAATCCATGCCAGTTACGCGGCGTAAGAGGCTGACTAAGGCGATCAGTTCCGATTTGGGTTGGTCCTTGGGTACTTTGTCCAGTTCGGCAAAGGCCTCATACACGCGGTAGGGCGCGAGTTGGGGTCGGTGGCGTCGGAGGTGGTCGAGCACTTCGCGCACCATCTGGTAAGTCCAGTGGCGCTGCTGGTGCGGCTGCTCGAAAAAGATGCGGAAAGCCACGATCTCGTCTTTGTACGTTTCGATGTATTCGCGGAATCCTTCGATCAGGTTGGCGCCGCGTTCACCGCTGGAGGTATCCCAGCCGGCCTGGTGTAGTTCGTCGAGGTTAACGATATCGATCAGTTGCTCATGTACGCGGCGCACATTGTCGATGTATTCGTTCAGGGCGCCGGTAAAGATACTGCCGGCGGCTTTGATCATTGCATCCTGTGCTGCGGCAAGGTGGCTTGGGTCGGGCTGGCGATCGGGCGGCAGGGCGTGCATTTCGCGGGCCTTGTCTTCGATTCTGTCGGGATCGTACGCTGCGAGCAGGTAGGCCGCGATATGCGAAGCGGTTTTGCCACCGGCTTCCTGTTGGAATTCGGCGCGTTCGGCGTCGGAAAGTTGTCGGTCGAGTCGGACAAGCCGGCTGGCCAGCGAGGTGTAGAGGTCTTCATCGTGCGTACCCATGAGCACAGCGCCCAGGAGATCCTTTAGCGGGACGCCGGGTTTGCGCTCCAGGGGCCGGGAGTCGGTTTTCAGGGTTTTGGTGACGCCCACGGCATCGACGATAACGAAATGGGTTTTGCCGCTGGCGGCAGAGGGGGTCACCTTGCGGAGATCGTCGGAACCGAGTGTGCGCGTGCCGCGGCCTTTCATCTGTTCGAAGTAGTTGCGGCTTTTCACGTCGCGCATGAACAGCAGGCATTCCAGGGGCTTGACATCGGTGCCGGTGGCGATCATATCGACAGTAACGGCAATGCGTGGGTTGTATTCGTTGCGCAACTGTGCCAGCACAGATTTGGGCGACTCTTTGGACTGATAGGTGATCTTTTTACAAAATTCATTGCCTTCGCCGAATTCCTCGCGTACCATGCGGATGATGTCTTCGGCGTGGGAATCGGTTTTGGCAAAGATGAGGGTCTTGGGTACTTCTTTGCGGTGGGGAAATATCTCGGGCAGTTTGTCGCGGAAAGTGCGGATGATCCAGCGGATCTGGCTGGGATTGACGACGTCGCGGTCGAGTTTGGTGGCGGAGTAGGACTCGTCTTCGTCGAGCAGTTCCCACCGCTTGCGGCGCGACATTTTTTCCCGGCGCTCGATGTACTCGCCTGCCTGCACGGTAGCGCCCTCGGCAGTGATTTTGGTTTCGATGAGGTAGACATCGTGGCCGACATTGACGCCATCGATGACGGCCTGCTCGTGGGTGTATTCGGAGACGACATTCTCCTGAAAAAAACCGTAGGTGCGGGCATCAGGTGTGGCAGTGAGGCCGATCAGGAATCCGTCGAAGTAATCGAGCACCTGACGCCACAGGTTGTAGATACTGCGGTGACACTCGTCGATGACGATAAAATCGAAAAATTCGATGGGTATTTTTTCATTGTACCCGACAGGGACCGGCTCCTTGGGTTGCCAGCGTTCGTTGGGATTTTCCTGTTCGGCGGCTTCGTCAAGGTCTTCGTCTTTCAGGATAGAGTACAGCCGCTGTATGGTGGATATACACACATGGCTATCGGGCGATATGTAGCGTGAGTTGAGCCGCTGTACGGTATACAGTTCGGTAAACTTGCGCTTGTCGTCGGGAGGAGAATAGGCCATGAATTCCTGCTCGGCCTGCTCGCCCAGGTTTTTGGTATCGACCAGAAACAAGATACGTTTGGCGTCGGCAAATTTCAGGAGGCGGTAGATGGCCGTGATTGCGGTGTAGGTTTTTCCGGAGCCGGTGGCCATCTGGATCAGGGCGCGTGGTCGGGCCGCTTTGAAAGATGTTTCCAGGTTGCGGATAGCGCTGATCTGGCAGTCGCGTAGTCCGGTAGTATCCAGTACCGGCATATTCTGCAATCTGCCGCGCAGCGACTCACTATTTGTGATTCCTTCCTGCAGCGCCTCCGGGCGATGGAACGAGAATACGCGCCTGCTTCGGGGTTTGGGGTCGAGGTGATCGGTGAACCAGGTCACTTCTCCGGTGGATTCGTATGCGAAGGGCAACGGAGCGTTGTCGATGTATTGCAGTTTGGCATTGCGGTAGCCCTGGGATTGGTCTTCTACGGTCGACAGCGACTCGCCTTTTTCCTCCCGCTTGGCTTCGATCACACCTACCGGCTTGCGATTGACAAACAGGATATAATCGGCGGGGCCTTCGGAGGTAGGATATTCCCGCACAGCGATGCCAAGGCCCGCAGACCAATCAATGGCTTTTCGGTCTTGCACTGCCCAACCGGATTGGAGGAGCAATGCGTCAATGCGATCACGAGCGTGTTGTTCAGGTAATTTGTTGTTCATGTGGTTATCCCGGATTGAATGGAGTGTACCATTTCCAGTAAGCAAAAGTAACCGCCTACCCGAAAAATGTAATACAAACCTGAGAAAATGTAAGACAGGTTGCAGGATTTGCACCGATTGGTTCAAAAAGCAGGCGTTTGTGATTTATAAACCAACCAATTACCCTCGCCCCGGAGCGACACCCCGATTGATATGGCCCGGGGAAAACCGCCTTGCGATGCGGTACATGTAAAAACCGGGCAACGCCTTT
>JAKOXM010000374.1 GCA_029781095.1 Bacteroidota bacterium
GAAATATTTGCAAAGATGAAAAATTGGTGAACAGTATTGGACGGAACGCGGCAAAGAAGAAGCCGGGGCGGATTTTTCAGGTCTGCAGCGTATCCGGCCATGCCTGTTATTTCCATTTGCAGCGATATTTTTTATGCGCATCCGGTCACACTTTCCGGTTTCATGTATCTTAGAACCTGGTTGCTTGCGCGTGTTATCGGAAGTGATTGAAAACCAATTTACGTTTGGCACTCCGCGCACCCGGTTCATCGCTGCCGTGTCTCTGCACCGCCAAACATTTCACCCATTTAAACATTTTTCGATATGAAAGCGAAACTCCTCCTGCTTTGCATTTTTTACACATTTTCGAGCCCTGCATTTTTGCTCGACTGTCGCCCGGACGCCCGGTTGTACGACCAACTTTGCGAGGTCAATGCCGAATGGCGGAGGATCGAACCCCGGGGTGTGTTGCTCGATGACGCCGTCTTTTCGTCGGATCGCCAACGCATTCAAAAACACCTCGAACTGGTCGAACAGGCCTTGCGCAACAGAGACATTTCCAGGCTTTCGGCATCGCAGCGGGCCAACCGGCTTCATCACCTGGATGTTTTGCGCGACTACCGCCTGTCAGGTACATTTCCGACCAACCATTACCATCCCGGCCGCCGGCCTTATTTCAGGGACAATTTCGGGGTTTTATGCGCCGTGGGCTACCTGCTCTGGCAGGACGGTCAGCGGGAAATTGTGGATCGAATCAACCGGGAGGATAATTATGGTTATCTGCGCCAGCTGGCGGCAGAATATCCGGAGATCGGCGCCTGGGCTGCGAAAAACGGGTTTACCACGGAAGAACTCGCCTGGATACAACCCTATTATGAAGCGCCAAAACCCATGTATCAACCCTGGGGAAACGGATCGGGTCCCAATGCCGGAGGGCGGATCAACGTCATGGAAAAAAACGGGGTGGCCGAGTCATTGCTTTTCGTCGCCGGGCATTTCGATCAGATCGGCGGTATCGACGCGTCAAATATAGCCGCCTGGGATGGTCAGAATTGGCATCCCCTCGGCGCGGGTGTCATAGGAGAAGTATACGACATGCAATATTCGGGTCAAAAATTGTACGTGGCGGGCGACTTCTACCTTCCGGGCAGTCCCGATAATAAGAACATCGCTGTCTGGGACGGGAATACCTGGACGGGCATCCAATCGGGAGACATGGAAGGGAAGGTATTCGCCGTATGCGTGTTTTTCAACGAGGTATACCTCGGGGGCGACTTCAGGAAAATAAACGGTCAGCCTGCGAGTTATGCGGCCGAGGGCAATAAACTGCCATCCGGGGCATTCGAGTGGGTGAATACCGACGTCATTTCAGTCGACAGCACCGTTCGAAGTATCGAGATCGTTGCCGATAACATCCTGTTCGGCGGCGATTTTACGCATACATCCGTCAATTCAACGGCAGGTAATCAGTTAACCGTAAATCACCTGGCATATTGGGACTACAACAACTGGCTGACCGGAATTTCAGGCAACATTCCTTGCGTATCCGCCATACAAACGGTAAACGGGTATTTGCTGACCGGTCACAGGCAGGAGTTTTTTTATTTGGCCAGTTTATTGAACGCAGGTGTCTGGACGAGTATGTGGATACACCCTTATAATATTGGCGAGGAGGATGGATTATGCGGCTTTTTCAACTATAACGACCGTTATTATATGTATGGAAACATAACAGGGGGTGACCTCAGCTCCGGAAGCGGGCTGCTTGTTTTTGCTCCGGAATATAAAAAGACGGCGGGTTTCGCCGGCGCTAACGGCACTGTGAGAGCAGCCATCGGTTTTCAAAACAATATTTACCTGGCCGGGGATTTTACCAAGTTGCACGGCGACCCATATCCCGGGATTGCCCGGATACAACTTGCGCCTGTATCGGCTGATGAACCGATGGACGGATTGCCGGTCCGGGTCAGCACAGCCTCCGATCACATTTCCCTGAAGTATGAATCGCTGGAACAACGGACGGCA
>JAKOXM010000391.1 GCA_029781095.1 Bacteroidota bacterium
CAGGCGCTGAGCATCAGCACTGCAACCAGCGATATGAGGTGTTTGAATTTATTTTTCATGAATGACTTTTTTATTGGATAGTGATGAGTTATGAGTGATAAGCGATGAGTAAAAGTTTGATTATCAGTCACTCGTAATATTGCTTTCACTCAAAATTTGACACTGCCTTTTATTGAATTAACCAATCTTCTCTGCTACTGCTACTGCCGACTGCTACTGCCACTGCTACTGCCGACTGCCACTGCCACTGCCACTGCCACTGCTACTGCCACTGCCACTGCCACTGCCACTGCCGACTGCCACTGCCGACTGCCGACTGCCACTGCCGACTGCCACTGCCGACTGCTACTAAAAATCCACATCCACGCCGAACGTGTACAGCCGCGGGGTGGGGTAGCGGCCCATATCGACATTCTGAAGGAGCGGGTCCTGGTTGAAAGCGCCGATCTCGGGGTCGTAGCCGGTGTATTTGGTGAAAGTCTTGATGTTCTGTGCGTTCAGATAGAGCCGCAGTCTTTCCACGCGGAATCGTTTGGTGAAGTCGGTCGGGAAAGTATAGCCCAGCCGGACGTTTTGAAGACGCAAATAGGAACCGTCTTCGATAAAACGGTCGGACATACGCGTGTTTCTGTTATTGTCGGTTGTCGTCGGGCGAGGTATGTCGGTGCCCGGGTTGGCGAGGTACACGTTGGCCGGGTCGAGATCCGAACCGTTCGGGTCGCGGAGGCCGTACATGGCGCGGTTGAACACGGTTTCGGCCTGGTTAGCGTACACGTTGGTCATGCCTTCGATCTGTACGCGTGAATAGTTCAGGATATCGGCGCCGTAGGAGCCTGTGAAATACACGATCAGGTCGAAATTGCCGAGGGAGAACGAGTTGTTGAAGCCGAACGTGAAATCCGGATTCGGATTCCCGATAATGGTCTGATCTTCGGTATTGATCACGCCGTCGCCGTTCAGGTCCTTGAATTTGACGTCGCCGATCCAGACGCCGGTGCGTTTGTCGACCAGGTTTTTGCCGTCGTTGCTCGGGTCGGGAATTTGTACAGCATGATTCAGGATGTCCTGCTGGTCGGTGAAAATGCCTTCCACCTGGTAGCCGTAGAACAGACCGAGCGGCTGGCCGGCGTAGGTTTTCGTCGCGGTCTGGAATTCGCTGTACCAGTACAGGTTGCGCCAGTAAACGCGGTTGGCGTCGTCGAGTTCGAGCACTTTGTTGCGGTTGCGCGAGAAGGTCAGGTCGGTGCTCCACTTGAATTTTTTGAGGTCGATATTGTGCGTATGGAGCGAGAGGTCGAAGCCTTTGTTTTCCATTTTGCCCACATTGGCGAACGGCGCGCGGATATCCTGCCAGCCCGTACCGCCGAGATAACTCGGCACGGAGAGCTGCAGCAGCATGTCGTTTGTCTGCTTGTTGTAAAAATCGATGGAAAAATCAATCCGGCCTTTTACGAGCGCCATATCGAGGCCTACGTTGAACTGTTTGGTTGCCTCCCATTTCAGTTTCGGATTTGAAATTTTCTCCAGGCGGTAAGCCGTTCCGAAAGGCGAATTGATGGCGACCAGCGAAGAACCGTACAGGTAATTGGCGATGGCCTGGTTGCCAACTTCGCCGTAACCGACCCGCAGCTTCAAGTCTGTGTTGAGCCCCTGCATGAAGCGCTCGCTGCCGATGCGCCAGGCAAAGGCCGCAGAGGGAAAATAACCCCAGCGGTTTTCGGGGCCGAATTTTGAGGAGCCGTCGGCGCGCATGGTGAAGGTGAACAGATAGCGGTCGTAGAGGCTGTAATTGAATCGCCCGAAATAGGAGGCGATGGCTGCCGCATCTTTCCAGCCGGTGGTGCGGGAAGTCACGTCGTCGCCCTCGCTCAACACCTGAATGTCGTTGGAAGCGAAGTTCTTTTTGGTCACCTGCGAGCCTTCCCAGGAAGATTTTTGTGCTTCCTGACCCAGCAACGCCGTCAGGCTGTGTTTCTCGTTGGACAGGATGTTGTAAGTCAGGTAATTTTTCCAGACCCAGAAAAAACTGCTTTCCTCGCGTTGCCGCAGCTGGTTTTCCGTATTGATCAGGACTCCCCATTTGTAGGTAGGCTGAAATGCCCTGTTGAGGTTGTGGTTGTCGTCAAAACCAACTTCCGAACGGAAAGTCAGGCCTTTGAACAGGCTGACGTCTCCGAATACGCTGCCCATGAGGCGCTGGCGGTCGAGGGTATTGTTGCGTTGCAAGGCCGCCGCCACCGGATTGTACGTTGCGGACGTGAATTGCACGTCGGGGCCGGCGTAGTTGCCGCTGAGGTCGCGCACGGCTATATCGGGCTGGCTGAGCAGGGCCTGCATGATCACGCCGTCGCCGCCGTCGTTCAGGGTGATTTTTTCTTTCGTTTTGGCATAGGCGAGCGAACCGCCCACTTTAAACCAGCTTTTCACCTGGTTGTCGAGGCTCACCCGTGCAGTATATCTGTCAAAGTTGGAGCCGATCACGATGCCGTCCTGTTGAAAGAAGCCGCCCGAAACTGCGTAATTGGTTTTGTCGGTGCCGCCCGATACGGAGAGCTGATGGCTGGTCATGCCCGCCGTCTGGAAAATTTCATTCTGCCAGTCGGTGCCCGTGCCGAGCAGCGATGGGTCGAGGTAACGCTGGTTGGGTTGCAGGCCCAGGTCCTGCGAAATTTGCAACTGGTAATCGGCGTATTGTTGCAAATTCATCATTTTCAATTTATTAGGCAAAGACTGGCTGCCGTAATAACCGTTGTAGGAAATTTTGCTTTCACCCTTTTTGCCGCGTTTGGTGGTGATGAGCACCACGCCGTTGGCGGCGCGGGCGCCGTAGATGGCCGAAGCCGAAGCATCTTTTAGTACCTCGATGCTGACGATGTCGTTCGGGTTGATGGTGGAAAGCGGGTTTACCCGGTTCTGGCCGTTGGCGCCGCCGGCCCAGTCGAATCCGGCCACCGTCACCCCGTCGCCCTGGAAAGGAATGCCGTCGATCACGTACAAAGGCTCGCTGGAACCCGTGATCGAGTTGGCGCCCCGTATCCGGATGGAAGCGGCGCCG
>JAKOXM010000412.1 GCA_029781095.1 Bacteroidota bacterium
ATATTACAATCAAAATAATTGCCAAAAGCGCATAAAACACTGATAAAGAAATAATTAATAACCAGGAAAAGCAATAAAACGGCGGGAAAACCGAATATGGCGGACTATCTCGATTATAAATTTGAAGACAACCAGGGGTTTATTGATACATATGATGAACTTCCCTTGTGGAGCGCGGCCTTTGGCTTGTTGCTATTCAGACACCTGGAATTAAAACCGAATCTTACGGTTATTGATCTTGGCTCGGGCACGGGTTTTCCTTTATTGGAACTTGCCGGCCGGCTTGGAAAATCCTGTAAACTGTATGGAATTGATCCCTGGAAAAACGCTCATAAAAGGGCAAACAAAAAAATCAAAAATTACGGACTGGACAATGTCGAAATGATCAACAGCACGGCGGAGCAAATCCCGTTTGGCGACAATTCGATTGACCTGATTGTTTCAAATCTGGGTATCAACAATTTCGAGAACCCTCCGGTCGTCTTCCGGGAATGTCATCGCGTTTTAAAGCCGAAAGGCAAACTTGTACTGACAACAAACCTGAACGGCCACTGGAAGGAGTTTTACAACATATTTGAAGCGACGCTAAGGCAACTTCGCCGGGAAAAGATAGCAGAAACATTAATATCCCACCAGGAGCATCGCGGCACCATACAGAGTATCACAAAACTCTTTACGGATAACGGGCTTGCCGTAACCCGGTACTTTGAAGATAACTTTGAAATGAAATTCCTGGACGGGAGCGCTTTCCTGAATCACTACTTTGTCAAACTGGGCTGGTTGTCTTCCTGGAAAAGTCTTTTGCCGGAAGAAGAAATACCGGATATTTTTTCAGCGCTGGAACAAAACCTGAATTCGCATTCCCTGAAGTCCGGCGGATTAAAACTGACTGTACCGATGGCATATGTGGAAGGCGAAAAAGAATAACCGTAACGCCAACCTCCGGTTGGCTTGTAATGAGCCAACCGGAGGTTGGCGTTACATGTTCCGGCGGTACTGCCCGCCCACTTCATACAGTGCGTGCGTGATCTGCCCCAGTGAACACACTTTCACGGCTTCCATGAGTTCGGCGAAGAGATTGCCGTTCTTTACCGCTACCTGCTGCAGGCGGCGAAGGGTTTCTTTTGCGCGCTGTTCATTTGTTTTTTTCAGGTTTTGAAGCGTCTGGATTTGCGCTTCTTTTTCCTGTTCCCCGGCCCGTATCACTTCTTTGGGCAGGATCGTCGGCGAGCCTTCCTTGCTCAGGAATGTATTGACGCCAATGATCGGCAGTTCGCCGGTATGCTTGAGGGTTTCGTAGTACAGACTTTCTTCCTGGATCTTGCCGCGCTGGTACATGGTTTCCATGGCGCCCAGCACGCCGCCGCGCTCGGTGATGCGGTCGAACTCGGCCAGTACGGCTTCTTCCACCAGTTCGGTCAGTTCTTCGATGATGAAGGAACCCTGCAGCGGATTTTCGTTTTTGGACAGGCCCAGTTCGTGGTTGATGATCAACTGGATAGCCATGGCGCGGCGTACCGATTCTTCCGTCGGCGTGGTGATGGCCTCGTCGTATGCGTTGGTATGGAGCGAGTTGCAGTTGTCGTAAATGGCATACAGGGCCTGCAGCGTCGTACGGATGTCGTTGAATGCGATTTCCTGGGCGTGCAGGGAGCGGCCGGAGGTCTGAATATGGTATTTCAGCATCTGGCTGCGTTTGTTGGCGCCGTACTTGAAGCGCATGGCCTTGGCCCAGATGCGCCGCGCCACCCTGCCGATCACGGCATATTCGGGGTCGACTCCGTTCGAGAAAAAGAACGACAGATTGGGTGCAAAGTCGTCGACTTTCATGCCGCGCGAGGCGTAATATTCCACAAATGTGAAGCCGTTGGCAAGCGTGAATGCCAGTTGCGAGATCGGATTGGCCCCTGCTTCGGCGATGTGGTAGCCGGAAATGGATACCGAATAAAAGTTTCGAACCTTGTTTTTTATAAAATAGTCCTGCACGTCACCCATCACGCGCAGGCTGAATTCCGTGCTGAAAATGCAGGTATTCTGCGCCTGGTCCTCCTTCAGAATATCAGCCTGCACCGTGCCGCGCACGGCAGAGAGCGCGTATGATTTTATCTTTTCATAAGCGTCCCCGGGCAGAATTTCATCACCCGTGAGGCCCAGCAGCATGAGTCCCAGACCGTTGTTCCCTTCCGGGAGTGCATCACTTGCAGCCCCGCCGTATCGCGGGCGAGGCAAACCCTTGTCGTCGTATTTTTCCTTCAATTTTGCCTCTACGAGGTGCTCCAGTTTATTTTCCCGGATGTATCGCTCGCATTGCTGATCGATTGCCGCATTCATGAAAAATGCCGCAATCGTAGCCGCGGGGCCGTTGATTGTCATGGACACCGAGGTTTTCGGGTCGCAGAGGTCGAAGCCGGAATAGAGTTTTTTCGCGTCGTCGAGACAGCATACCGACACACCGGAATTGCCGATCTTGCCGTATATATCGGGGCGGTAGTCGGGGTCTTCGCCGTACAGCGTCACCGAGTCGAACGCTGTGCTCAGGCGCGCGGCAGGCAGCCCTTTGGAGACATAGTGGAAACGTTTGTTGGTACGTTCCGGGCCGCCTTCGCCGGCAAACATGCGCGTGGGGTCTTCGCCTTCGCGTTTGAACGGAAAAACGCCTGCCGTATAGGGGAATTCGCCGGGCACGTTCTCCTGCAAACGCCAGCGCAGAATTTCGCCCCAATCCCTGAACCTCGGGAAAGCCACACGCGGTATACGTGTGTGCGAGAGGCTTTCGGTATAAGTCTTTACCCGAACTTCCTTGTCGCGCACATGGTACACGTATTCGTCGGCAGCGTACCGTTTTTTCATGTCCTCGTGGCCTTCCAGGATGCGTTTGCAGCGCCAGTCGATCTGGGCTTCCAGTTCTTCGTACCGCTTTTTAAGCACCTTCAAAACCTCCGGGTCAACCGTCGACCGCCCATCATCGACGGTCTCCAGGGCATTTTTCAGGCTCCACATCTTGCGCGCGATCGCCACCTGCTGATCCACGTCGTGGTCGTACTTGCGGTTGGTCTCGGCGATTTCGGAGAGGTAGCGCGTGCGCTGCGGCGGAATGATGTATATTTTTTCAGATACTTCATTGGTAGCCGTATAGCCGGAATGCCAGTCCGTCTTGCATTTTTCGTTGATGAGGTGTATGATTCGGCCGTATAACTGGTTAACGCCGGGGTCGTTGAACTGGCTGGCGATGCAGCCGAACACGGGCATGTCGTCCACGGCCACGTCCCAGGCGTTGCGGTTGCGCTGCACCTGTTTGCGCACGTCGCGCAAGGCGTCGAGCGCGCCGCGTTTGTCAAATTTATTGATGGCGATCGCATCTGCGAAGTCGAGCATGTCGATTTTTTCCAGTTGCGTCGCGGCCCCGAACTCGGGCGTCATCACGTACAGGCTCACATCGCTGTGGTCAATGATCTCGGTATCGCTTTGTCCGATACCGCTGGTTTCGAGTATAATGAGGTCGTATCGGGCCGCTTTCAGGATATCAACCGCGGCGTGCACGTATTTCGACAGCGCCAGGTTACTCTGCCGGGTGGCGAGCGAGCGCATATACACGCGCCCCGAAACCTGCGGGCTTATGGCATTCATCCGGATACGGTCGCCGAGCAGGGCGCCACCCGTCTTGCGCTTGGACGGGTCTACCGACACAATCGCGATGGTTTTATCGGGAAAATCGAGCAGGAAACGCCGTACCAGTTCATCCACGAGGCTGGATTTGCCCGCGCCGCCGGTGCCGGTGATGCCCAGAACCGGGGTGTGGTGGGCGGTAATATTGGGTGCGACCTCCTTTTCGTAGAAATCAGGGTTGTTTTCCGCAATGGTGATCAGGCGCGCTACGGCCGAAGGATCGGGCATGGGCGTCGTGCCTCCGGGAAGGAGGCCCGGAGTTACCAGGTGCTTCAACTCGCCGTTGATGGAAAAGCCGAGCGGGTAGTCGCACTGCTGCAAAACGTCGTTGATCATGCCCTGAAGGCCCATTTTACGACCGTCGTCGGGGTGGTACAGACGCGTGATGCCGTAAGCCTGGAGTTCTTCGATTTCCGAAGGCAGAATGGTGCCGCCGCCGCCGCCGAATATTTTGATATGGCCGGCGCCGCGCTCTTTCAGGAGGTCGTACATGTATTTGAAAAATTCCATGTGACCGCCCTGGTAGGAGGTGATGGCGATGCCCTGCACATCCTCCTGAATAGCACAGTCCACGATCTCCTGAACCGAGCGGTTGTGACCCAGGTGAATGATCTCGGCGCCGCTGCTTTGCATGATGCGGCGCATGATATTGATGGCTGCGTCGTGACCATCGAACAGGCTGGCGGCGGTGACGAGGCGTATCTTGTTTTTGGGCTGGTAGGGCGCGACTTGCGTCATATGTTGTTGTTGTTCAGTAAACGTTACCGGTTCCAGGCAGAGGCCTGAAGACAGAAAAAAGCATTCCGGAAAATCCAAAACACCTTTAGCATTGCAGTATACGGCGAATAGCCCGGTGGTGGCAGGGCGATCCCCGTTAATAGCAGCGCAAAATTACGGTAAAATACCTACTCCACCGTAAATGCCACATAACTATCCCCCGATTTCGTGCCCATTTTTCCGCCGCCGCAGGCGATCACCACGTATTGTTTGCCTTTGGCTGAATAAACGGCAGGTGTGGCATAGCCGCCCGCCGGAAGCGTCGTTTCAAACAGTAATTTACCCGTTTTTTTGTCGAAGGCCCGGAACTTCTCATCTTTGGATGCACCGATAAATACGAGCCCGCCGGCGGTGCAGACCGGCCCGCCGTAGTTTTCCGTGCCGGTAGGCGGAATACCCTGTTGGCTGAGCGCATCGAAGGCGCCGAGCGGGACTTTCCATTCGATCTTGCCGGTGTTCAGGTTGATGGCGTTCAGCGTGCCCCAGGGCGGCTTGATGGCCGGGTAACCGTCTTTTGTCAGGAAGCGGTTGTAGCCGGTCATGGTGTAGGGCGGCAGAAAGGCCAGTTCTTCCGCAGTGATTTCTTTTTGCGGGCCGGCGGGTTTTTCGTCGAGCATATAACGGATGAGTTCCTTGCGCTCGGCTTCGGGCAGATGGCGGAAGGAGGGCATCGTACCTTTCCCGTTTCGCAACATGGTGTCTATCTGCAGGGCCGTCCGCTTCTTCCCGATGTCGATGAGCGTCGGAAATGCATTGTTGTTGCCACGGCGGTCGAGGCCGTGGCAGTTGGCGCAATTGGCGACGTACAACGCCTGGCCGATGGATTGCCCGGGTTCGTTTTTTACCATTTTCACTACCCAGGGCATTTCATTGGCATTGACGTACAGCCAGTTGGAACTCGGGTCGAAAGCAGCCCCGCCCCATTCGCCGCCGCCGTCGAAGCCGGGAAAATGCACGATGCCCTGCAGGGACGGCGGGTTCCACATATTCCCCGACTGAAGCGCCTGGAATTGGGCCAGCAACTCGGCCTTATATTCCGGGGTAAGGTCATTAATGTCTTCTTCAGTGAACTTTTGTCGCATAAACGGTTCGGGCAAGGTGGGTACCGGCTGTGTTTTCCAGGCTTTTTCGCCTTCCAGCGCCGAGGGCGGCACCCTTATCTCTTTCACGGGAAACAGCGGCTTGCCCGTTTCGCGGTCGAGCACAAACACGAATCCCTGTTTGGTTATTTGCGCCACGGCATCCACTGTTTTGCCATTGTGCTGCACAGTTACAAGGTTCGGCGGCGCAGGAAGATCCCGGTCCCAGAGGTCGTGGTGAACGGTCTGGTAGTGCCAGATGCGATTACCCGTGTTGGCATCGAGCGCAATAATACAGTCGGAAAACAGGTCCTGCCCCTGACGGTAACCACCCCAGAAATCATAGGTAGCCGAACCGGTGGCGGCGAACACGATACCGCGTTTTTCATCGACCGACATGCCGGCCCAGCAATTGGCGCCGCCGATGCGCTGCCAGGCATCCGGGTCGTCCCAGGTGTCGTATCCGTATTCGCCGGGATGGGGTACGGTGTGAAAAATCCAGCGGCGATGACCCGATTGAACGTCGTAGGCGCGGATATGACCCGGCGCGGCATCCAGGCCTTCCGAAAGGCGCATACCCATGATAATCATATCTTTATAAATGACGCCGGGGGTATTGGACACGATAAAAAAGTCTTTTTTCGGATAATCGAGGTCCTCGCGGAGATCAATTTTTCCGTTGTCGCCAAATTCAAACTTCGGGATACCCGAGTGCGCGTCGATAGCGAACAGGTAGGAGCCGGCCGCAAAGAGGATGCGTTTGTCGATGCCTTGCTCCCAATACGCAAGCCCCCGGCAGGTACCCGCCCAGGAGTTTTCGCCGCCGAGCACCTCGAAAGGATCGAATTTCCATATCTGCCGCCCGGTAGATGCATTGATGGCAAACAGTTTGGACTGGGATGTCACGCCGTATAGCACACCATTTATAATCAGGGGGTTACACTGTATCTGACTGCGGTTGCCGGAGGCGACATCGCCGGTGTGGAATTCCCATGCGAGTTTCAGATTGCCAACATTTTGGACGTTGATCGCGTCGAGTGCCGAATAACGGCTGGATGCAGGCGTACCGCCATATGCAAGCCAGTTATTTCCCGCAGCATAATCGTCGGGCGGTGGCGATGACGCGGGCGGAAACAGGAGAGCAGCAGCCAAACAGGCGGCAGTGAGGATCAGAATTTTCATAGAGTGCCAGGTAATTAAGAGCGTCTTTAAATTTTAGTCACCGGGTTACAAGCGGCAAATTTTGTTTCATGCGGCGTTAAAATTTAAACACGCGATAAGTAGCCGAAAAGGTATAAAAAATATGTTTTTGACCTCTTTTGAGCCTGCAAATAAAGCAGTCAGGGCGAGATTTCAGGTTTATTCAAAATTAGTTGTCAAGAATTTAAGTGTTTCGACAACTATTTTTCTGCTGCCTTGTTACACGGACATACTTTCATCGAAAAAATTCAAATCAACATGGCATCTACAATCTGGCAGCTCGACCCTGCCCATTCCGAAGTAACATTCCGCGTCCGCCACCTCGTGATAGCGACAGTGTCCGGAAAATTTTCAACGTTTTCAGCCGATTTAAGCACCGATGGCGACGATTTTTCTACCGCCAAGATCGATTTCAAGGTTGATACCGCTTCCATAGACACGGGCATGGACATGCGCGACAACCACCTGCGCAGCGACGATTTTTTCAACAGCGAAAAATTTCCGGAAATCCTTTTCCACTCCACGGGCATCAAAAAAACCGACGACGGCGAATTTAAACTTGAAGGTAACCTGACAATCCGCGATATCACGAAGCCTGTTTCGCTGAAAGCGGAATTCGGCGGCACCGCAGTGGATCCATATGGCAACCTCAAGGCTGCTTTCGAGGTGTCCGGCAAGTTGAACCGCAAAGAATTCGGCCTCCGCTGGGACGCCGTGACGGAAGCCGGCGGCGCAGTGGTATCCGACGAAGTGAAAATCCACGCGAACGTACAGTTCAGCAAATTACGCGCTTAAGCGCCAAAGCCCGGGACCTGATTCCGGAAAAGAGATCAGGTCCCGGGACACACATAAATGTGCCGGAAATGTCTGCCGGAGAACATTTTGTTGAGAATCCAAATCAATGGTGCGACAAAAGATTAAACAAATCCGTCTTTGGTGATGTTTCAGAAAAGCTCCGGCGATCATCGCGGTTGTTTGGGTGCTTCCATAAAAATCCTCACTTTCAAATATCAAAACCATCACCCATGCTGGACTATTCGCTGAACGGCCACCTCGACGGCCTTGCTGACACAGACGATCTTGGTGACATGCACGTCGCGACAGCCATTGATACCCCGATGAACCCACACGCGTTTGACCTGTCCGACGCGGAGAAAATAGAGCGTATATCGGATCATTTTGCCGAGATCATGAATATTCTCGGTCTCGACCTGCGCGACGACAGCCTCCGCGGCACTCCCCGCCGGGTAGCAAAAATGTACGTCAACGAAGTTTTCCGTGGCTTAAACCCTGAAAACAAACCGACGATCACCACATTCGAGAACAAATACCGGTACCGACGGCTGGTCATCGAGCGCAACATTCCGCTGCAAAGCACCTGCGAACACCATTTTCAGCCGATTTTCGGTGTGGCGCACGTGGCGTATATTCCCAACGGCCGGGTTGTCGGCTTGTCGAAACTCAACCGTATCGTTGATTTCTACGGTCGCCGCCCACAGGTACAGGAACGGCTTACAGTCCAGATTGCGGAAGAACTCAGGCGCACCCTGAAAACGGAAGACGTGGCCGTGTATATCGACGCCAGGCATATGTGCGTACAGGCCAGGGGCATTGAGCATCACGGCGCGAGCACTATTACGGCTGAGTATTCCGGAAAATTCCTCAATGAGAACACCCGGCAGGAGTTCCTGATGGCCATTAATTCGAAAATGCCCGATTAAGAGACTCCCGGAATTTCCTGTAATTATTATCCGGCCAGGAGCCATCACGCGAAAACCCGTGATGGCTCCTGGTCATTTATACGGCTTGCTGCTTGCAATTTTGGAACTTTCTTTCGTTCCTTTGTCGGCATACCTCCGATGTCCCGGTAAACATTTTTTTCCAGACAATCTCCTCCCCGTGCGCTACCTCTCCATTGATTTTTACCGCGGCCTTACTATTGCTTTCATGCTGGTCGTGAACACGCCGGGTACCTGGCTGCACGTATACGGGCCGCTCGAACACGCCGACTGGCACGGTTGCACACCCACCGACCTCGTGTTTCCCTCGTTCATGTTCATCATCGGGGTGTCCATGTGGTTTTCATTTGAAAAATACGGTCGTCGACTCAATGCCGAGCTCGGCAAAAAAATCCTGAAACGCACGCTGCTGTTGTTTGCCATCGGGTTGCTGCTGGCCAAATACCCCTTTTTCTGGAAAGACTGGGACAAACTTCGCTTCCTCGGCGTAATGCCGCGACTGGCTTTGGGATACGGGCTGGCGGCCTTTCTCGCCACCACCTTGCCGCCGAGGTGGCTGATCGGAACGGCCGTCACTATTTTGTTGGGGTACTGGGCGCTGCTGTACGGACTGGCATCCCCCGGTGAAGACCCGTACGGCCTGATGGACAATGTGGTACGAAAATTCGACCTCGCGGTCATGGG
>JAKOXM010000414.1 GCA_029781095.1 Bacteroidota bacterium
CCAATATCCCGGATTACCATTTGCCAAACCGGTCGTTTTTCAGAATTAAAGAATTTTTAACATTTAAGGGTTTGGTCGTTTGGATTAAATAGGCTGTTCTTTGCGGCATGAGAATTAATTACGCAAATATCAATCCTTGTACGTTCGGCAATGCAGTTGACTGCATGTGTTGTTGCTGTGCATTCCGGCATGTCGGCCAGAGGCAAGGATTTTCGCGTAACAACACAGACTGACGTTTAACTTAACTTCAGTTTTCTGCGAAAAGACCTCCCGGGCCCTGTGCCCGGGAGGTCTTTTTGTTTTTCGTCATTCGACATTCCGTCATTAAAACTTTCCAAAACTATGGCAAATCAACCACTTCGCTTCGAAACCCTGCAACTGCACGCCGGCCAAACGCCCGATTCCGCTACCAACAGCCGCGCCGTACCCATCTATCAGACGAGTTCCTACGTTTTCAACGACTCGGAGCACGGCGCCAACCTGTTCGCGCTCAAGGAGTTCGGCAACATTTACACCCGCATCATGAACCCAACCACCGATGTGTTCGAAAAACGCATCGCGGCGCTGGAAGGCGGCGTGGCTGCCCTGGCAGTCGGTTCCGGGCAGGCGGCTCAGTTTATCGCACTGAACAACATTCTGCAGGCAGGCGACAACTTCGTTACCAGCACTTACCTCTACGGCGGCACCTACAACCAGTTTAAAGTCGCTTTCAAACGCCTCGGCATCGAAGCGCGCTTCGCCGACGGCGACAAGCCCGAAAGTTTCGAGGCCTTGATCGACGCCAATACGAAGGCCTTGTACCTCGAAACCATCGGCAACCCGGGCTTCAATATTCCTGATTTCGAGCGTTTTGCGGCCCTCGCGAAAAAACACGACCTGCCGCTGATCGTGGACAATACCTTCGGCGCAGGCGGCTTCCTGTTCCGCCCGCTCGAACACGGCGCACACGTCGTGGTGGAATCTGCCACGAAGTGGATCGGCGGTCACGGCACCAGCATCGGCGGCGTCATCGTAGATGGCGGCAACTTCAACTGGGGCAACGGTAAATATCCGCAGTTTACAGAGCCGAGCGAAGGCTACCACGGCCTGAAATTCTGGGAAGTATTCGGCACCGACGGACCTTTCGGCAATATCGCGTTCATCATCCGCGCCCGTGTGGAGGGCCTGCGCGACTTCGGCCCGGCCCTGAGCCCCTTCAATTCATTCCTGCTGCTGCAAGGCCTCGAAACGCTTTCACTGCGCGTGCAACGCACGGTCGACAATGCCCTGGCGCTTGCAAAATACTTCGAAAATCACCCGAAAATAGAATGGGTGAATTACCCGGGGCTCGCATCAAGTCCGTATAAGACGCTGGCAGACAAATATTTGCGCAACGGGTATGGCGGGGTACTCAGCATCGTGGTAAAAGGCTCGAAAGAAAACGCCACCGCCGTGGTGGACAACCTGAAACTCGTCAGCCACCTCGCCAATGTCGGCGACGCCAAGACGCTGATCATCCAGCCTTCTGCGACGACGCACCAGCAACTCAGCGACGAAGAGCAACGCAAAGCAGGCGTAGTGCCTACGCTGCTCCGTATCTCTGCGGGTATCGAGCATATCGACGACATCATCGCCGATTTTGAGCAGGCGCTTGACAAGATCGATACCGGTATCCCGTCGAAACTCGCGGAGGTGTAGAGAGGTTTTTTGGACAGGATTTTCAGGTTAAAATGTCGGCGCAGCCGACGAAAATACAATCCTGCAAATCCTGTCCAAAACTCCCAAAAACCCGTCCTCCCAACAATTAACAATCATCGCCAATATGAGTGAACAACATTTTCAGATAAAATCGGGAATACCGCTCGAGCGCGGCGGTTACCTGGCTTCGCCCACCATCGCCTACCATACCTACGGCAATCCGAACAATCCGGTCGTGTGGGTGTGTCATGCGCTCACCGCCAACTCGGACGTATTCGACTGGTGGGCCGGGCTGTTCGGTCCTGACGCACCCTTTAATCCCCGCGACTATTACATCGTCTGTGCCAACATACTCGGTTCCTGTTACGGCACAGCGGGGCCGCTTTCGCAAAATCCGGAATCGGGCGAACCCTACTACCACGATTTCCCCGTCGTCACGATACGGGATATGGTTGCGGCGCATGAGGCGCTTCGCAACCATTTGAATATTAAAGAGATACACCTGTTGCTCGGCGGCTCCCTCGGCGGACAGCAGGCATTGGAATGGGCCATCCTTCAACCGACTATAATCCGGAACCTTGCCTTGATCGCTACAAATGCCCGGCATTCCGCCTGGGGCATTGCCTTTAACGAAGCCCAGCGCATGGCCATCGAGGCCGACGGCACCTGGCACCGCCGTTTCGGGCAGGCCGGCGACGCGGGTATGCGGGCGGCAAGGGCGACAGCCCTGCTTTCCTATCGCCATTACAGCACCTATTCGGAAGCGCAGACGGACGACAGGCCCGTCCTGGAAAATTACAAGGCGCAAACATACCAGCAATACCAGGGTGAAAAACTCTCCCGGCGTTTCAACGCCTTTTCCTATTATCGGTTGACGCAGGCGATGGATTCGCATCATGTGGGTCGCAGCCGGGGTGATATTGAGATAGTCCTTGAAAGCCTGCAAGTACCAACCCTGGTTGTCGGCATCAGCACGGATGTACTTTTTCCCTTGTCAGAGCAGGTTTTTCTGGCGAAACATATTCCGGGAGCGGTTTTCAAAGAAATCCATTCGAGTTTCGGCCACGACGGCTTTTTGATCGAAACGGAAAAACTGGGGCTGCTCCTCGATGAATTTTTAGCGGCAGCAAGTGCCGAATTGCACGAAACAAACGCAACAATAGCCGCCTGAAGGATGATAAAACAAACGCGCAATATTGGCCTGTTCGGACTTGGTGTTGTGGGAAAAGGTCTGCTGGATGTATTGCAAAACAGCAATTTGCCCGGTATTGCAGTAAAAAAAATATGCGTGAAAACGCCGGGTAAACCACGCGAAGTCGCGCCTGAAAAACTGACTTTCAATGCTTCGGATATTCTGGACGACCC
>JAKOXM010000432.1 GCA_029781095.1 Bacteroidota bacterium
CAGTTCGCCGCTAAAATTCCGGATATTGGTTTGTCCATAAACGACCTCTTTTGCCGAGGCTTTCAGGCTGAGATACATGTCGGTAGGTAGCAAAACGACGCCTGCGGGCGCTTTCGATGCCACAGGCTCCGCCGCCTGAGCGGATGCTGAAGACAGGGCCATAAAATCGTCGATCACTACCCGGGGGCTGCTTACGCTCAACTGCCCTTCCAGAAGGCTGCCCCCAAGCACATAACCGATCATATTCCGCGCATAGCCGTTTAACGTAAACTCGTTTTTCCGGTACCGAATCACGGCGTCGGACAACCAGGCCTTATCCTGCTCGAAACGCAGCGTGCTGCCCGGCACGAAAAAAGGGTCGGGGTAATCGTTGCTGCGAAACTCCAGCCTCGACAGCCGCAGTGTGCCTTTGTTTTGCAGACGTTCGTAACGCCCGGCCGTTGCATCGGCCTCGGTGCCCTGCGCACTGAGGTCGGCTTGCAGCAAACCGGTTACATCGTAACCTTTTACGGCAAAAACCTGGTATATCTTGCCGAGGTCAAGGGTGCCTTCCGCACTGAAGTCGTACCGCAGGTTTTCCGGATTCTGCAGATCGGCCCGGAGGGTGAAAGACTGTTGCTCGAACCTGAATGAAATCGGTTGTAATTGCAGCGCGAGGTCTTTGTAGGTACCGCTGTTGCCTTTGAGGGTGGCGTTTACCTCCAACTGTTCGATTGGCTTCGGATAATAGGGTGTTTTCAGCAGGCCGTTTTTAAGTTGCAATGTGCCGGCGATGGCCGGAAACAGTTTTTTGTCCGCATCCACCCGGCCTTCTGCCTGCACGTTGGCAGAAAGAGCGCCGCTAAAAGCATAATCACGGACCGGAAAGGCGCGGGCGAGGTCTTCCAGTTGCAGATCGGCTTGCAAATTGGCTTTTACAACACTTTTTTCCAGGCCATTGACGGCAAAACTGCCCGCTACCTTTCCGTTGCCGAGTGCGGCATGGAGCGAATCGATTGCCAGACTGATGTCCTGCCATTTGCCCGTTGAACAGGCCGACTGGATATGCGCCTGCAAATCCCGCACGGGCAATTCCAGCGAATCCAGTTTAAAATAGCCGTTTTGAATGCCTGCGTCGAGGTGATAAGCAGGAATGGAAATGATTGTGCCGGATTTGTCGGGGTTCTGGTGGCTTCTGTAGGTTCCGTCGGCGCGGAATTGGAGGGCGAGCCGGCCGCGCAGGTCGACCGCGGAAAGCCCCAGGGCTTTGTCGAGCAATTCAAGGTCGAGTTGACTGCGAATATCCGTTTTGATGTAAGGCTGATCGATGCCTTTTACAAACATCGAAGCACTGGTGTTCGAGCCGTTCAGGTCGAATTTCAGGGTATCCATGCTCAGGGAAAGTTCGTCGGGCCGGAGGGCCGGAACGCGGATTGTCGCATTCACCCATAAGTGTTGAAGCGGTGCGGGCGCTTTGTTGTACTGGATGGAGCCGTCGTGCACCCAAAGCCCCACACTGAGGTCGGGCGCCTGTGCGGTGGCTGCGCGATATTGACCTTTCAGCGCCACTTTTATCTGCGATTGTCCGCTGAAGCGGGTTTCGGCAAACCAGCGATCGTATTCGGGGGGCAGCGCCGAAAAGATATTGCCGAAATCGGTGGTGCCGGACACGACGTTCAGGTCGATGTCGTATCCGTCCTTTAGAATGGCCATGTTTCCGGAGAAATCGACGGGCAGTTTGTTGATGAGCAGGTCGTTTTTGGCAAAGCGGAAAACGAGAGACGACGTATTGATGCCCGTCAGCAGATCGGCTTTGAGTTTCCGGTGCAAGAAATAGGGTGTGCCGTCGTACACAAAATCGAAACTGGCGGCGCTCATGTTCGATTGCAGGTCGAACTGGCTGTTGGCGAGGTCGCCGCGACCTTCGTAATTGAAGTCGGCGGCTTCTATGCGCAGCGGGACGGAGCGGTCGTTATAGGTCAACCGGCATCGCTTGAAAAAAATACCGTGTATTTTAATGCGGGTATTGCTGCTGTCGGACCGGGCGGTGCTGTCCGGGGTCCCCTTGTACACATTGTAGTTGGCCCGGCCTTTTTCGTCCACCTGTACGTTGATGCGTGCATCATCGACATAAAAGGTATTGACTTCCAGTGTTTTGCCAAATATAGAAGCCAGGTTGAGTCCGAATCCGAGCGCTTTGCCGGCAAGCAGGGTGTCGCTGGCAAAGGGCGCGGAACCGGTAAGAGAAAAATCGTGGAGGGTAAGCGTCAGTGAAGGAAAATGGTCGAAGAACGAAAGGCTGGTTTTGGAAAAATCCAGTTTGCCGTCGATGCTTTCGTTGGTCCACGCCTTGATCTGTTCGGCAATGGTGCCGGGAAAAAGAACTGGCAAAACGAACAGCAGCGCCAACATACCGGCCAGTGCAATACCTGTGCCTTTCGCACATTTCCAGAATAACTTTTTAAGGCGGGTCATGCGTGTATTCCGGGGGAG
>JAKOXM010000437.1 GCA_029781095.1 Bacteroidota bacterium
TCCATCTTTTCCGCCGCCGAAGGCGAAGAAGGGTTCGTCATCGCGCTGTACGCTTCTGCGCGCGTGATCCGGCTGGATACGCCGAGCATGTCGCTGAGTTTGCCCGATTTCGTTGCACGGAATGTCACTGTGAACTCGCCCGCGCCATCGATAGAAACGGTGAGTGCATCCGGAAACACACCGAAATTGTTGCGTTTCACGCCTTCCGATTCGACGATGTCGGCGACTTCAAGACCGGACAGGTTCAGGGTCAACTGAAACCCAAGCACTCTCATGTCATTTTTAAAGTTCACATCAATTACATCGCCTGCTTTCATATCGCGATCCTGAACGTCGAACATCAGAATCCCCCCGGCCCTGTCATTTACGCTCGTCACGGAGTTCGGTATTGCCGTATTGTTCACGTCTCCGATTTTTATACCCACAAAATCGTCGGCCAGTTGATCGGTTTGAACATCTGCCAGGCTTTTTGTTTCGGGGAATTGCACAGAGAACGGGTTAGTCGGTTGTGGAAAAACAAAAGCCTTGTCTACGAAGCGCCAGGAAGTATTGTCCGGCAATTCGCTGTAGATTCCGAGGATCAGTTTGCGGAATTCCACGATATCAAAGGTCGTGATCGAATTCGATTTGTTGGCATCCGCCGCGATCATCTTATAGGGACTGTCGAATGGCTCCAGACCGAGAATATGCTTGCTGATCAGCACGAGATCATAAGTAGACACACCATTGAGCGGATTGTCGTCTTTCGAAGGTACCACCGTATAGTTAGAGCCAACCGGCAGGGCATCGTTAAAAATATAATTGCCCTGGTCGTCCGTGGCGGTACTCAGATCGATCGGAATACCATTGTTGGGAGGCGTTCCCTGCAAGTTGACCATAGCGCCGGCCAGGCCCTCGTCGGATTCGGTTTTCAGGGCGCCCGCCACGGTGATATTGACAGGATCATCGTTCGGGTCGCAATAGTTTCCGTTATCCTGTATCGTAACGGTAGCGATGCAAAAAGCGGCATTACCCGCCTTGTCCCGGGCCCAGAGTTCAACCTGTTGCGGCCCGAGATCGGCACATGTAAATTCGATATTCGTCAGCGGGCTGCCCTGACCGTCGGCCGGAAAGCCTGTACCCTGCCCTGCTTTGCGCACGGCAAAAACCATCTGGTTCGGCGTCGGGATGTTCGGTGTGGGCGGCGTGCAGTTGTCTTGTACGTATTGCAGAAAATCGGTTGCCCACAACTGCACCATGTCGGTCGGCATTATATTGACACTCAAGCCGTTGAGACACACCACCGTCGGCGGTTTGCAGTCTTCGATTTTGAAATTGTACTCGCAGAACGTTTCGTTTCCGCAACCATCCGAAATGATCCACTTGATCTTGTGTTTGCCGTGCGGCAGCTGCGGGGCGATACCCGGGGTGCCGAACGCATTGCCCGGAACCGGCAATTGCGCGAGGGTTTTCCACTGCACGTACGCTTTTAAAGTCGTTCCGTTAGTACTTTGATGCACTGCCCAGCGATAAATTTCATTGGCCGCTACCGGGCGATTGTCAAAAGGACGCGGCGTTCCCCCCGAGAAATTGGCATTACCCGCGTTGTCGACATTCACCTGACCCGGAGCCGGCGGATTGTTGCTGTTGATCACCGTTTCCATGATTCCGTCGTTGTCCGTGTCGAGAAAAAGCAGGTACCTGGCATTGATGTTGGCGCCCGCGCACAAATCTGTCGCCGTGACAGACAAGTCGACGGAAGCCTCGTTCAGGTCGTGCGTCTGGTGCACCGGGTCCGTCCATTCCGGGTGATTCCAGAGCGCAACGTCGTTTTGCGAACTGTCGCAAAAATCAGGTGACGGGGCCGGGCAATCGAGAATCAAGGGCTTTTCGGTATCGAGTACTTTGATAACCTGCTTGTATTCATAGCAGTTGAGGGTGCCGTTCCAGAACGAACTGTAATCCGTTGGCTGCGGGTCCGCGGGCGTTATTTTCGTCGTGGAAGCCGTCCACGGCGCCTGGGTGCCCGGCGGAGAAACAACGGGGCCGGCCATATTGGACGGGTCGGTCGCCGTAGCGCTCGGCGTCGGATTCGGAACTGTGACACAACCCGCACCCGGCAGGTATGCGCACAGATTGATCACCCGCCATGTTCGCTCGATCTGATAACAGGCATCGGGGATTACAGTGAATACCGCATCATGATACGACACGGCGAACTGTTCGCAATCCTCTCCGTGGAACACTGGTTTTCCGTAAATACCGCTCGTATCGCATGAAGCGACGACCACATCATCGGGAAAACGGATGGCGTAATTCAGGGTGTGGGTCACGACAATACGTTGCGAACACTGACTGGTCTGCCCTTTGCAGTCGTGTACCACAAAGGTTCGCAGCACTGTGCCCCGGCTGCACACCGTATCGAACAACGTGTAGTCGGGGTTATGCGTCAAACCTGGCAGATTCATGTACTTTTTTGTGGTGTCGAGGCAACAGTTGTCCAAAAGTTCGGGCAATCCGTAAGATGACAGACCCGGGTCAAAATTCTCGCAGGATACCGTCACATCGGGGGGCGATTGACACCCGGGTTTCAGTTTGTCCTGAACTTCCACCTGAACCAGCGCTTCATTAAAGATTGGTGCGCCGTCCGGCCCGGCGCTGAAATTGCCCTGCGCGTCGAGCTGGTAGCATCGCAAGACCAGCATTTGGGTAGTGCCTGCTTCGCAGCAATAAAATTTGATGGAATCCGATTCGCCGGTTGCCCGCGCGTATTCGCTCTTCACATCGGGGAACGCATCGTTGCAGGGAGGACCGCCATTCACAGCATTCAGCGATTGTATACACGCCGAATAGGGTGGCTGACGCCGAACCGTGACGCGAACGAAGTTGCAGTTATCGTATGATCCCTGGTCGAAAGTAGTTGCAGGCAGCGTCGTCACCCCGGCAAAGGAGGCGCCGCCGGCGTCCGGTTCGTAGCAGTCGTTCGGATCGTCGGCATTCAATGAAACGATTATTGTGTTGTTCCCTACCGCCACGGGAGCGGTATAATCACGAATAGTAAGTTTAAAAGAACAGGTTTTCTGGTTTCCGCAGGCATCTTCCACCTTATAATATACATGGTGCGACCCGACGGGCAGGCAGGCGGTAACGCCGAAGGCGGCAAGGGTGTCCGGGTCGGCGGTATTATTGCCGGGAAAAGAAGTGAGCATGCCGCTCACGTTCGCTACCTGGACGGTATCGCCGGAATATTGGTTGAAAACCACAACTTTGGCGAGCAGGCCGGCAATGGGCGAGCAGGCGTCTTCCACCACCACATCTGGCAGATTGACGTTGGCGCAGCAGTTGTAAAGCCCGGTCGAAACGGTCAGGTTGGCGGGGCAATTCATTTGCGGCTCCTTGCGGTCGAGCACACGGATCTGTTGCATCGCCTGTCTGGATTGAGCGGAACAGGCGTCTATGATCAGCCAATTGCGGTTGATGGTGTACGAGCCTGGGCAAACATCGACGATCCCGTCGGTATATGACCAGTTGACGGAGCATCCGTTCGGCTGGCCAAACACATGGGGAAAGCCTTGCTTGCCCTGGCTTTCAATCCAGGCGGGCGTAGGATACGGGCTGCCGCACTCGAATGCCGGGGCGTCTATTTCATTATAATCGGGAGGCAACACCACATCTTCGAGGCCAGGGCGCATGAGCCGGATGGTCTGCACAAAACCGGTGGTATTGTGACTTGCATCGCGAGCCGTCCAGCTGCGCTGAACAACGGCTGTCAAACCCGTTGCGCATGATTTCGAGGTTGTCTCGTCAGAATAGCTCAGCGTAACATCGCTGCAATTGTCGAGCAGGGGGGCAGGCGCCACGAAACTGTTTGGCGTCACCTGCGTCAGCTGACCCGGAAATGTGAGGTTATTGGGGAAACCCGAAGAAAACGAGGCTTTGTAGCGTACGATTAATTGGGCCTCCGTCAACGTTGCCATATCGCTGTACCCGTTCAGGTCGCGAATGCGCAGTTTCCAGGTACCTGCGAGCTGCGTCCCCTTGAATACCGACAGCAACCCGCCGTTGAACGGTATTCGGGCGTGTTGGTTGGTCGTAAATTGAGCGCAATCACTGTTGCTATTGCCTTCGTCGTCGAAGCGGACCCAAAGCGGCCCGCTACAGCCGGTCGCCTGATTCCAAAGCGTCACGGTTATCCCCGCGGGGTTTTCGAGTTCTACCCGCAGGTTTTTTTCAAAAACGTCGCCGGTGATCCGAAGATGCAAGTCGACGTCCTCTACCACGGCATCGGCGGGCGCAGATGCCGGAATATTTAACGAAAGTGTCTGAAAATCAAGCACATTTGCCGGCAGGGTCCCCGCAGGCGAGAAGACTTTCACCACCGAAGCAGGCGCCTTATAGGTCGGTGAAATATCAAAATT
>JAKOXM010000460.1 GCA_029781095.1 Bacteroidota bacterium
CCCATCTGCATAATCTGCGGACAAACAGCGATTTTCCGAAGAAGCGAGATACCATTTGCGCTTTGCTGTTTCACCTCCAGGATTTTCACCTGAGGCAGTTGCCGACGACAATCCGGCCGAAAATGTTTCCCTGCCCCACCCGAACAGAATAAAATCAACCAACATACATAAAGTCCCGATTGAAATTAACAAAAACTCCCTGGAATGGAAAAAAATGTCAGTTAACAAGCATGAATAAATAAAATGGAAATTTCTCGCGATATCTATCTTGAGCGTCTAAAACGTCGAAGAGGCAACCACATGGTCAAGGTCATCACTGGTGTCAGACGTTGTGGGAAACCCTATCTTTTGTTCCAATTGTTCAAACGTCTTTTGCTGAAAGAAAGAATTTCTGCCGAATTTTTGTGCAAAGACCACCAGAATTTGCTATTGTTCGTCAAGGGAACTCAATTTTGCGATGGAAATTTTTCAGGAGGGAATGCTTATTGTTTCATCCCGATTGGCGCACGAGCAAGCTTGTCTTCAGGAGGATGTTGGCGGGGATTTTTGGTTTTGTGATATGTTCATGCAGTAATTTGAAAGCGGCTTTGCCCTGCTCGAAAGGGAGGTAATCGAAAGTTGTCAGGGGAGGAGTGATGAATTGTCCAAGCAGGATATTATCGGCTCCGGTGACGGCGATCTGTTCGGGAATCTGGCATCCGGCCGCAGTCAGTGCGCGTATGACTCCGACAGCCATATTGTCATTGGCACAGACGATGGCATCAGCGTCAAGCTGCCCATGCATCCAACGCTCACGGATATACTGCTCGGCAACATCCCGGACAAAGTCCGCACGGTAAAAATCCCCCTCCTCGGAAAATTCCAGATTCTCCTTTTGCAGGGCGTCACGGAATCCGCGGTAGCGCTCGATGGCCGGCCAGGATTTCGGTCCCCCGCCGATATAGATGAATTTCCGGTGCCCTCTGCGAATCAGGTGTGCGGTCAAGTTCAGCGAGGCCTGGTAATTGTCGATATTGACACAAGGAATGCCAAAGGCCGGATCAATGGAAACGCCGACGACCTTGAAATCATTCTCGCTGAAAGTCTTGCGCCAGTCTGAAGGCATCTCGAAGCCGTAGTAAATCAGACCGTCAATCTCCTTGTTCTTGAACCATTCGAAAACCTTCCTGTTATCCATGCCCTCGCTATACAACTGCAAACTGAAACGGTACCCGGCCGAATCAGCCGCCGCCGCAATCCCGCCAATCACTTTCGAAGCATTGTAGTCGCTGAACGGAGTCTCCTCGTCCAGCGCCGTATTCCTGTCAATTAATACACCAACGTTCTTGACATATTGACTGTTCATCCGTTGAGCATGGATGTTGGGACGAAACCCGGTCGCCTTGCAAAAGTCCTGAATACGCCGCTCCAAAGCAGCACTGATACCCTTCTCGCGGGCAATCCCATTGACAACAAAAGAAACCGCAGTCTTGCTCGTGCCTAACTCCGCAGCGACACGAGCTAAAGAATATTTTTTGTCAGTTTTAGGTTTCATGTTTACTAGTTTAACACTAATTTAATCCCTTGTCAAATGAAAAAATAGCTTTTCGCCAAAAAATGAAATTTTTCTTGCTTTTTTGTGGTTTAGCGCTTAAATTAGTTTAGAAAATTGGTTTGGACTTGTCTTTTTTTGTTTTTCCCATTGGTAATGTGAGGGTTTGTTATTTAAAGGTGGTTAGCGATGTTATCCCGCTGTCCCGGATCGATGAAGCTTTCCAAAAGCGTTTTGACGAGCAGGAAACGTCGCTGAAAATTGTCATATCAATGCAATAAATGGAGTACGGGATGAGTGATTTTCGGGAACAAGTGATGGGGTGCTGGCTGGGTAAAGCGGCGGGTGGCACCTTGGGGCAGCCTTTTGAAGGGTGTGACGGCCCGTTGCATCTGACCGGATATGATCCGGTGCCCGAGGACATGATTCCGAATGATGATCTGGATTTGCAGGTGCTGTGGGCCTGCACCCTGGAGGCGATGGAGCAGCCCCGCGTTGACCGGGATGTGTTTGCGGCCGCCTGGCTGAAGCATGTCGAATTTCCCTGGGACGAGTATGGCATCGCCATACGGAATCTGCGCATGGGCATACCGGCA
>JAKOXM010000482.1 GCA_029781095.1 Bacteroidota bacterium
CGGGCTTTTGACAGGGCCTGGCTGGTGATCGATATCCAGCGCCCGGCCGAGCTGACGGTCAAACCCGGCAAATCATCGCTCCACAATTCGGCGATCCAGTGATTTTCCCTCGACAAGGGGCGCGAAACGGAATACACCTCCATGGCCTCGGTATAAAAAGCGGAACCGGGTTCTTCTTCAAATGGCACCGGAGGTTTGACGGGAAATTCGTCCGGGGTCACCACGAAGGTTCGTATAGCGCCCCAATGAGGCAGCACCGCATTCAAAGAATGGGAATCTGTGGGTTGCCAGCAGCCGGAACACAAGGGAGGCGAATATTTGAGGTCAAAATTCTTTAAATTCCCTTCGTGCCCGTTGATGTCCGTTTCAGACCACTTCCAAACGCTCCGGGCAACAGATATTCCATACTGCCGCGAATATTCAATTGCCTGATTCCCAGCCTTGCCGGAAAATTCCAATGCATTTTCAGCTTCAAGCCGGTCTATTTGTTTCAGCCACTGCACAGGCGCGGAGGCAAAAAAGTTTCGGAGTATTTCGGCATAAGCGGCATTGATACTGGCGGGAAGGTAAAACTGGTTGTCCGGGTACCTGAAAACCGGCCGGACATACCCCGGGCAGAAATATTCCATGGATGTGTAGCCGTCCAGATCCGGAAGGGCGGATTCATAGGCCGACATTTCCACGTACGCGAACATCCGGCCACTGACAGGCGCGCGGTAACCGGGAGTCTGACGTTCCAGATCAAGCAATAAATTATTCCAGGCAAGGGTGATTGCCGTAGCAGCCCGGTATTCGGCCGGTTCTTCCATCGATTCGTAACCGCAGCCGTAAAATACACCGGCACACACAAGCGCCCAGAAGAGTGCCCTGCTGGAATAGCCCGATGGATTCAGTCGAACATTTCTCATATCGGCGATCGGATTAAATACCTGGAAAACTTAGCCGGAAGGTAGTACCCACTCCTTCGGAAGATGCAATTTCCAGGGCCACGTGGTGCAGTTTCAGGATGCTGTCGACTAATGAAAGTCCGATGCCGGAGCCCCGGACCTGAACATTCTGCGAACTCCGGTAAAAGGGCTGAAAAATCAATTGCAACTCCTTTTGCGGTATGCCGGGCCCCCAGTCAATGATTTCCACATGGTGCCTGCCGGTCGGATCGAAATAAATTTTAACGTCAACCTTTTTGTCCGGCGAAAACTTGCACCCGTTGTCCATCAGGTTTTGAAAAGCAGACCGGAGCAAGGGTTCGTTGCCGAGTACGCATAGCTGTTTTTCGTCTTCCGGAATACCTTCAATATCGAACGAAATGTGATAATCGGGGTGCATGCGAAGCAGCGAACTGCGGGTTTGCAGCATGATTTCATCCAGTCGGACGTATTCGAAAGCGATATCGGCGCCTTCCGAGTGCAGGCGTGCGAGTTGCAGCAGTTTCTCTGCCACCTCGTTCAATTGTTTAGCATCGTCCAGAACGGAACCCATCACTTCACAATATTCTTTGGGTCCCCGGCTTTTTTGAAGCGTCACCTCCAGTTGCGCGATAATCACGGAAATGGGATTTTTCAACTCATGCGACACATTCGAAATAAAACTCTTTTGCATCCGAAAGGCGAATTGTATCCGTTCGAGCATCCTGTTGAATGTCTTGACAAGGCGCGAAATTTCGTCATGGTTATTCGGCGCATCGAGGCGGGCGCTCAGGTCGGAAGGCAATATGCCGTCCACCTGGTTGACGATGCGGGCAACAGGCGACATAGCCTGACCGGCGTAGAACCAGCCGCCGGCCGCCACAATGCCCGTACACAAAATGAAAGTACCGATCAGGATGTTGCGGAGGTTGACCAAATCCTCGGGGTCGAACACGGATTCGGCTACGAGAAAATACTCCTGCATGCTTTTACTCCGGTGAAGCAAACCGATAGCATGCAATTTGCCGTGCAGGAAGCGCATTTCCTGGCCTGATTTCAGTCGCTGAAGTATTTTTTCGGGTAAAGGCGGCGCAGCCCGGTTGAAGGCAAATATTTTCTGAAAATGCGCGTCATAAATGATGACATTCTCGCGAAAAGGAAGCGTTGACTCTCCATTCTCGTCATTTTCCTTTTCCAGAGGCTTCAATTTATCCTCGTCATGCAGCAGCATTTCCGCCGTCATCAGCGCTTTGGACCGCAACCCGTCATAAAATTCGTCCTCGGTGATCGTCCTGAATTTGACATATATAAAACACATCGAAAGCAGGAGAATACCCGCTACCAGCAGGATAAACTGAATGGTAAGCCGTGTGCGAATTTGCATGTCTTATTCCTTTTCCCGGAAAATATAGCCGGTCTTGAACTGCGTGTGAATCAGTTTTTTATCAAATCCCTTTTCTACTTTTTTGCGCAAAAAGTTGACGTAAACTTCCACAAAGTTGGTGCCTGTGTCAAAGTGCAGGTTCCAGACGCGTTCCGCAATTTCCGTTTTGGATATAACACGGCCGGGATTGCGCATCAGGTACTCCATCAGGGCAAACTCCCGGGGGGTCAATTGTATCTTCCGGTTTTCGCGAAAAAACTCCTTGCTTCCGAGATTCATCTCCAGCCCGGCGTATCGGAGCACATGTTCCGACTGATAGGTATCGACCGAGCGGCGCGCCAGTGCGCGTACGCGCACGAGTAATTCCCTGAATTCAAACGGCTTGGTCAGGTAATCGTCGGCGCCGGCTTCGAAACCTGTCACCTTGTCTTCCGTCTGCCCGAGCGCCGTTAACAGTATGACGGGCGTGTGATTGCCATTTTCACGCAGTGTACGCACAAGTTCGAGCCCGCTTATTTCGGGCAGAACGATATCGGAAATGATTACCGTGTAGTTGTTGGATTCCGCCAACTGACGCCCCTTGAAGCCGTCATCGGCAGTATCGACGATGATCGAATGCTCTTCAAGACCTTTCTTGAGCGACCGAACCATTTTCGGTTCATCTTCAATCAGCAGTACTTTCATATTCAGTGCCCGGATTATCAGGTCAACGGATTTTCAGGGCACATGGGCCTTTCAACAAAATCCACGCCACACCGGGTTTCCTGGGCGCAGCAGGCAAAGGCTCCAATACAACATTTTAAACAACGCTCTGAAAATCAAATTATTATAAATATAAAACGCGTTTTTTAATTACTTTCTAATGCGGATTCACCGGTTCTTAAGGGTTTAGGTAGCGTTATTTGCCCACATTAAAATGAAATGTGATGAACAGAAAATTACTATTATTTGTCCTTTTTCTATTACTTTCAAAGTGGTCTGTTGCTCAAAACACACCCGATACGCTTAAATCGCGACAACTCGACGAAGTCAGCATCAGTGCCCGTCGCGAAAATATACAACGACTGCCACAAATACAAGGAACTTACCTCTGGAGCGGCAAAAAAAACGAGGTGATCAATGTCCAAAACCTCGATGCCAACGTAGCGGAAAGGTCACCCCGGCAAATATTTGCCAAAGTCCCCGGAGTGTTTGTTTATGACATGGATGGCAGCGGCAACCAGATAAATATATCCACCAGGGGGCTCGATCCGCACCGCGGCTGGGAATTCAATATCCGGACGAACGGAATCCTCACCAACACGGATATGTACGGCTATCCTGCCAGCCACTTCAGCCTGCCATTGGAAGCAGTGGGCCGCATTGAACTGGTGCGCGGTACCGGCGCCCTTCAATACGGGGCACAATTCGGCGGTATGCTCAATTACAGGATCAAAACGCCCGATACTACGCGGGCTTTCTCCCTCGAATCGGCCAATTCGGCCGGTTCATTCGGTATGCTGAGTACCTATGATGCCATTGGTGGGAAAGTCGGTAACCTGCAGTATTACACATTTTACAGCAAACGGGTATCCGACGGGTACCGCGACAACAGCAGCACCAATTACGACGCACAAGGCGCTGTGCTTGATTATAAATTTTCGGACAAGCTCAACCTGAATGCGACGCTGTTGCGCTCCAAATACAGCTACCAAATCCCCGGGCCTCTGACGGACAGTATGTTCATGGCTAATCCGCGTCAGTCAACCCGTTCGCGCAATTACTACAGTCCGGAAATATACCTGCCATCACTCACCCTCCACTGGAGACTCGACAACCACACGCGCCTGAGCTGGACCGCCTCTTCGGTGCTGGGTACGCGCAGCAGCGTCCAGTTCAACCAGCCGGCCAATATTGCCGACGTCATTGATCCCAATACGCTGGCCTACGCCCCAAGGCAGGTCGACATCGATCAATACCACAGTTATACAACGGAACTCAGGTTGATGCGGCAATACGAATTTCTGGGCCAGAACTCCTGGTTTGTTACAGGCGTACAGTACATCAACAACGACCTGCACCGCAGGCAACTCGGCAAGGGAAGTACCGGCACCGATTTCAACCTGGATATTTCTGCCGACGGATGGGGGCGCGACCTGCATTTCAAGACTCAAAACGTAGCCTTTTTTGCCGAAAACAAGTTCCAACTGACGTCCAGATTATCCGTCAGTCCGGGCCTACGCTACGAATCCGGCAGTTCCAAAATGTCCGGAACCATTGTCTATTACCCGCTCGAAGATGTGCCCAACACGATTGAGCACAAGTTTCCCCTGTTTGGCGTAAATGCCGAATTTACAATCAACAGCGGGCAAAACCTGTATGCCGGCTGCTCGCAGGCCTACCGGCCCGTCATATTCAAGGATATTGTGCCGGGCTCGGCGTATGAAATCGCCGATAAAAACCTCAAAGACGCATCCGGTTATGTACTGGAACTTGGATACCGCGGGGCTGCCGGCGGTTTCAAATGGGACGCGGGCCTTTTCCACATGCAATACAATCACCGGCTTGGCAATACCGCCCTGGAAGACAACGGTACCTTTTATATACTGCGTACCAATATCGGCAACTCAACCACAAACGGAGCGGAAATATTCGGCGAATACAACTTTGATATCACGCCCAAATTGCACTGCAACATTTTCACTTCCACAGCCTGGCTTGACGCCACCTACCACAATGCGCAGGCGCGCGTTGGCAATGAAAACAAAGACATCTCCGGAAACAAGGTGGAAAGTGTGCCCAGGTGGATCAGCAGAAACGGTATAAACTTCCGGTACGAATACCTCAGTGTATCCTTGCTGGACAGTTACACCGCAGAGTCATTCGCCGATCCCCTGAATACCGTCCTGCCTTCTGCCAGTGGAGCCGTCGGGCTGGTGCCCGCGTACAACCTGCTTGACCTGAATGCCACTTACCGGTACGGCAATCTGTTGTTCCGGTTAAGTTTGAACAACCTGACGGACAAGCAGTATTTTACAAAGCGTCCAACCTTCTATCCCGGCCCCGGCATCTGGTCGTCCGACGGTAGAAGTGTGGTGGTGACCGTGGGGGTGAAGATTTGAATGCATCCGGGATTTGCATAATTTTTCATTGCTTTGCGTTTCCTGCAACAGCAATTAAAAATGAAAAATCGACCGGCCATTTACCTGATCACCCTGTATTTCCTGCAAATACTGTTGTCATTGATCGGCACCCAGATCCTGCAGATCCGCGCGAATCCCTTTTTTCTGCTTGCCGTATCGGTCGCACTGCCTGTATATTATATCCGGATATTGTCAGACAGTAGTGCCGAAGCGCCGCGCAAACTGCTTTCGGAAAAAGCATGGCTGTTCACCTTGCTGGCCATACTGCCAACCCTGCTGGCTTATGAAGAACTCAGAAAAATATGGGTCAAATGGGCCGAACCCGGCAAGGTGTCGGATGTAATACCGCAATTGCAGGCACAAAACGACTGGTTTTTTTCAGGGCAATTCCCCTACCAATGGGTGCTATTCGAAAGTTACAGGTCATATCCGGTCTATATGCCACTGCACTGGATGCCGGTCGAACTGGCCCGGCTTTTTCATATCGACGTTCGCTGGGCCGGCTGCCTGGTAATGCTTGCCGCAATGGGTATCGCATCTTATCTGATAGCCCGGAAAGTGTCGGTATCCTCCATTAACCGCAGTTATCTGGCGTTGGTATTGTGGTCGATCCCGATCTGGAGTTTTATCGTGTTCAACCCGATGGAGATCGCGGTAAGCCTCGAAACGATAGTCGCCGCCTGGTATCTCCTCCTTGTGGCCGGCCTGATCGTCAAAAATCACTGGCTGATCGGGATCGGACTGGCGGGTTGCCTGCTTTCCCGGTATACGGGCGTTTTCTGGGTGCCTACCTTTGCCTTCCTTTTGTGGCGCTACCAGCCGAAAAAATACAGTTACTACATCTGGGGCGGGGTTGTCGCCGCCATACTCGGATTCTACGTCATTCCCTTTTGGCTTAAAGACCCGACTATCCTGAAACAGGGCGTGTTGTATCACAATATGTGCGCGCTCGCAGGCTGGGCAAAACCCGACCAGTATACTTATGAACACGGACTCAATCTGGCCATTCACCTGCGGGAATGGCTGCCCGGCACTCCCGAAGAAAGCCTTTTTCTTTCCAGGGCATTACAGGGCGCGGTCATGCTCCTGCTGTCGATCGCGAGTATCTGGCTTTATGTGAAAAAATGGCACAAAAAAACCGATATCTACACCTTCAGCCTCGCATCGCTCCAACTGGTGCTCGTTTTGTTTTACCTGTTCAGCCCCATGGTCTTTCAGTATTACATGCTCGTGCCTTTGATGACTGCCGGCGTTATGTGCTGGCAGGCAATTTCAGCGCCGGGGAGCCGGAAAGTAGTTTAGTGCCCGCACACACATTTCGTTTCGGTACAGGTATGCGTCATGCCGGCGTCCCCGTTGGTCTGGCTACCCGGCAGTTCGAACCAGAATTTGCTGCGTTTCTTGTCGTAATTTCCGACTTCGTTCAGCGTCTCCGCTTCGTAGAGTCGGCCGTTGACCATGACATAACGAATTGATTCAGAGTTCTTAATGTCATCCAGGGGATTTTTGTCAAGCACGATCAGGTCGGCAAGTTTTCCCGGCGCCAGCGAGCCGATCTCCTTGTCGAGCCCGAGGTATTTTGCACCGTTTATGGTCGCGCATTTGAGGGCCTGCAGATTGCTCATGCCACCCTGTTGAAGCATCCAGAGTTCCCAGTGCGCGCCGAGTCCGTTGAGTTGGCCGTGGGCGCCAAGGTTGATATCGACACCGGCATCCTGGAGTTTTTTACACGACTGGCTGACGAGTATGTGGCCGTTTTGATATTCCTCTTCCGGCGCCATGGTGCGGTGGCGGCTGCGTTCGTCGAGGATGTGCCTCGGTGTGAAATTGAGGAGCGGTTTTTTCTTCCATACTTCCGAATGCTGGTACCAGTAGTATTCGCCGTTCAAGCCGCCATAATTTACGATTAGTGTCGGTGTGTTATGCGCGCCTGTTTTGCTCCAGAGGGTGATCACATCATTGTACAATGGCACTACCGGAATATTGTGTTCGATACCTGTATGCCCGTCGACAATCTGGGTCAGGTTGTGGTTGAAAAACGATCCGCCTTCGGGCACCACCAGCATGCCGAGTTCGCGGGCCGCGGCGATGATCTGCTGGCGTTGATCGCGCCTCGGCTGGTTGTAACTTTTTATGGAAATAGCACCCCACGCCTTTGTCCGGCGCAGCGCCGACCGGGCGTCGTCGAGTGAATTGATGGGCGCCTTGAAATCGCCGTCTGCACCATAAAGTATTGTACCTGTGGAAAATAAGCGCGGTCCCACCATGCGTCCGGCCTTGATCATCTCGGCGTTACTGAAAACCATTTCCGAATTTACCGAAGGGTCGTGCTGGGTGGTGACCCCGTATGCGAGCTGGGCGTAGTACTCCCACTGTTTTTGCGGGTTCAGGCCAAATCGAAAATCGCCGGGATGCGCGTGCACGTCCACGATGCCGGGCATAATGGTTTTCCCTTTGCAGTCGATATACTTGATGGGGTCGCTTGTTTTGTAGCGCGGTGCGTTGGCAAATTCTTTCCTCGTGCCGACAAATTCGATCTTGTTATTGACGACCCGGATCACACCGTCTTCGATCACTTTGTCACCTTCCATTGTGATGATGCGGGCGTTTTGAAATACCACGTGACCCCTGGGCATATCGGACGGCAGCGTAAGGCCGATTTTCAGGCCGGTTGAATCCAGCGGCGGAAGCGTATCCGGTGCGCCTTCGAGGAAGGAGAAACGGTTGGTCAGATCGATCGTAAAGTATTCATCACCAAGCGTATAGTGCAGTTTTTTTGAGTCGCTGCTCCAGTGCAGGTTGTAACCGGCGTCGCGGCTGACCTGGCTGACCGGAATGGCTTTCGTATCGGCGCTCAGGTCGATGGGCTTGCCGGTTTGCGGGAAAGCGCAAATGTAGGTTTTGTGCAATTCGATGAAAGCCAGCCACTTGCCGTCCGGAGAAGGCGTGAACGTATGATCGTACTTGCCCTTTACATGCACCCGTTCGTCTTCGCCGTTGAGGTCATAGGATTTGAATGATTTATCGAGGCTGCCGAACAGGCCGCCGCCTGTGCTCACGTAGATCCGTTTGCCGTCAGCGGAAAAACGCGGGGTTTCGCCATCTGCACAAACAAACCGCACGCCTGTTTCCGGTTGCCCGTCGGGGCCAATCGGCGTGTCGGATTCCACGGTCATGACATAAATTCCCGGTTTGTCGGTCATGCCCGGGCCCACCTCGTCGTCACCGTTTTGTTTCCGAAAGACGATTTTTTTGCCGTTCGGGGAGAATGAAGGGGTTCGATAGATACCCGTCGGGAGCCGAAGTGCCTCCGTTTTGCCGGATGCGAGGTCCCGTATGATGATCCGGCCTTTGCTGACATCATTCCAGGTTACGTATACCAGAAATTTTCCGTTGGCAGAAAATGCCGGCTCAAAGGCAAGCGCCGTGGAATCGCCCGCAATTTGCGTGATACTGCCTGTGGCCAAATCTTTCCGGTATAGATATCCTGCTGCATTGAAAACCAGGGTTTTACCATCAGGGCTTGTCACGGCCTGCCGGATTGCCCTTGCCGTAAATTCGTTTTCAAAAACCTTGTTCTCGAAATGCAGGGTTTCGGCTACTTTGGTTTTTACTTCGCAGGTAAACGGAATATCCTCCACACCCTTCAGGTATGCTTCCCCTGTTTTTTCACGGTATCCGAGGCGCAGGCGTTTGATTTTTCCGCCGGCAGAAATAATAATAGCCCCTTCCACCGGGCCCATGGGCTGAAAATCAAATCCGGGATAACATCCGAACACCGTCCAGGCCTCCTGCTGGTCTTTGTCGAGGCCGTCGTAAATTGGAAATTCCTCTCCGGTTTCCAGTTTCCTGAGGTACAAAACGGATTTTGTATCATGGCGCCGTACAAAAGCAAGCCAACGGCCGTTTTCGCTTAATTGCGGGCGACAGGCGCCTCCCGACCCGCCGGTTACGTCTTCCACCTTGCCTTCCTCGCGATCATATCTCCTGATTTCGAAAATCTGCTGGTTCGGGTCTTTATTATACTGGAACGAGCCGCCGGGATACATGTCTTCACTGAAATAGACGTAGCGCCCGTCGGGCGAAACGCAGGGCTCGTTTACGTCCTGCTGGTCGTTTTTTCGCTTGGTAAGCTGGATTCCCTCGCCGCCGGAAATGTGGTACATCCACAGTTCGCCTGCACCGAGAGACCGCGTAGAGGTAAAGTGTTTTCGGGCGACAATGTATTCATTATCAATCCATACGCCGTTGTTGAGCAGGCGGAAACTTTCTTTTGTGATCTGCTTTCCATTCTTGCCGTCGGCATCCATCACCCAGATATTGTCGCCGCCGCCGGCGTCCGAGGTGAACAATATTTTTTTGCCATCGGGCGAAAACCTCGGCTGCACTTCCCAGGCCAGTCCCTGCCGGAGCGGGGTCGCCGTTCCTCCGCTGACCGGCATCAAATAGATATCGCCCAGCAGGTCGAACACGATGTTTTTACCGTCTGGGCTGACATCGAGGCACATCCACGTCCCTTCGGAAGTGGTAAATTCCACGTCTTTGTAGGGTACACCGCCCGGAGGATTGGAAACATCCCACTTCGGTTTTTCCTGGGAAAAAAGGCTGACTTGCGCAAACAAAAGGAGGATTGAAAAGCAGTATTTCATATGTCCGTGAATTAAAACAATAGTATCTGAAAGTGAAGTGGCATTGTATTCCGGATCGGCGATCCGGGTTACATTTGAAGCCGCATAAGTAGTGAGATTTTGCGAATTCCCGTAAATGTCGGATGTTTGAAGCACGATGAGCAGGAGTGATATTTTAGACGATTTCGAATTTGACGAAAATCAATACCACGGTCTTGCCGAAGAAGGCGAGGTGGTGGCAAAATTCTTTTCGTTGATGGAAGCGGAGGTTGCAGCCGCCCGGCTGCGTTCGGAGGGCATTCACTGTTTTTTAGCCAATACGACTTCGTCAACAGTATTGCCTCATTTACAGATCATTGTGCGTCTGCACGTACATCCGATCGATTCTGCGCGCGCACGGGAAATACTCCAGGAGGCGGCTGTTGACACCGTTACCCCGCCCGATGCCTCCAAAGATTCGGGTATTTTGGTCGGCCTGGCCATCCTCATCGGAATTTTAATGGCACTGCTGCTGGTGCGGGCGATTTGGGGTGAATTGTGATGCATTTTATCAGACCAGTTCCCCGAACAGGTCAAATTCTTCCGCTCCGGTGATCCTTACATCGGCAAAATCACCGAGCCGGACATAGTTTCCTTTTGCGGGCACCAGCACTTCATTATCCACTTCAGGCGAATCCGCTTCGGTGCGTCCGATGAAGTATTTGCCTTCTTTCCGGTCGAACAAGGTTCTGAATACCTGACCTATTTTCGCTTCGTTTTTGCGAAGCGAAATCTCCTGTTGCAATTCCATCAGGCGGTTGGCGCGTTCTGCCTTCAATTCGGCGGGAATGTCGTCAGGCATCTCGTAAGCGCGGGTGCTTTCTTCGTGCGAGTATTGAAATACCCCCACACGTTCAAATTCCTGTTCCTGAACAAAATCGAGCAGTTGCGCGAAATCTTCTTCCGTTTCGCCGGGGTGACCGACAAGGAAGGTGGTGCGCAACGCGATACCGGGCACTTTTTTGCGGATTCCGGACAGCAATTCTTCCGTTTCGCTGCGCGTGATCTGCCGGCGCATCAGGTTCAATACGTTATCGGAAGCATGCTGCAGCGGAATATCGAGGTAGTTGCAGATTTCTTTTCGTTCTGCCATAACGTCCAGTATTTCCATGGGGAACTTGCTCGGATAAGCATAGTGGAGTCGTATCCATTCAATGCCTTCGACATCAGCGAGGGCGTGCAACAGGCGCGGCAGTTCGCGGGTTTTGTATAGATCAAGCCCGTAATAAGTGAGTTCCTGGGCAATCAACAGCAGCTCCTTAACGCCCCGGCGTGCGAGGTTTCTGGCCTCGGCTACCAACTCTTCGACAGGCCGGCTGATATGCTTGCCGCGCATGAGCGGTATGGCGCAGAACGAACAGGTGCGGTTGCAGCCTTCCGATATTTTCAGGTAGGCATAATGCGGAAGCGTCGTGATCTGGCGTTCGCCCAGCAGTTCGTGTTTGTAATCCGCTTCGAGGCGGGCAAGCAGGGCAGGCATTTCGAGGGTGCCGAAAAACGCATCCACTTCGGGGATCTCCGTTTCGAGATCATCCTTGTAGCGCTGGGAGAGGCATCCGGTCACGTACAATTTGTCGATGCCGCCTGCTTTCTTGATTCCGGCATATTCAATGATCGTATCGATACTTTCCTGTTTTGCCACATCGATAAAGCCACAGGTATTGACAATCACGACGTTGGCGTCCATCTCGGGGTTTTCGTGGGTCACCTCGAAATCATTACCCCGCAACTGGGTAATCAGATTTTCGCTGTCTACAAGATTCTTGGAGCAGCCGAGCGTAATGACGTTTATTTTGTCTTTGCGAAATGTTCTCGTCTTCATATTTTCTTGTGCCTGTGGCAAATAATGCAGGTCTTTTTTAAGGGACAGCGACGACCGGCCAACTATCCCGGATCAATTTCGCCGCAAATGTCGCTGAATTTACCCGAAATTTTAACCACCCACTATGGAAAGCACTGTTACCTTTGCCCCCCTGAAATAATGAACGCTTATATATGACGCAGACTGAGCTGCTCGACCGACTTGAATCTGATATACGCCGACTTCTGGAACAAACCCGCACCCAATTTGCCGTTCTCCCCGAAGAAGCATTGCTTGTACGCCCGATGGCCGAAGGCTGGAATGCCATGGAATGCTTTGCGCATTTAAATGCTCATTTCGATTACTTTTTGCCGCGAATCGAGTTATCCATACATAAATCGAAAGCCCGCGCATGGGTGCCCGCAGATGAATACCGGCACAACTGGATCGGCCGGCTCGCTATCCGGGCTGTCAACCCGGCCAATATGGGAAAAACGCGTCGTAAAAGCCCCGGGCGCATCGACCCGAAAAAACTTCAGTTGCGGCAAAACGAGGTCAAAGCCTTTCTGATCAACTGTGAAATGCTGTTACGGCTCGTGCAACAGTCGCGGCTTGCAGACTTAAACAGGGCCAGGGTAAAGCATTTCAGGTGGCCGGGATTCCGGTTTTTACTGGGCGACCTGTTTGAATATATGGTTTTGCACGCGCAACGCCATCTTATTCAGGCACAGGCGACTTTGAACAAAACATGAAACACCTTTCATTTTCAGACAATTAAACAATCAAAAATGAAAGTCAGACACATTTCCCAATTGCTCCTGATAATCGGAACCCTTTTCAGTATCGCAGCCTGCAACCTGGGTGGCGACGACACCATAGTTGCCACGAATGACTATTCCAAAGGGATATTCGTTGTAAACGAGGGTCCCTTTGGCGGCGGCGGCACCATCACCTGGCACGATCCGGTGTCGGACAAAACGGTTCAGGATGTCTTCGGCGTGGAAAACGGCGGTTCACTCGGCCAGTTCGTACAATCCATCACTTTCCACAACGGCAAGGGGTATATCTGCGTCAACGGCATCGGGCTTGTAGTTGTGGTTGATCAAACCACCTTTAAATTTATAGATACCATCGGTGGCCTGACACTTCCACGCTATTTTTTACCGGTCAGCAATAACATTGCCTACGTCAGCCAGTGGGGGCAGGACGGGCTGAAGGGCAGTCTCGCCAAAGTAGACCTCACGACCAACAAGGTTGTCAAAATAATACCCGTCGGAACCGGTCCTGAAAAAATGATCCTGACCGATCCGGCAACACTGATGGTCGCCAACAGCGGCGGGCTGGGCGTGGATTCAACGGTATCGGTGGTGAATATCACAACCGATACCGAAACGGATCGCATCACGGTGGGTGGAAAAAATCCCGGCAGTCTGGTAAAAACCGGACTCACGGGCTCCAATCCGTACGTACTTTGCCAGGGCTCCTATCTGGACGCAATTCCCAAAGGCTTTCTTGATAAAATGAACCCGCCGGGCACCGGCTTTGATGTACCGGAATATTCCAGCGACCTGTGTGCCAATCCTTCCGGCAGCGTTTTATACTTCGCCGGCGGGGGAAAAATCTGGACCGCCAATCAATTTGCAGTAAGCCCGTTTATCACGCAGGCGGCCTATGGACTGGCCTGCCATCCTACCACCGGCG
>JAKOXM010000509.1 GCA_029781095.1 Bacteroidota bacterium
GATGCCAACATCGTGGCGCTTTCGGGTATCGCCATCGCCATCGGCGTGATGGTGGATGTCGGAATTGTGTTTGTGGAAAATATCATCCGCCATCTCGAATTGCCGGAAAACGAGGGCCTGCGGGGGCGGCGCCTGCTCGAAGTGATTTATGAAGCGACCGTCGAAGTATCATCTGCCATCACGACGGCTTTGGCGACCACGGTAGTGAGTTTTCTGCCCGTTTTTGCCATGCAATCGGCGGAAGGAAAGTTGTTCAAACCACTGGCATTTACCAAAACGTTTGCCCTGGGGTCTTCATTTGTGCTCGGCATCGTTGTACTGCCCGCCCTGGCACACCTTGTTTTATCACTGAACTTTGACAAAAAAAGAGTGCAAAGCATCTGGAATCTGGCTTTGGTTGTGGCGGGTCCGTTGTTTGCCGTCATTTACCAAACCTGGCTGCCGGTGTGGCTGGTCGTGATCGGCCTGAATAATTTACTGGAAAAAAAATGGCCGGAACGCTGGAAATCTGTTCCCGGCTATATCAATATCGGCGTCGTTGTACTCGTGGCCACTTATTTCCTGACGGTGGAATGGATGCCGCTCGGGCATCACAACTCATTGTTTGTCAATTACCTGTTTGTGGTCGTGCTGCTCGGTATCATACTCGGCATTTTGATGTTGATCGTACATTTTTACGAGCCCGTCCTGAAATGGTGTCTTGTAAACAAGGGCAAATTCATGCTCATTCCCCTCTTTACCATCCTGTTCGGATTGCTCGCATGGCTGGGCTGGAACAAAACCTTCGGTTTCGCGGCCAGAGGCTTCGACCGGATCGGATGGAATGTCCGCACGACCGGTTTGTGGAGTACCATGCTCCACAGATTTCCGGGTATCGGAAAGGAATTTATGCCATCGCTCGATGAAGGCAGTTTCCTGCTGATGCCTACCTCTATGCCGCATTCCGGGGTGGAGGAAAACCAACGGGTGGTGGCTCAACTCGACATGCTGCTCTCCAACATTCCCGAAGTGGAACTGGCGGTCGGCAAGGCGGGGCGTGCCGAAACGGCCCTCGACCCCGCTCCCATCTCCATGTTCGAGAACATCATCAATTACAAACCTGAATTTTTGATCAATGAACACGGTAAAAGGGAAACCTTTAAAACGGACGGGAAAAAACGTTTCATTCTTGTCTCGGGAGACACGCTAACGAACGAAGAAGCGCTGCTGCGGGGGGTAAAACCGGTCGATCTTATCCCTGATCCCACAGGAAGCGGGCAGTATTTCCGCAACTGGCGCCCGCAGATAAAAAGTCCCGATGACATTTGGGAGGAAATCGTGCGGGTGACCAAATTGCCCGGCGTCACCTCCGCCCCGAAATTGCAACCCATCGAAACGCGCCTTATCATGCTCCAAACCGGGATGCGGGCGCCTATGGGAATCAAAGTGTATGGACCAAACCTGAATGCAATCGAGGAATTCGGCCTGCAACTCGAAGCCATTTTAAAAGAAGTGCCTTCCGTAAAAACCGAAGCAGTCTTTGCAGACCGCATCGTGGGCAAACCCTACCTTCAACTGAACATCGACCGGGAGGCTGCGGCACGCTACGGCCTCAACATTGAAAACGTACAAAACTTTATCGAAACCGCCATCGGCGGCATGGAGGTGACAACGACCGTGGAAGGGCGGGAGCGCTTCCCCGTGCGGGTACGCTATCCGCGAGAACTGCGGGACAACCCCGAAAGCATCAAAAAAATGCTCATACCCACACCTGTCGGGGCGCAGGTGCCGCTCGGCGAGTTGGTCCGCATCGAGTATGTCAGGGGGCCGCAAATGATCAAAAGCGAAGATACTTTTCTCACGGGCTATGTCCTTTTCGACAAAAAAGACGGGTTTGCCGAGGTGGATGTCGTGGAGGAGGCGCAACGTTTCGTGCAACAGCGAATCGACAGCGGCGAACTGACTGTGCCCGCCGGGATAAGTTACAAATTTTCAGGCAGTTACGAAAATCAATTGCGGGCGATGAAACGCTTGTCCATAGTGATCCCGATCAGCCTCATCCTTATTTTCCTGCTGCTTTTTTTCCAGTTTAAAACCATAGTTGCCTCTTCCATTCACTTTTCAGGAGTGTTTGTAGCCTTTGCCGGCGGATTTATCATGCTCTGGCTGTACGGACAAGCCTGGTTTCTCGACTTCTCCATCGCCGGAGAAAGCATGCGCGATTTGTTCCAGTTGCACTCCGTCAATCTCAGCGTGGCGGTCTGGGTAGGTTTCATAGCCCTGTTTGGCATCGCTACCGACGACGGTGTGATTATGGGTACCTATATCCACCAGGTATTCGAGGAGCGAAAACCGGCGACAGTTGCCGAAGTGCGGGAAGCAGTACTGATCGCAGGCAAAAAGCGCGTTCGTCCGGCGATGATGACCGCCGCAGTGGCCATTATTGCGCTGTTGCCCGTGCTTACTTCAACCGGTAAAGGCGCCGACATTATGGTCCCCATGGCCATTCCCACCTTCGGCGGCATGACCATCCAGTTGATGACCATGTTCGTGGTGCCCGTGCTGCAGGCATACTGGCGGGAAGGATTGGTACGGCGGGAACTGGCCGGAAAATCAGGGCATTAATTTTTGAATCAGTGTGGTCAAGACACCAAACATCCTGAATTTTACTGCACCTAACTTGTTAAAAATCATGCGCATATACATCATAATTCTTTCTATATTGACGGCAGGCCTTCTTTCTGCGCAAACGCTCGACGATTACCTGAAAATAGCGGCAGAGAACAATCCCGGCATCCGGTCGAAACAAACCGAATTTCAGGCTGCCCTGCAAAAACTGCCCCAGGCCAGGGCGCTGCCCGACCCGACGGTGAACGCTTCCGTATTCCTGCGCCCGATGATGCTTCCGATGGGCAACCAATTGGGCAGTATTTCGGCCATGCAGATGTTTCCCTGGCCTGGCGCCCGCGATGCGATGGAAAATGAAGCGGCGCGAATGGCCGATGTAAAATACCAGGCAGTGGCGGTTGCGCAAAGCGAACTCTTTTTCAACATAAAAAATGCCTGGTACCCCCTCTTCGAACTGGAAGAGCAAATCCGCATCCAAAAGGAAAACCTGCGCGTACTGGAAACGGACAAAGACCTGGCGACAGCCAAGTTCCAGTACGGGCAGGCGCCCATGGTGGATGCCATCCGGGCGGATATCATGATGGATGAGGTGAAAACCGAAATCGCCTTGCTCGAACAAAAACGGAAACCACTGGAAGTTGCATTCAATCGCCTGCTCAACCGGGACGATCATACTCCCGTTTCCATCTCCGGCGACAGCCTGCCCGAGCCCGTTTCGGGCTTTGCGGTACGGCGTGACAGCCTCCTTGCCAACAACCCTGCTCTGGCGGTTTATGACAAACAAATACTCGCAGCGGCAGCAGAAGGGAAAGCGGCAGATTTCCAGCGCAGGCCAATGATCGGCGCCGGCCTGCAATACATGCCGCTGATAAAGCGAAAAAACGGCGACGTAGATCTTCCCCCGAACAAGGGCGCCAATATGCTCATGCCGATGGTATCGGTGACCGTCCCGATATGGCGCAAAAAATACGCCGCTGCCGTTGAAGAGAGCCGCCTGATGCAGTCCGCTTATTCAGACATGAAGCGGAATATGGAAAACGAGATCGCATCCATGTATGAAATGACCTGGTACGATCTGGAAAAAATGGCGCAAACGGTCGAATTGCTAAACAAACAAATGCTTAAAACACAACAGGCCATCGAACTGATGATGGCAGCATACAGTAATTCCGGGCAGGATTTTGAAGAAATTTTGCGTCTGCAACAACAGTTATTCCGCTACCGGATGGAAAAAATTTCAGCCCGGACCGGATACCAACTGGCGCTGGCGAAACTCGATTATCTGACCGGGCAATAATACAGTCGAGGCCCCGATATTATAAAATCGCAATCATGAAAAAGATAAAATTCAATCGTACTTCCCTGATAACCGCCCTCGCGATGCTGGCAGTCGGTTTGCTGATCGGCTGGCTGATCAAGCCTTCCGGCTCTATGCATACGTCGCCTGAGGGGCACGCAATGGAACCTGCGGATTCTTCCAGAGTTACGATATGGACTTGCTCCATGCACCCGCAAATTCGTCAGTCGGAACCTGGCAAGTGCCCTATTTGCGGCATGGACCTGATACCTCTGGACGACAACATTTCGGCAGAAGCCCCGGCAGAAATCAGGATGTCGCCAACTGCCATGCAACTGGCCAATGTGCAAACAGCGGTCGTGGGCTACGGGTTACCCACCAAAGAGTTGCGCATGAACGGAAAGGTGCAGCCCGATGAGCGGCTTGTTTTTACCCAGGTAACCCACCTCGATGGACGCGTGGAACAACTCGCTGTCGATTTCACAGGTGAGCAGGTGCGTAAAGGACAAGTTTTGGCAAGTATTTATTCCCCTGAACTGGTTACCGCGCAGGAGGAGCTCTTTTCCGCACAAAAGATCAGGGACATGCAGCCTGCCCTGTTCACGGCGGCCCGGGAAAAACTGAAAAACTGGAAACTCACCGACAGCCAGATAGATGGCATCCTCGCGGCAGGAAAACCGCGGGAGCGGTTCCCGATTCTGGCCGATGTAAACGGCGTCGTTATGGCCAAAAAAGTGAATCTCGGCGATTATATCATGCGGGGCATGCCGCTTTATGACATTGTGGACCTGTCGCGGGTGTGGTTGCTGTTCGACATATACGAGAGCGATATGCCCTGGGCAAAGGTGGGGAGTACGGTTTCTTTCAATATTCAGTCGTTGCCGGGAGAAACATTTAACGGCAAAATCACCTTTATCGATCCGGTCATCAACCCGGCGACCCGGGTGGCGACAGCGCGGGTGGAGGTATCCAATCCGGGTGGCAAACTCAAACCGGAAATGTTCGCCAGCGGCGTCATCAAGACCCGGCTGGCCTCCAAAAAAGAAAGCATCCTGGTGCCGAAATCGGCAGTCATGTGGACCGGCGAACGCTCGGTGGTCTATGTAAAAAAATCAACAGACCACGGCATCAGTTTCCAGATGCAGGAGATCAGTCTCGGGCCATTGGTCGGCGATCATTTTGTGGTAAAGCAGGGCCTCGAACCCGGAACCGAAATTGCCGTCAACGGTACGTTTTCGATCGACGCCGCCGCCCAGTTGGCCGGCAAACCCAGCATGATGAACCCCGAAGGCAGCGCCGCCCTCGCCGGCCACCACCAAAGCGGAGGTACCGCAGCTATTGCCCCTGCCCCGGATGCTTCTGCGCCCGGCAAACAGGCGAAAGCCGCAGTCCGGCATCTGTTTGACATCTATTTCCCGTTGAAGGACGCGCTGATAAAGGACGACCTGGCGACTGCGCGCAAGCAGGCCCTCGATTTGAAAAAAGCGTTCGGGGGGACCTCTATGGGACTTTTCAGCGGCAAGGCACACGAACAGTGGATGAGCCACAGCGCCGATGCCGTGGATGCGCTGGGCAAGCTGGCAGCCGCGAGGGATATAGCATCGGCCAGAAAGTATTTCAAACCCCTTTCTGGACAAATGATAGCCCTGGCTGAAGCATTTGGCCCGTTCGGTGCAGCGGCAATATACGTGCAATACTGCCCCATGGCAGACAACAATACGGGGGCGGACTGGCTGAGTCTGGATGCGCAAATCCGGAACCCTTATTTCGGGGATGCCATGCTGACCTGCGGTTCAATCACGGAAACGATAAAATGATCCGTTTTGCCACTTTACATGCCGGATAAAAAGAGCCCCTCTATCATATTTTGCGGGGGGCTCTTTCTTTTCAACACCGGTTTTATCATTACCAGCCTGCATTTTTGCCCGCCTGACTGAAAAATATACCCCACCGGGGCTGAAAGGGACGGACCTTGAAGCATCTTTTAGCAAGCGTTAGGTTTAACGACAACGCAATGAAAAAAACACTCCTTTTCTCCGTCGCAATAAGTGCAGTCCTGCTGAGCGCCCTGACCGGATTCGTTTGGAAGAATACACCGGTCGAAGCTGATCGCAATGGCTGCTCCGATATATCTTCTGCTTTGAGGTTCGCGCCTGCTTCTGCCGACACGATAATACCCAAAGACGTCTGGACGCCTGACCAGGTCCCGCAACGCACACTTGATTATCCTTCGGTCGGAGAAGTGACACTGTACGGCAATACTACAAAGCCGCAATCCCTCGTACTCTTCCTCAGCGGAGACGGCGGCTGGAATCTCGGTGTGATCGACATGGCGAGGGCGCTGGCCCAGGATGGTCAGACCCTTGTGGTCGGTATCGACATCATCAAATACTACAAAAAACTTCAGGAAACGAGCGAAAAATGCCTCTATCCCGCGGGCGATCTCGAAAATCTGAGCGAATTTGTACAGAAAACGCTCCAATTACCCGATTACCTCAAACCTGTACTGGTCGGATATTCCTCCGGCGCCACGCTAACCTACGCCTTGCTTTGCCAGGCGCCGGCCGGCACTTTTCGGGGCGGCATTGCGCTCGGTTTTTGCCCCGACATACAACTTAACAAACCACTGTGCGAGGGTTCCGGCAAGCTGGCAATGGCGCCGCGCAAGGACGGACACGGGTTTGACTTTACCGACCATCCGGCGCCGGCTGCGCCGCTGGAGGTTCTCCATGGCGAACTGGACCAGGACTGCATTTGTCAAACAACCTGCAATTTCTTTGAGAATGTAAAATACGTCAACGTGGTCCGGCTTTCCAAGGTAGGGCATGGGTTCGCGGTCACCAAAAACTGGCTTCCACAGTTCAAGCAGGCATTCGCCCGCGTGCTCGCTCTTACCGACGGCGCTACCGGAATAATGTTGCCTGCGCCGGCAAGCCGTGTTCCCGTCGCGATAGCCGGCGTTGGCAATACCGCAACGGATGCCGGAAAAAGTGATTTGCCGCTTGCCATCACAAACGCCGCATCGAATGCTTCCGAACCAATGGTGGTATTCCTTAGTGGCGACGGGGGCTGGACGGGGTTCGATCAACAGATCTGCGATCAGTTGGCCGCTAAATCAGTTCCTTCCGTAGGTCTTAACAGTCAGTCCTATTTCTGGAAAAAGAAAACGCCGGAGCAAACAGTGAACGACCTTTCACCGGTGATCCGGCAATATCTGCAATCCTGGAACAGATCAAAATTTGTGCTCGTCGGGTACAGTTTTGGGGCCAATATCGCCCCGTTCATAACGAACCGTCTGTCAGCCGATCTGCGCGAAAAGGTGGAATCGCTTGTATTGCTATCTCCCGATACCAAAGGCGATTTTGAAATCCATGTAGCGGGTATGCTGGGTCATGGCGGCGGTCCCTACGACGTGGTTGCCGAGGTTCGCAGTTTGCAGAATACACCCGTACTGTGCGTCAGCGGCGACCAGGAAAATGACGAGATGCAAAAAGCCCTGCAACACGCCACGCATGTGCGTTTTGAAAAGATACCCGGTTCGCACCATTACAATAACGACGCACCCAAAGTAGCCACTACGATTTTATCCGGCAAATAGACTTTGATACAGCGTGAACTTCAACCGGCGATCTGCCTTTTTTAGCAGGCTTTTTGCCTTTTTAACCGAAATTCTCTCCACTTTTTGCCGGCGAGGCGCATCTGAAAGACAGTATTTTCAAAGAATTCCCGGATTCGGAAATCATTTTTCGCACGCTTCTACAAACCGTTCTCATGCTTCTTTTTACGCTTTTTTCTGTTCATTCAAAATTATGTCATCATGAAAAAGGCTCTTTTTTTCCCGGTAATGGTCGCTTTCGGGGCACTCCTGACAACGGGCTGCAACACATACAATACCGTGGGTGTAACGCAGGCAGATGGCGTTGATTTCAGGAAGTCCTTCCATACCTACATGTGGTTGCCCGATCAGAGCGACACGATCAATACCGCCTACAACAATGAAATTATTCGCAATAATATCCGGCTGGCCGTGGACAAAGAATTAAAAGCGCGTCATCTGAGTCCGGCGGCCGAAGATGCGAAGGCGGACCTCTCGCTGCAGCTGGTCGTTCAAAACCATGACAGGGCCAAGGATAACACGCGTTTTACGCCGGGCTTCTATTTTGGCCCCTTCGGCGGTTCTTATAGCGGGGACCGTACGTATTACGCCCATAATCGCCTGACATTGAATATGTACGACCGTAAAACCAATCGACTGGTATGGACCTGTACAGCAGAGGGCGACCTGAATCAGCCAAAGGATATGGAGAAGAATATCCAGCCGGCAGTGTCGAAAATCATGAAAAAATACCCGGTGCAGCCGGCCCCAAAGCCTGCCTGAACATGGCGGAGACCTCTCCGGTTTCAAATAATGCCAAATCGTATTTTGACGGATAAGGGGGCGGCAGATGAAGGAAGGCGCCCCGCCTTCCTTCATCTCGCCTCCGATACGATCACCGTCCTCGGCGGCACCAGTTTTATCGCATTTTTAATCGGTATGGTATTATCCGGGGTAAAATCCTTGGGGGATGCCTGAAAAGTGTCTATCAATGGATACCATTTTTTGCCTTTTTGGGCGAGAAGCGGCAATTCAAACTCGAGCGGTTCCCAGTAAGCGTTGACAATAAAATGGAACAGCAGGTTTCCTGCTTCGTCCTGCAGGCTGTAGGCGATACTGTGCGCGTCGTCTCTCCAGTCGGGCTCATCCAGTTTGGTGCCATGCCATTTGATATTTGCCTCGCTGTCGTTAAAAAGTGCCCAGTATTTTTCCATTTGAAAAATGGGGTGGCTTGTGCGAAATCTGATCAGTTTTTTCACAAAACCGAGTAATGCCTGATTGGCTGCCACATCCTCCCAGTTGAACCAGCTGGTTTCATTGTCCTGGCAGTAGGCGTTATTGTTGCCGTGCTGGGTCCTGCGCACTTCATCGCCCATACTGATCATGGGTGTGCCTTGCGACAGCAGCAGGATAGTGAAGAAATTTTTGATCTGGCGAAGCCGGACGGCTTCTATCCCGGCATCGTCTGCAGGGCCTTCGACGCCATAATTACTGCTGTAATTTTCATTGGAGCCGTCGCTGCCGCCTTCTCCGTTTGCTTCATTGTGTTTTTGATTGTATTGCACCAGATCGTTGAGCGTAAATCCGTCGTGACAAGTGATGAAATTGATGCTGCGATTCGGGTCCCGGAAGGGTTTTTGAAACAAGCTCAGGCTGCCTGCAATATTGGAGGCAAATGCAGAAACGACATGATCGTCGCCGCGCAAAAATCTGCGTACATTATCCCGGAATTGCCCGTTCCATTCGGCCCATTTATCACCGATGAACGATCCCAGCTCGTACAATCCCCCCGTATCCCAGGCCTCGGCGATAATTTTGGTCTGGGCGAGCACCGGGTCTGCCTCGATTTCCCATAAAATGGGCGGATTGCTGATCGGGTTGCCGTGTTCGTCGCGTGACATGACGGCTGCCAGGTCAAAACGGAATCCATCCACGTGCATCTCCGTCACCCAGCGTTTGAGGGCGTCAAGAATCAACATCCGGACGATGGAGTGGTTGGAATTGAGGGTATTTCCGCAGCCCGTGAAATCCATGTAATATTCCTTGTTTTCAGCCAGAATGTAGTAAAAGGAATTCTCCAGACCGCGAAAGGAAAAAACAGGCCCAAGGTGGTTGCCTTCGGTCGTATGGTTGAAAACCACGTCCAGAATAACCTCGATCCCCGCTTTGTGAAATGCTTTGACCATGTCTCGGAATTCATTGGCTATCACCTGTGGCTCGCTGGTATGGCAGTAACTGCTGTGCGGCGCAAAAAAAGCCAGGGGGCTGTATCCCCAATAATTCTTCAATAAAGGTGAATGAACGTCGGTTTCATCGAACTGAAATACCGGCATGAGTTCAACGGCGGTGATGCCGAGCTCTTTCAGGTATGGTATTTTGTCGGTCAGACCGGAATAAGTGCCACGTTCATCGGGGCTAAGACCCGAACTGGGGTGTTTCGTAAAGCCTTTTACGTGCAATTCATAAATGACCGACCGGGAGTAGGGATGTTTGGGTGGCCGGTCCCCTTCCCAATCGTAATCCCCCGCATCGATAACGACACTTTTCATGGCAAACGGCGTGTTGTCGCCCGGTAACACGGCGGCCTCCCGCCTATAGTTTTTTCCAGCAATAACTGCCCTGGCATACGGATCGAGCAAAAGTTTTTCTCCGTCAAAACGATGGCCGTTGGCGGGGTCGTACTTCCCGTATACTTTGTAGCCGTACAGGGTTTCGGCTCCCAGTCCTTCGACAAACACATGCCAGTAGTAAAATGACTTGTTTTTGGAAGAATCCAGACTGATGATCTGGAAAGGCCCGGAATCGTCCGCGTCGTGGAAGAGCCAGAGCTCCATCCGCTCGCAGTTTTTTGAAAAAATGCTAAAATTCACCCCTTCCGGATAGACCGTAGCGCCCAGTGGATAACTTCTGCCCGCCTGAACGGTGTAGTTATCCTTCGCGCGTGGTTGCCTGAATTGAAAGGTTTTGTGCTGATGAATATCCATCCCTGAATTTTAGAATTTGGTAATTGCCCCTATCGTTTCATCTCTTCTCCGCTTATTCCCATGAGACCCAGCATCCAGGCATACTCCATTGCCTGTTCTTTAAGCCTTTCGAAGCGCCCGGATGAACCGCCATGCGAGCCGGCCATGTTGGTTTTGAACAGCAGCACGTTCTTGTCGGTCTTGAGATCACGAAGCCTGGCGACGTACTTGGCAGGCTCGAAGTATTGCACCTGCGAGTCGGCGAATGAGGTCAGCACCAGCATGTTCGGGTAGTTCTGCGCCTTCAGGTTGTCGTAGGGCGAGTAGGTTTTCATGTATTCATACTCCGCTTTTACGGCCGGGTTGCCCCATTCGGTATACTCGCCGGTCGTCAGCGGGATGCTGGCATCGCTCATCGTGGTGAGCACATCCACAAACGGCACGCCTGAAACGATTCCTTTGAACAGGTCGGGGCGCAGGTTGGCGACAACGCCCATGAGCAGGCCGCCGGCAGAACGCCCTTCGGCGAACAGGCGGTCGGGCGAAGTGTATTTTTCTTTCACGAGAAAATCGGCGCAGTCGATGAAGTCCGTGAACGTGTTCATTTTTTTCATCATTTTGCCGTTTTCGTACCACTGATAGCCCATTTCCATGCCGCCGCGAATGTGGGCGACGGCCACGACGAATCCCCGGTCGAGCAAACTGACCTCGTCGCGATCAAACTCGGGATCGTTCGAATACCCGTAACTACCATAGCCATTGAGGTGACAGGGGGCGGAACCGTCGCGTTTAAAGCCTTTTCTGTACACCAGCGAAACGGGCACCTTTACTCCGTCGCGTGCAGTAGCCCATACGAATTCGGTCTGGTAATTATCGGCATCGAAACCGCCCAGCACCGGCGCTACCTTTTTCACCGTTTTGGCGCGTGTTTCCATGTCATAATCGACCGTAGTATTCGGTGTTTTAAGCGAAGAAAATACGTAGCGAAGGTTTTTGGTGTCAAACTCCGGATTGTTCCCGAGGCTTGCGGCATAGGTCGGCTCTCCGATCTCGATATAGTGGCCGGACATGTCGGCCCAGCGGATAACGTGTATCTGGCTGAGGCCGCCCTTGCGCTCCTCGGCCACGAGGTAATCTTTAAATACCGAAATATCACCCAGCAGGATATCGTCGCGGTGGGGCAAAACATCCTTCCAGTTCGCGCTGGCCGGATCGGACACCGGGGCTTCCATCAGGCGAAAATTGGGCGCATTCCAATTGGTGCGTATCAGAAACTTGTCATTCCGGTGCTCCAGCGTGTAATAAAAGTCCTTCTCACGGGGGCGAACCAGTTTGAATTGCCCCGTGGGATTGTCCGCATCGAGGTAATGCACCTCTACGGTCTGTGTATAGGCGGAATTGATGAAAAAATACTGCTCTGATTTAGACTTGCCGAGATAGGCGTATTGAGTGACGTCTTTTTCCTCGTACATCAGCACGTCCTTTTTGTGATCGGAGCCGAGCACATGCCGCCAAATCTTGTCATTGCGAAGCGTGACAAGGTCTTTGGTGTCGTAGAGAATGGTTTTTGAATCGTTCGCCCAGGCGAATGAGCCTCCCGTGTCGAAGGAATCCACCAGCGTCTTACCATCGGTCAGGTCTTTAAAAAAGAGTTTGAACAGGTTGCGACCCGTGTAGTCGACGGAATAGGCGAGCATGCGGTTGTCGGGGCTTACCCTGAGGCCGCCGATCTGGCAATACGGATGCCCGGCGGACAGTTGGTTCATATCCACCAACAATTCTTCGGCAGCATCGAGGGAGCCTTTTTTACGACTGAATACGGGGTATTCCCTGCCGGTTTCGTAGCGGCTGATGTACCAATAGCCGTTTTTAAAATAGGGTACGCTGCTGTCGTCTTCCTTGATCCGGCTTTTCAGTTCTTCAAATAATTTTTGTCGCAGGGGTGCGACGGGCGCCAGCACCGAATCGGTATACCGGTTTTCCGCCTCGAGGTATGCCCTGACCGCCGGGTTGTTGCGTTCGTTCAGCCAGTAATATTCGTCGGTGCGTTTGTCGCCCGAAGACGATATCAGTTCTTTGGGTTTCTTTTCAGGATGCGGGGCCGTGAAGGACTCGGGGTGAAAAACGGATGGTTGCACTTGCGTGACGGAGGAATTGTTATCAGATTTTGTTTGTTCGCGGCAGGCGCTGAAAAGCGCGAGCGAGAGGACCGGCAGGGAGAGGATTTGTCGCATTACAGGGAGAATTTACACGTAAAAGTAAACCAGTGTTTTCAATTCTTTGAAATGGAAAGAGCGATGGAGCAAAAGACGCGGATCAAAATCCTACATTTGTTTCTGAATTCAATAAAAACGCGTGAACAAGGAAAAAACCGAAATCGCAACAGAGCGAAAAAACAACGGAGCAGCGGAGGACATCGCGGAACTCAGACATCGCTGCGAACAATTGTCCCGTTGGGCATTCACCGATTTTGAGCGCGCCAGGAAGGTACTGGACGAGCTGTCCGGCGTGGTGGGCAAACAAAGCCCGTTCGACATCCGGCTGGCATTCCACAGCCACAGCGCCTTTCTGAATAACCAATGGCACCATTACGACAAGGCAGTGGAGCATGCCAAACACGCAGTCGCGATACTCGAGAGTCTCGCCAATGCACCCGCGTTGGCTGAAATGTGGGCAGATCTGGCGGCCATGCACCTCAACCGGCGCGACTGGCGTGCGGCAGAACGGAGCCTCGACCGCGCCCGTCGCTATCTGAACGATGCTTCAACGCCGGTGCTGAAGGCCCACCTGTCGTGCAGGGAAGGGTTTCTGCATTTGCATTTAGGCAATGCCCGCCAGGCGCTCGATTGTCTGCTGGAGTCTGAAAAGGACATGCTCAACCTTGATGAAGAAACCGCCAGTCTGAAAGATTATTACATACAGACGCTGATATTCAGCGGGTTAGGCGATCTGTACGAACGCCTTGGTGAAAAGGCCAAAAGCCTGGAAGCTTATCGTTGCGTGCTGCCGATCGTGGAGCGGCACGGGCTTCGCCCCCGCCTGTCGTGGCATTATCTGAACGCCGGTCGCGCCGCCATGGCGCAGCAGGACGTGGCACAGGCACAGGCTTGTTTCGAAACAGCCATGCAGGTCGTGAGCGAAGGCGAATCGGAAGCGAAAACGCATGCCCTGGGCAACCTGGGCATCCTGGCGCTGTGGGCCGATAACACGGCCCGGGCGCTGGCTTTGTTCGACAAGGCCGCCGCCGAATATGAAAATCCGTCAAAACCCGCCGATTTTACCAACCTTTCCAAAATCGAAAGCTGGCGTGCAGGGCTTTTTTCGCAGCTAAACGACCTGGTAAAAGCCGAGTATTATCTGGAAAAGGCCTGGAAAACGGGGCAAAACGGTCATGACCTTTACCACCTCAGCCAGATAGCACAGAATCTTGCAGCCCTGCATGGGCAGCAGAAAGAATTCGAAAAGGCATACGAGTGGCAGCGACAGGCTTCCGAACTCGCAACCCGGCATTACAACCAGTTGCGCGACCGCGAACGGGAGGAAATAGAAGCCCGCCACCAACTGGAGCGAAATCGCCAGGAAGCACAAATGGCACGCCTGCGCGTAGCCAGCCTGCAACTGCGGGCGCTGCGCGCCCAGATGAATCCCCATTTTCTGTTCAATGCACTGAATGCCATTCAGGGGCTCATTACCTCCGGGCGCAACAACGAGGCCGAATCCTACCTGGCCAAGTTTGCCAAAATGATGCGGCACACCCTAGAATACTCCGACCTGGAAGTGGTCACGCTCGAACAGGAAATCGAGTTTCTGGAACGCTATCTCGACATCAACAGGAAACTGCGGTTCCGCGATAAACTCGAATACAAGATCACAACTTTGTCCGGCGCTGACATGAACGACCTGTGTGTGCCGACCATGATCCTGCAGCCGTTTGTGGAAAATGCGATCGAGCACGGCATCCGCCCCCGAAAAGCAGGCCATTTGCGCATTGAATTCCTGTTGTCCGACGACGGCCAGAATCTGCGATGTATCATAGAAGACGACGGTGTCGGGTACAACCAGGGCCGTCAAAAACAGTCGGAAGGAGCAGATTTCCAGTCGCACCGTTCGCGGGGCATGGAAATCACCCGGGAGCGTCTGCTGCTGCTGCACCAGTTGCAAAAGCATGAAACAGGCGATTTTGTGCGCATTACCGACATTGGCGATTCTACAAACGGCGAACGGACAGGGACCCATGTCGAGGTGCTGTTGCCGCTCATGGAGCCGGAAAACTGATCCGCAACTTAATAATTTATTAATCTTGTGGCTGCACTCCGGCGCTGATGTGCTTTACTTTTGCCGCGAAAACATTGTTTCGGATTGCCCGAAGCAGATAAAAAGATCAAAAAGACTACACTTATGGCGCTTGCCTTTATTGCTGATCTATCTACCACCTCTGCCATTTTACTTGTCATTTGCCTCATGGCAGTTTGTTTGTTTGAAGCTATCAATGGATTCCATGATACCGCGAACGCGGTTGCAACGGTCATTTACACAAAGACCCTCAAGCCGATGACAGCAGTTGTATGGTCAGGCTTATGGAATTTTCTGGGCGTATATGTTGGAGGCATTGCAGTTGCCATGGGTGTTATCAAACTGATCCCCCTGAATGATCTTATTTTACAGCCGATAGGGGAAAACAGTGCAATGGTACTGGCTATTCTACTTGCTGCCATCATATGGAATCTCGGCACATGGTACATTGGAATACCTTGCTCCAGTTCGCATACCCTGATCGGCGCACTTCTGGGAGCAGGATTTGCATTTTACAGCATACACCATGGAACTGGTCCCAACTGGGGCAAAGCCAGTGAAATTGGACTTTCCTTGTTGTTATCGCCTGCTTTTGGCTTTAGTCTCGCTATACTGCTCATGTTTTTTTTAAGAACAACTATCAAAAACAAAGTGATATTCCAGGAGCCGGACAAAAAGAAAACGCCTCCCATTTGGATACGCGCTATCCTCGTGACGACCTGCATGCTTGTGAGTTTTTTCCATGGTTCTAACGACGGTCAAAAAGGCGTGGGCCTGTTGCTTGTTGTATTGATGGCTTTTATGCCATTACAATACGCTATTAATCATGAAGTTCCGCTTGAAAAATTTAAAAATGCAGCCCGATCGGTCGAAACGATCCTCAGCAAGGAGGCCACCGGTGAACAGGCTGATCATATTCGGGCCCTGGCAGCCAGGGCGGGTCGTACGGCTATCGAAATGGACAGTGTTGACCTTAAAAACAAACAACAGCTGTTTGACCTGCGCAAATCCATTCAGGGTTTATACAGCAGCCTTGATGCAGATTTGAAAAGCAACACCATCCCGGCGGCAGCGGCAGGGTCAATCCGGCATGAAATGAAAACACTCAAAAGTTCATACGAATTTGCACCATTGTGGGTTATCATATTAATCGCATGTTGTCTGGGTATCGGCACTATGATTGGCTGGAAACGCATAGTGGTCACACTTGGCGAAAAGATCGGGAAAAGTCACCTTACCTATGCACAGGGTGCGAGCGCAGAGATTTGCGCTGCTGCGACGATTGGCGTTAGTACAGGTTTTGGCTTACCTGTCAGCACCACCCATGTGCTTTCTTCGGGCATCGCGGGCACCATGGTAGCATCCGGCGGGATTAAAAATCTTCAGAAGAAAACCATTAAAAACATAGCCATAGCATGGTTGTTGACCTTGCCGGTTTCGTTTATACTTGCTGCGGTGCTTTATTTCTTCCTGCGTTTTTTCATAGCGTAAAGCCCTGCCTCAGGCCCGCTCCCGCATCATTTCCAGCAGCCGCACCAGCAAATAGGACATGATCAGGCTCATGGCAATGCCTTC
>JAKOXM010000827.1 GCA_029781095.1 Bacteroidota bacterium
TGCGCGCCCTGCAAGGTAATGGAAGAAGACGTCTTCACGCAGGAGGAGACATTTCGCTATCTCAACGCCAGTTTTCTGAATTTCCGTACCGATTTTGATTCTCCTTCAGGCAATACCATCGCCGCGATATACGAGGTCAAGACACTGCCGACCGTTTTGTTCCTCGATCCCAAGGGTGTGGTGCTGGAGCGGCATACCGGACTTGCAAACCCCTCCCTGCTCCGGACAATGGGTGATTCGGCGTTGAGCAAGATGAGGTGAGGCTGGGTTTCCCGCAGGTTTTCGCAGAAAAATAGCGCTGATAGCCGCTGATTCAGGATTGTTCCGCAAAACCGCGTGTTTTTTCCCGTTGATTCAAGATTGGTCGGCAAAACCGAGTGTTTTTTCCCGCAGATTCCCGCAGAAAAAACACGCAAATTTTCGCAGCAATTTTGAATCAGCGGCTATCAGCGGCATTTTTCTGCGAAAATCTGCGGGAAAAACTCACCTCAAACAAGCATCGAGACAATCTGCTCGACCGTCATCGCCTCCTGCTCTCCCGATTTTTGGTTCTTCACCATCAAGGTACCGGTCTGCATTTCGTTTTCCCCCACGATGGCTACATAGGATACATTGCGTTTGGCGGCGTATTCGAATTGCTTTTTCAGTTTTCCGGGCTCCGGATACAATTCCGCCGCCACACCCGCTTTGCGGAGTCCGCTGACGCATTGGAATGCATACTCAAAACTTGGTTCGTCAAACGATGCCAGCAGGATTTGCACACTTTCGGCCAGCGTTTCGGGAAAAAGCCCCAGGCCTTCCATGACGTCGTAGATGCGGTCGGCGCCGAAGGAAATGCCCACGCCCGATAGGCCCGGCACGCCAAACACGCCGGTGAGGTCGGCATACCGGCCGCCACCGCCGATACTGCCCATCTGGTAATTTTTTGCCGCCACTTCAAAAATACAGCCGGTATAGTAACTGAGACCGCGCGCCAGGGTTATGTCGAAACGGACTTCGTTTTGCAGCGTCGTTTTTCCCAACAGATGGAACACGCGGCCGAGTTCGTCCACACCTTGCTGCCCGGTCGGGCTGCCGGCGAAAATGGGCCGGAGCGCTTCCAGATTTTGTGCCGTCAGTATTTTTTCGATGGTGGAAACAGCCTCGCCGGCAATCCCGCGTTCAGAGAGTTCCTTGCGCACGCCCTCGACGCCGATTTTATCCAGTTTGTCAATCGCCACGGTCATGTCCATAAACCGGTCGGGGATACCGGCGGCTTCGGCGATGCCGAACAGGATTTTCCGGTTATTGATCTTGATGACCACCGGCATTCCCAGGCGGGCAAATGCCTCGTCGTATATCTGCGTCAATTCCGCTTCATACAACAGGCTTTCCGAGCCGATCACGTCGGCGTCGCACTGGTAAAACTCGCGGTAGCGGCCCCGCTGCGGCCGGTCGGCGCGCCAGACGGGTTGTATCTGATAGCGTTTGAACGGGAAACTCAGTGTACCGCGATTCATCACCACATAGCGGGCGAACGGCACGGTCAGATCATAACGCAGTCCGCGTTTGGCGATGCTGGCCGTAAGGCGAGCCGAGTCGCGGCCGGACAATGCCTCCTCGTTTGCGTCCTTCAAAAAGTCGCCGTTATTCAGTATTTTAAACAGGAGTTTGTCGCCTTCGTCGCCGTATTTGCCCGTCAGCGTACTGAGGTTTTCCACCGCAGGCGTTTCGAGGGGCTGAAAACCGAATTTCACAAACACCGAACGGATGGTATCGAAAATATACGTGCGTTTGCGGACCTGTTCCGGGCCAAAATCGCGTGTGCCTTCGGGTAAGGAGGGTTTTTGCATAAACTGATATATTTCGGAAAAGGAAACATGGGGCCTTTTGAATTATTTCCCGCAGATTATCGCAGAAAAATCCCGCTGATTACCGCAAATTTGGTACTAATTTGCACATATCCGTGCGTTTTTCGCGGTAATCTGCGGGAAATAATCCGTGTTGGTTCATGTTTGCCAACGGCACAAATATCGGTAAAGTTCACTGTCCGGCTGCTACCGATGCCAGATTACCGAACAACAAGCCTTTCATCGCCAGGGTACCGACGATAATAAGCGTGGCTATGGACGTGTAAATGGCCAGTTTCCGGTGCTTGTCAGTGTCGGTTACTGCTTTTTTCGACAATGTACGGCCCAGTTGCACCAGTACGACGGCGAGTAACATAGCGGCAATGTGCTCCGCCTTGAAATACCTGGCCCAGGGGTCGGACATCGGGAGGCCGGTCGTGGTGTATGCGCTTGTAAAAAAGTACATGATCAGGCCGATCAGCGCCTGAAGGTGGGTAAGACCCAACAATGCGATTGACGCCGTGTTATCAGCCTTTTCAAAGGACTTGTTGCCCAACCACCCGCTGAAAGATCGATACAAAACGTAGATCAGGGCAACAAGCAGCAGGTAACGGTTGTAGGAATGAAGGGTAACGAGTATAGGATGCATAGACAGAAACAGTTGAAAGTTGAGTGATGAACAAAGATACAGGTAGCCTCGGGTTTGCGTATTTTATTTGTTAAGAGGGGGCAAAAAAATTTCAAAAAAAAATTTTATTTTTTCTGTGACCTTTCGAGCCTCGTTCCGTATAAATGTTATAACACTGAAAAAGTAAGCATTCAAAACAATATTTGCGGATGCAACAAGATATTTACTAGGAAGATTGTTTTCATTTGGTTTTTTGGGGTTTAGCCGTCGGACGCAAGTCCGATGGCTTTTTTAATTCAGGAAAAGGGGTATGGACAGGTTTTTTCGGACAGGGTTTACAGGATGTGCAGGATTTTAGCGGATTTTTTAGTCAAAATTAATTCAGTCCATCTTGTAAATCCTGTCCGAAAAACCGCTTGTAATACTTGTCACTCACGGCTCTTCGAGTCGATCAGGATGGTTACCGGACCGTCGTTCAGAAGCGAGACCTTCATGTCAGCACCGAACGCTCCGGTTTGAACAGGACAACCGGATTCCTGTTCCAGTGTTTTTACAAATTGTTCGTACATGGGTATGGCTGTTTCAGGCCGTGCGGCGCGGATAAACGAAGGGCGATTGCCTTTTTTCGTACTGGCGAGCAGGGTAAACTGGCTGACCACCAGCAGCGCCCCTCCAATATCCTGAACAGAGCGGTTCATCAACCCCGCATCGTCGGAAAAGATACGCATGGTGGCGATTTTTTTGCAAAGCCAGGTGATATCGTCCTGGGTATCTTCCTGTTCGATACCCAAAAGGACGAGCAACCCCCAACCGATCCGGGATTTTTCCCTGCCATCGATGGTTACGGCGGCGTGTGAAACTCGTTGTATGACTGCGCGCATGGACGAAAAGATTATGCTGTATCAATAAGCAAGGTTGTACGGCGAAACACCAGTTTCGCTTACATGGCGAAACTGGTGTTTCGCCGTACTTTTATCCGATCAAATTTCCTCAAGCATGTCACTCGTACAAGAATTCAATGACTACCGCGCCCGCATGAACGAGCGCATCCTCGCACACGACAACAAAGTGATCAAGCGATTCTGGAGCCTCGATAACCAGACCTACCAGGAAGGCGCCCTCGATGTGCGCACCAAGGAAATGCTGGGGCTTGTGGCATCCATGGTGCTTCGCTGCGACGATTGCATCAAGTATCACCTTGGCAAATGCCACGAACTCGGCGTCAGCACCGACCAGATCTATGAAATTTTCGCAGTAGCCAATATGGTCGGCGGTTCCATCTGCATCCCGCATACCCGCCGCGCTGTGGAATACTGGGATGAACTTCAAAAATAGGTTTCAGGGTTTCAGGGTTATTTATACTCCTAAGATTTGTACTACCACAACCCTGTAACCTTGAAACCCTGTAACCTTTTTAATCCTCCACATACACCACTTTCTTCAGCAGGCGCAGGCCGAAAGAAAGTTCCACTGTCGTATTGCGCACACGACGGGCGGAAACGGTAATGTTCTGGCCGGGATTGAACGGATCGCTTACGACACCCGGCGGCTGGTTGATCTGGCTGGTCAGGTCGGGATTGACCGATAACGTGACCTGGCCGCCAACCAATTCCCCGAACTCGAACTGGATGCCGCCGCCGATTGAAACGCCGACCATCCAGCGGTTCATAGCCCCGATCTGGGGGTAATAGGCCGCTGCGTAAAAGTTGCCTGACGCCAGTTCGTCAATATTGGTGCTAAGCGTGTAATCGCCGCGAATGCCGCCAAAGTAGAAATAGCGCGACCGGCCCGTAGCGCCCATCGGGAATTTTTGCTTTGCACCCAGCAACAGCGAAAGGTTATTGTAACGAAACTCCTCGGAAAAAGCGTTGATACCGCCTCCCTGAAAGAGAAAACGGTAGCGGTTGGCGCTTCCCTTGACATGGTAGCCGAACTGTGCAAAAAGCGACCCGCGGTCGTCTTCGTTGTCCACAGACTCCACGGCAATACTGGCATGGTACTTAAACAGCAACTGGCGGTCGCCGCCATTGTCCCATTTCTGGAAACCGACGCTGGGGCCCGCATTAATGATATACGCCGTGGATTGAGCGGTCGTTTGTCCGAAAAACCACGACAGAAGCAAGGTGGTGAATACAAAACGTATCATCTTTTCCGTTTTTGGAGGCGAAAATAACAGGTGAAGTGCAACCAGACCGACATTAAGTGGTTTCATTTTGCCTATAAACATCGGGATTGCAATATTTGGCGGGATACTACGCTTCGAACGCCTAATTTTGCAGTTCTTTTTTTATCTCCGGAACAAGAAACGATGACTTTTGAATCCTTTCCTTATGTCCGCCCCGATATGGCGGAAGTGTCGCAAAGTTTTGAAAAACAACTAGTTCGTTTTCAATCAGCCCAAAGCCCTACCGCCCAAAGCCGCAGTCTCGGCCGTCTGAATGCCGTCCGGGAAGAATTCTGGACCATGTACAACCTGTGCTACGTTCGCCACACATCCAACACCGCCGACCCCTTTTATGAAAAGGAAAATGAATATTTTGATGAAAACCTGCCGACGTTTGAAGCGCTGAACAATCGTTTTTTCCGGGCGCTGCTCTCTTCTCCTTTCCGCGATGCCCTTGAACAAAAGTTTGGCAAACAACTCTTTACGCTGGCCGAACTTTCACTCAAGACCTTCAAACCGTCGATCCTCGAGGATTTGCAGCAGGAAAATGCGCTCAGTACCGATTATACGAAACTGAAAGCGCAGGCAAAAGTCGACTTCGACGGATCGTCCTATAACCTGAGCAGCATTCACCCCCTGGAACTTTCCGACAACCGCGATACCCGCCGCAGGGCCATGGAGGCCAAATGGCAGTTTTTCTCCGGACATGCCGGGGAAATGGAGAATATTTTTGACAAAATGGTGAAAGTACGCCACCGGATCGCGCGCGAACTCGGCTACCGGAATTTTGTGGAAGTCGGATACGCCCGTATGCGGCGCTCCGACTACACGCCCGCCATGGTGGCCAATTTTCGCCGGCAGGTGCGCGATATTCTGGTGCCTCTTGCTTCCGGGTTGTACGAGCGGCAACGAAAAAGACTGGGAATCAGCAAGTTGAAATATTATGACGAGGAGTACAAATTCCCGACAGGCAACCCGAAACCGATCGGAACGCCTCAAGAGATCGTCGCCAATGCCGCCCATATGTACAGCGAACTGAGCCCCGACACCGATCGCTTTTTCAGGCACATGCAGGAAGCCAATCTGATGGACCTGGTAAACCGCGACGGCAAGGCGCCCGGCGGCTATTGCACGTATATCAGCAAATTCGACGCGCCGTTTATCTTTTCCAACTTCAACGGCACCAGCGGAGACATCGACGTGCTTACCCACGAGGCAGGTCACGCATTTCAGGTCTGGAGCAGCAGCCGTTTCCCTTTCGACGAATACCACTGGCCTACGAGCGACGCCGCCGAGATCCATTCCATGAGCATGGAGTTTTTTACATGGCCGTGGATGGAGCTATTCTTTGGCCCCGACACGGAAAAATACCGCTATATGCACCTCGGCGGCGCTATCCAGTTCCTGCCCTACGGCGTAGCCGTGGACGAATTCCAGCATATGATATATGAAAATCCGGACATGACGCCGTCGGAACGAAATGCCGCCTGGCGCAGCCTGGAAAAAATCTATTTACCGCACCGCGACTACGATGGCAATGCCTACCTCGAAACGGGGGGATTCTGGCAGAAACAAAGCCATATTTTTAATTCGCCTTTCTATTACATCGATTACACGCTGGCGCAGATATGTGCGTTTCAGTTTTGGACGAAAGACCGGCAAAATCATGACCGCGCCTGGCGTGATTATGTGCGGCTGTGTAAAGCGGGCGGAAGCAAATCGTTCCTGGAACTCGTAAAACTGGCCAATCTGCGTTCTCCCTTCGAAGACGGCTGCGTGGAAAGCGTGGTCGGCGAGATACGACGCTACCTCGACGGGGTGGATGATTCGAAGTTTTAACTGTGTGATTATGGAACACGGATTTTCACGGATGAGACACGGATTTTTTTATATAATGCCGTGAAAATCCGTGTCTAATCCTTGCAATCCGTGTTCCATCCCGCTCCATTGCCGATTTTCTTAAATTATTGAATCAGAAACAAATATGCGTTTATTTTTTCTTTTCATCTTGTTCCTCGCGGGCTCCGCTTTTGTTTCGAAAAGTGGCGAACTGAATCTGGCGCCTCCCACGCTCAAACTTGCACTTCTTAAATACGCAGGCGGCGGTGATTGGTACAACGACGTGAATTCGCTGAAAAACCTTGCGCGGTTTTGCAACGAGAACCTGAAAACAAACTTCGACGCTTCGGATTACGCCACTGTTGAGTCAGGCAGCGCAGAGATATTCAATTACCCGATCGTTTACGCCACAGGCCACGGCAACATGCTCTTCAGCGACCTCGAAGCGCGAAACATGCGCGCATACCTCGAAGGCGGCGGTTTCCTGATCCTGAACGACGACTACGGCCTCGATCCGTTTGTGCGTCCGGCCATGAAAAAGGTATTTCCCGAACTTGATTTTGTCGAGTTGCCGTTCAGCCATCCCATTTATCACCAGAAGTTCGAATTCAAAAACGGCCTGCCGAAAATACACGAACACGACGGGAAGGCCCCCCAGGGTTTTGGCCTCATCTACCAGGGGCGGCTTGTCTGTTTCTATGACTACGAGACCGACCTGGGCGACGGTTGGGACGACGTGCACAACGACCCCCAGGATATTCGCACCAAAGCGCTCCAGATGGGCGCCAACATCGTGCAGTACGTATTCGGGCAATAAAAAGACGAAGGCGAAGGTCGATATGACCCTCGCCTTCTTGCTTGTCAGCCGTCAAAGCGGCTTGTGTTTATTTGCCGCAGCAGGAGCCTCCGCTACAACCCATCGGGCAATTTTCGATCGGGCACGGCATGTCGCAGCAGGTTTCTGTCGCAGACGTGCAGGAGGAAGATTGCGAGCAACCGGCGTTGGCCGTTTTGGCAAATGACAAGGCGATACCTGCGGACAGCAGGATGGCGGCGCTCAGCGCCAATACTTTATTTTTCATGATGTGAAAATTCAGTTTAAGTCTTGAAAATGAATACATTGCGGCTTTTCAAGGCAAGGACTTAAACTGTAGGGGCGGGTGGTTTCCAGACCGATATTCCGGCTTGCTGGGGAAGAAAAATCCGGTAGAATGCCGGCCTTGCGCTCGTTTCATCCGGCCTCGAACTGACGTGCAAAACGGGTTGCTCCGGCACAAGGCACAAACAGCAACACGGGCCGCATACGCAACAGATCGGGAGCGGGCAGCCGGGTTTTTGATTGCCGTTATTCTTGTCATCAGACCGGCACGGCAGGTGCGCCCGGGTTTGAACACAGTTTCCCCCAACGCCGCAACTCAGGCCCGCCATCCGCGGGGGAGAAGTGGCCATCAGTAAAACGACCGAGAATAATATGGATAACAGGCGCTCCAAGAGGAAAAAATCAGGTTACAAATGAAAGATTTTCCCGGTCGCGCTTCCATACCCGCAAAGGCTTTTAACAAAACTTTATTCGCCTGCCTTACCTTCGCCTCTTTGAATAAATAAAATATCGCGGGATGCTATCGGGTCTGAGGGATTGTTTTCAGCCCCTGGTTTCAATAAATTATAATGCCAGCAAACGAACATCGAATTCTCCTCCTCGGCTCCGGCGGGCGCGAACATGCGATCGCCTGGAAACTTTCAAAAAGCAAACGCTGTGCGCAATTGTACATCGCGCCGGGCAATGCGGGCACGGCAACCTGTGGCGAGAACGTGCCGCTGAATCCGCTCGACTTTGAATCCGTCGGCAGGTTTTGTCTTGACAACCGGATCACGATGGTTGTCGTGGGCCCCGCAGAGCCTTTGGTACGCGGCATCTGGGATTATTTCCAGGAAGAAGGAATGCTGAAACACATTCCCGTGATCGGACCTTCCAAAGCCGGCGCAGTACTGGAAGGCAGCAAGGCCTGGAGCAAAAAATTCA
>JAKOXM010000533.1 GCA_029781095.1 Bacteroidota bacterium
TAATGGTAATGTTTTCCACAATCTGGATATCTCGACTTTAATCATCAAAGATAGCATTTTCCGCAGAACGCGCCGAAAGGTTTGAACCCGGGAACGTTCCCGATAACGATTGCGTAGAAAAAAAATCTGTTTTGTTTGTCGAACGCTTTCCTGTAAAACTATCTTTCCATTGAAGAACATTAATTCTGTAAAATTTTATTCGTTTTTGACCCCAATACATTGTGATTTAAGTTATTTGATATTTTGTATTTTTACGCTCAAAACTTAGAGGCATGACCAAGCAACATGTTGTTTTGAGCGAAGCAGACAAACAATTCCTGGAGGAATTACTGTCGAAAGGTTCTTTGAAAGTTCGGAAACAAAAGCGAGCGATAGCTTTATTAGGGTTGCACCGGGGCCAAACGCTGCAATCTGTTAGCCAGACCTTAGGTGTTTCGTATCCCAGTGTTTTGAGTTGGAGGGATGCTTATGAACAAAGCGGCCTTCTTTTGCTGGATGATAAGCCCAGAAGCGGTCGTCCGGTAGAAATATCGGGAGAGCAACGGGCTAAAATTACAGCACTTGCTTGTAGCAAAATACCCGAAGGCCATGCGAAATGGAGTCTTCGGCTTTTGGCAGACAAGGCCGTGGAGTTGGAGTTTTGTGAGCATATTTCTTACGGCCATGTGCGCAAGATTTTAAAAAAACGCCCTTAAGCCGCAAACGTGTATATTATTGTCGACCCCGATACGAAGAAAGAAACAGAAAACCCGCATTTTATTGAAAACCAGCATATAAAAGCAATTCAGACCTGGGTAAAAAACGGCGGCACACTGGTTCTGCTCGCCAATGACACAGCCAATTGTGAAATCCTGCATTTTAATCAATTGGCGACCGTATTCGGCATCCGGTTTTCTGACAAAAGCCGGAACATGGTGAAAAATAACATGTTCGAACAGGGCGCCGTAACGGTGCAGCCGGGAAACCCGATTTTCAAAGAAGGCCGTAAACTGTATCTCAAGGAGATCAGTGTACTGGAAGCAGACAAATCTGCCCGGACGGTGCTCACCGAAGGCGGCGATGTCATTATGGCCACGGCAGCATATGGCAAAGGCCGGGTTTTTGCCCTCGGCGATCCCTGGCTCTACAATGAATACGTGGACGGGAAAAAACTTCCTTCGGAATTTGACAATTTCAACGCTGCACGCGATCTGGCAGCCTGGCTGCTGCAAACGCCCCCGGTCCCTGCCAATGAAGAAGAAGCCGATGTGCTTGATGCGGTTGAGGAACTGCGGCTTGCCTTGTTGTCGGGAGACCGGAAGACGCTCGAAAATATCACCCTGCCTGAATTGAGTTATGGTTATTCGGGGGGGAAAATAGAAAACCAAACGGCATTTGTCGACCAGCTCGCATCGGGCCGTTCAAATTTCACGGCTATTTCATTTACAGACCAGACACTTTCTGTTGTCGGAAATACGGCGATAGTCAGGCACATTTTATCCGCTTCCACCAACGATGCAGGCAAAGGCCCCGGCAGTGTTCACCTCTCGGTGTTGCTGGTATGGGTAAAACAAAACGGCGCCTGGAAATTACTGGCCCGTCAGGCCGTGAAGAAAATTTGATGGCGTATGAATCAATTATCTAAAACGTTTTTGTCTGGCCGGCCGGAATCGGCGCTGTTGTCCCTGCCGGAAAAAGTGCTGCAATTCGGCACGGGCGCATTGCTGCGCGGATTACCCGACTACCTCATCGACAAGGCAAACCGGCAGGGCATTTTCAACGGGCGGATTGTGGTCGTAAAATCCACTGACGCGGGTGACACAGCAGCATTTGAACAGCAAAATAACCTCTATACGCTTTGCATCAGGGGCATCATGGATGGCCAGAGTGTCTCCGAAAACATCATCTCGACGGCGATAAGCAGGGTATTATCCGCAAGCAGACAGTGGGAGGAAGTGCTGGCATGCGCAGCCAATCCGGCGCTTGAAATTGTAATTTCCAATACCACTGAAGTCGGTATCCAGTTGGTACACGAAGACATCCGGATTTCAGCTCCCGCATCGTTTCCCGGTAAATTGCTGGCTTTTTTACTTGCCCGGTTCCGGGCTTTTCACGGCGACATATCGAAAGGGCTGGTGATTATTCCGACCGAACTGGTGCCGAAAAACGGCACATTGCTCGAATCCATCATTCTCGAATTAGCCCACCTGAACAAGCTGGAGTACCGCTTTATCGAATGGGTGGAACAGGCCTGTACTTTTTGTAATTCCCTGGTGGACCGCATTGTACCCGGCCAACCCTCGTCGGATAAAATATTTGCGCTCCTGGAAGAACTCGGTTATCTGGATAGTTTGCTTACGGTTGCGGAGCCATATTGTCTCTGGGCAATAGAAGGAGATGAGAAAGTGGCCAACGTATTGACTTTCCGCCAGGGCGAGCCAAACGCCGTTGTAATAGCGCCGGACATTGATCAATTCCGGGAACGGAAACTTCGTCTGCTCAACGGTACCCACACCCTCAGCTGCGGTCTGGCGCATCTGGTCGGGTTTAACACCGTAAGCCAAGCAATGGAAGACCCTGACATGGCAGTTTTTATTGAAAACCTCATGCTCGAAGAGATCGCTCCTGCCATACCTTACGCCCTGCCGCCGGATGACGCCCGGAAATTTGGACGCCAGGTACTCGACCGTTTCCGCAATCCTGCCGTGGAACATCGCTGGTTGAGCATTGCTGTCCAGTTTTCAACCAAAATGCACACACGAAACGTGCCGGTGCTCCTCGAATATTACCGAAAAAAAGAAATGGCTCCGCCATATTTTACCCTCGGATTTGCTGCATTTCTGTGCTTTTACAAACAGCCGGGCTATCCCGTACAAGACGTTCATGCAGCGTATTTTATGGAGAAATGGCAAAATCTTTCACCGGATAAACTTGTCCGGGAGGTACTTTTGAACGTCGAATTATGGGACACCGATCTGACGGCATTGCCGGGATTCGAAGAGCAGGTCCTGCAATTTGTTCTGGGCATCCAGGAAAAGGGCGCCAGACAAGTCTTACATGAACTGGTTTTGAAAAATGAAATCAAGAATTTTGCAAATACACCCGCTTGATAACGCCATCGTGGCGTTGGACAACCTGGCAGAGGGCGAAACAGTCGTCCTGAACGGGCATGCCTGGACACTTCCGGAAGGCATTCCGGCCAAGCACAAATTTGCCGCCGAGGCACTCGGTCCGGGCGATGAGGTGCGCATGTATGGTGTCCTCGTGGGCAAAGCCCAAAGCCCGGTGCCCGCAGGCGGCCTGCTTACAACTGCCAATCTGCGGCATGCGACCCTTGGTTATTCCCTGCGCAACACCGGGCAAATCCCCTGGACTGCTCCCGAGGTAAGCAAGTGGCGCGAGCAGGTTTTTCATGGCTACCACCGCCCCGACGGTTCGGTGGGCACCGCCAACTACTGGCTCGTAATCCCCCTGGTATTTTGTGAAAACCGCAATGTAGATGTGCTTCGGGAAGCACTCGTTCACGACCTTGGCTACGACAAAAAAAGAGGTTATCGTGCTCAAACCCAACAACTTATTCAACTGTATACCGCTGGCAAGACTGTCAGCGAGATACTTGAGGCCGATTTGATTACCCACCCCGCAGCCAGATCGCAACAATTGTTTCCGAACGTTGACGGGGTAAAATTTCTGACCCACGAAGGCGGTTGCGGCGGCATCCGGCAGGATGCTCAGGCGCTTTGCGGTTTATTGGCGGGATATATTACCCACCCCAATGTGGCGGGCGCAACGGTACTCAGTCTGGGCTGTCAAAATGCGCAGGTATCCATGCTGATGGACGAAATTCAAAAGCGTGACGCCGCTTATCAAAAGCCGCTGGTGGTTTTGGAACAACAAAAAGTCGGTACAGAGTCCGATCTGATTGCCCTGGCGCTCAAAAAAACATTCGCTGGTCTCGTGGAAGCCAATCGGCTGGAACGCCGCCCCGCCCCCCTATCCAAACTGTGCATCGGGCTGGAGTGCGGCGGCTCCGACGGGTTTTCAGGTATATCGGCCAACCCCGTCCTGGGACAACTGTCGGATATGATGGTAGCCCTCGGCGGTTCTGTAATCTTGTCCGAATTTCCGGAGCTCTGCGGTGTCGAACAGGACCTTTGCGACCGCTGCGTCGATCATGAAACGGCAGCCCGTTTTACCGAACTGATGAATACATACAACGAACGTGCGCGCGAGTCCGGCAGTGGTTTCGATATGAACCCTTCGCCGGGCAATATCCGCGACGGCCTGATCACCGACGCCATCAAATCGGCCGGCGCTGCTAAAAAAGGCGGCACGTCACCCGTCGCAGACGTGCTTGACTACCCCGAAAAAGTGACCAAACCGGGCCTCAACCTGCTTTGCACACCAGGCAACGACGTTGAAAGCACTACCGCTGAGGTGGCCTCGGGCGCCACCGTCGTACTGTTCACTACCGGGCTGGGAACGCCCACCGGAAATCCGATTGCACCCGTAATTAAAGTTTCAAGCAATACAGCGCTGGCCCGGCGAATGCCCGATATTATTGATTTTGACGCGGGCGGAGTTATCAGTGGCGAAATAACCATCAGCGAGACGGCAGAACAGTTGCTGGCCTATGTTATAAAAGTAGCAAGCGGCGAGGAACAGGTGGCGGCAGTGCGACTGGGTCAGGATGATTTTATTCCCTGGAAACGAGGCGTATCGCTCTAACGACCCAATCACCATAATCCATTCATGATGAAACCTTTTCTGGATAACAACTTCTTGCTTCATACGACGGCAGCGCAGCGACTCTACCATGAGTTCGCTGCGCACATGCCGATTATCGATTACCACAACCACCTGCCGCCCCGGCAGATTGCAGAAGATCACCGGTTCGACAATCTGACCCAAATCTGGCTCTACGGAGATCATTACAAGTGGCGGGCCATGCGTGCCCACGGCGTAGCGGAAACCTTTTGCACCGGAGATGCCGGCGATTGGGAGAAATTTGAAAAATGGGCCGAAACGGTACCCTATACCCTCCGGAATCCCCTTTACCACTGGACACACCTGGAATTGCAGCGTTATTTTGGCATCACGGAATTGCTCGGGCCCGGAACGGCGCGGGCAGTATACGAACAGGCCGGCGATCTTTTGCGCAAGCCGGAATATTCCGTTCGACATTTGTTGCGCAAAATGAATGTGCAGGTGCTTTGCACAACGGACGACCCGACCGATACGCTCGAGTGGCACCGGCAAATCGCCGCTGATCCCGGCGTGGGTATCCGTGTGTTGCCGGCATTCCGCCCGGACAAAGCAATGATGGTGGAAGACCCGGTGGCATTCAATGCCTGGACCGATAAACTTGCCGGCGCCGCAGGAACGTCTATTTCCACATACGATGACTTTTTGGATGCCCTGAAAAACCGCCATGACTTTTTCGCCCGGCATGATTGCCGCTTGAGTGATCACGGCCTCGAACAGATTTACGCCGAACCAGCATCGCGACAGGAAATCAAAAATATTTTTCTGAAAATAAGGGGCGGACAAAATCCGGACGCGCTGGAAATTTTGAAAATAAAGAGCGCCCTGCTTTACGAATTCGCCCTTTGGGATCATGAAAAGGGCTGGGTACAGCAATTTCACCTCGGCGCCCTGCGAAACAACAATTCAAGGGCCATGCGCAACCTTGGTCCCGACACGGGATGGGACAGTATCGGGGATTTTCGCCAGGGTCAGGCGCTGGCGCGTTTTCTGGACCGGCTCGATTCCGAGAACCGGCTGGCAAAATCCATTTTGTACAACCTGAATCCCGCCGACAACGAGTTGATGGCCACGATGATCGGCAATTTTAATGACGGCTCGGTTGCCGGAAAGGTGCAATTCGGCTCGGCATGGTGGTTTCTGGATCAAAAAGACGGCATAGAAAAGCAGATCAACGCGCTATCCAATATGGGCATGCTCAGCCATTTTGTGGGCATGCTGACCGACTCGCGTTCATTTTTGTCGTATCCGCGTCACGAGTATTTCCGCCGTACCCTTTGTAATCTGTTTGGCTACGAAATAGAAAACGGTGAACTCCCGGGCGAGTTTGAATGGATCGGCGAGATCGTACGCGATATCAGTTATCGGAATGCCGCATCCTATTTCGGATTCTGAAACTTCAAACATTTTTTTTATAATATATTGATATTCAATGTCTACCGTTGTTACATTTGGTGAAATCATGATGCGGCTGACGGCCCCGGACCGGCAGCGGTTTTCACAGGCAACGAGCCTGGGGATTACCTATGGCGGCGGCGAGGCAAACACCGCAGCGGCACTGTCCCAAATGGGCGTCCGGGCGGCGCATGTGACTGTATTCCCTGACAACGATCTGGGCAGGTCGGCATCGGCTTTTTTCCATAAATCGGGTGTCGATACGACATATTTTCTGTCCGGTCC
>JAKOXM010000537.1 GCA_029781095.1 Bacteroidota bacterium
TGGACAGGTGTTCATGGATGACATAATTTTCACGCAAATACAAGGTTTTCAGCACTTTGCATTTTTACATCTCTGCGCGGGATAAAAAATACCCGGTAGTCCGGCTTCTCGTTACCGGGCATTTTCCACGCGAAGGCGTAAAAGCAAAACGCAAAATCCGAAATTTCAACGCTTTGCGTCTTTGCGTGAAATAAAAATGCCCAATAGTATGGACCGGCTTACATCAAAAACAAGGCGATCGCATAACAAACGCAGGAAACAAGAATACCGGTAAACGGAATATTAAACCAGTATTTTTTCCCCAGATAAAGCAAGAACAGGGCCGAGCAAAGGGTCAGGTATTTTATAAACAGCGATTCCTTTAATACATCGTAAGACGCCAACGCCAGGTACATATTGATCAATCCGATATAGATGCCGCAAAGCGAATGGCTGGCGTTAAACCCGATCCAGGCCTTCCAGACCGTCGTTCTGACCGTCAGAACAGGGAATGCGTTTTTCATGCCCTGTTCGACCGCCGCATCCCGAATGGAAAACTTGTTCGAAAACAGCGTGTAATACAGGTGAATCGTCCCCAGAAAGAGAAGTATGAACGATGCGAATATCCAGAAGCAGCAGGCGGCCATGGTAGTTGCGGATTGTGGGTGGTGAAAAATAAAGTAAATTTATAACAGTTTTCTGATGCCTATCAACGCGAACATCACCAAAGAGTAGGATATAAAAAAGGAGTTTATGTAGTCCTGCCAGCCGAGGGCGAGCATCGCACTGATGATCAATAACTGGAAGCCGAGGCCGAGGCTCGATACTGCGGTCATAAACCAGTTCGGGAAATATCTGCATGCGGGGGCATTGCTGTCCAGAATGGAAATTATCTTGTCAAATACCCCATAAAACAGGCTGTATAAAGCGAAAAGGATATTTACGGTTTTCTGGTTTTCGCCTTGCATGGCAAGCGGCGCAGAGTCTTCAAAAATGCGGCTCGTTGTATCGCCGTCAAACCGGGTTCTCAATATTACGTAGTAATAATTATACAAGGTGCCCTGCAATTGCACCGCCGCGAATGCAAGAATTGCAGAAACCGGACCGGTATCGGCAACGTACCATATTGTGGTAAAAATTAGCAGGTTCAATACGATGTCCGCAACGGAATCAAAATAGCGCCCTGTGTAGGAAGGCGTGTTTTTCACCCTCGCCAGTTCGCCGTCGGCAGCATCCAGAACAGATTTGAGGATCAGGAAAAAAGCGGCCGCCCGGAGGTAGCAAAACAGTATACAAACAATGGCGATCAAGCCCGAAATGATAAAACCGACGGTGACCTGGACCGGCGTTACGGCGGTCTCTTTGAGTGCATTTGCAATTACCCTTGCTACCGGCCTCCCGTAATCTGACAGATCAAAAAACACATGCGCTTTGGGCAATTTAGACATTTTTACTTGTTTTATCGGCAATTTTAGCCGCACCTGCTGTGCTGAAAGTGCGATGAGAGAGCACCTGCCGGGATGGGAACGAGTGTTTTTCGTTCCGCTAAGACCGCAGCGGCGACAACACTGCATTCTCTTGTGCTGCGATATTCGCAAGACAAAAGTCAGCGACTGCTGAATACGGTAGAGGAGAAGGTGCGAAACTGCAAATTTAGGCCTTGCCGGGGGAAATTGGCTCAAAAAAGGCTTTCATATTACAATTACTCGATAACGATCCTGTATTTGTGCAAAAGCCCCGCGATGTTATGCATGGAAAATGCGGCTTTTTGTATTCGATTGCGCTCCGGGTCAATGGAAAAATGAAAAGCCTTTCGGAGATCGGCCCCTTCCAGGTTTGTTTGATCAAAAATTACCCTGGCGAGATCAGAATCACTAAAATCGGCCTTTGAGAGATCGGCTCCGGTAAACTCCACGTCTTCCAGTTTGCAGTTTTTGAAACGCGTGCCGGGTATTTTTAACCCGAAGAATGATGCAAAATGGAGTACGCAGCCATCGAATTCAAAAGATAGCGCAAACGGGTTACAGTCGTCGAAGCGCAGCCCGAGCAGTTTGCAGTTTTTGAATTTCACATCCCGGAAGGCTGTTCCTTTCAGGGTGGCCATGCTCAGGTCGCAATCCGAAAAAGTGCATTCCTGGAAAATGATTCCCGACAAATCGGCCTCCGTAAAGGTGCAGCCGGAGAATGTGCAATTATCATATTCGCCCGGTTCCAGGTCATTTCCGGCAAAGGTCCGGTTTTGGTAAGTGCTGCTTTCTATGTACGGTTTGCTCATCTTGCAGGGCAGTTTCGCGATATGTGTTTTGAGGGGATTTAGAGGCGCCAGGTGTTTCTTTTTTCACGCA
>JAKOXM010000548.1 GCA_029781095.1 Bacteroidota bacterium
TGCCGGTACAGAAACAACGCTTGCCCAGCGAAATTACGTAACAAATATCACAACCTTGAGCGGTGATATTTCCGGCAATGATGTTTCCGGCGATTTTGGCACAAATCGGACCGACAATACACAGCACGTTGTATATGTTCAGAATGGTAATGCCAACAACCGTTCGGTGATCGATGGTTTCCGTATAGTAGGTGGCAATACCAGCAATGTCGCCGCCGACCCGGATTTGAATCAGCGTGGCGGCGGTATTCTGGCAGTTGCCAAGTTAACCGTGCGAAACTGCACGTTTACGAATAATTTCGGCCGTTCCGGCGGTGGTATTGCTGCCATCGCGCCTGCGGGATCCGGTTTGATTGTCGACAATTGCATTTTTGACGGCAACTACTCCACCAGCCAGTGCGCAGGTATCTATCTGCGGCAGGTGACGGCAGGAGAAATCAATCGATGCATTTTCAGAAATAACCTGACCAATCGCGGGTGTGTTTACCCGGAAACTTCTACCAACGTAAAGATAGACAGCTGCCTGTTCGAATACAATGAAACAGGGGCCAGCCAGTTTGGCGCAGCCATGTTTACCTGGCAGTCGAATTTTACGCTTTCCAACAGCATCATCCGGCATAATACAGCTTCCAACGCTGCGGGTATGTACAACGATGGCCGGGAAGGAATCAGCTCGTTTCTGGTTGATAATTGCATCTTTGACAGCAATACCGTGAGTAGCTCAGCAGGCACTTGCCTCTACAACTGGATTGCCAATTTTGAGGTGAAAAATTCGCAATTCAACGATAATTACGCGCCATCAACCGGTTCCGCTATGTATAACCGCAGTTGTGTGGCTAATATCCACGATTGTACGTTTGAAAATGGTATGGCAGGTCCTATCGGCGGTCCCGGCGGCTTTGGCGGCGCTATCGCAAACTACAGCGCAGGCTCGAATGTAACCATTCAGGATTGCACATTCAAAAATAACAAGGCAGGGACCAGCGGCGGGGCAGTCACCGTCGGCTTTACGGCGTCGACAACGCTGAAAAATTGTCTGTTTGACCAGAATAGCGCCCGTTTCGGTGGCGCGGTATTCAATCAGAATGACAGTACAACGCTCAATGTCGACGGATGTACTTTTAGCGAAAACGGTGCAGATAATATCGGCGGCGCTATTAACCTGTCTTCTGGCATTCATGCAACGATAAACAACTCTGTCTTTTTCAGCAATTCGGCAACCACCGGCGGTGCAATTGATATTTCGGAAGACAGCCTTAACCTGGCCGTTCTGGATGTGCAAAACACGGTTTTCCGTGATAATTTTTGCCTGACGCAGGCAGGAGCGATCAATATCAATAACGCTGAAGTTAATCTCACAAATTGCCTGTTCGCTTCCAACCTCAATCTCGGTACCGGCGCCGGCGGTGCCATATCCAACAATGCTTCCAATGATGTCGGCGCCGGCAATCCGCCCGTAAACAATACCTCGAATATCGTAGCAACAAACTGCACGTTCGCCGCCAATTTCGGCACGCTGGGCGCTGCTATTGCCCAGTTTGAGAACGCAGGCGATGCGACACTTTCGCTTCAAAATACAATTTTTTCATCGGAAGTAGACAACTATGCTATTGAAGACGGAGACCCTTCCGTGACCTCAAATGGCGGCAACCTTTGCAGCGACCTTTCCCTGCTTTCCTACCTGACCGGTACGAACGACGAAAACGGCGTCGATCCTCTTTTTGTAGACGTGCTGGCATACGATTTCCATATACCGACGAACAGCCCTGCGATCGACATCGGCAATCCTTCCGGCGCGCCGGCAACCGACATCGAAGGCAATCCGCGTGTCAATGAACCGGATGCAGGCTGTTACGAAAACCAGGATGTTGTCGGCACAATTTCGCCCACTGCACTGCCTTTGCAATTGATGCCCAATCCCGCTGTCGATTTCGTATTGCTGAACATACAGGATAACCGTAGCGGCGCCGTCAAGGTGGATATTGTTACCGCTTCAGGTTCGCTGGTTCGTTCTGTGAACACCGAGAAATCAGCCGGAGACTGGCAGTATCGTCTTAATGTAAAAGACCTGCCTTTCGGAACCTACGTGGCCAAAGTACGCGTAGGCGACATGCTGTATCTGGGTAAAATTGTGAAACAATAGTACTGATTTTCAGACATTTAGAATTCTAAAAGCCGGTCGTCATGCGTATGACGGCCGGCTTTTAATTTCAGGTTCTGACGATTGATATTGCGCCGGACCACTAACTTGAATGGTCGGCCACAATTACCCAGGCGCCATTGATTTTTTTCCAAAGCAGGGTGTAGTGCCCGCCAATTTCGTCTTTGGTGCGAGCCAGATGCCATTTCCCTACTACGAATGCACTTTCAGGGGCCAGTATTTCTATGGAAAGGATTGTAAACGAAAGTTTGCCCATGGCATCCGCATCGGGGTAACTCTTTTTGTAATTATCGAGCGTCGCCTGCCAGCCGTACGTAAGCCCGCGGGAGCCGATAAACCGAAGGCTGTCGGATTTCCAGTATCCCTGCATGAAGCCTTCGAGGTCAGCGCGATTCCAGGCCGATTCCTGGCTGGCCATCACCTGGCGAATGGATAGTTCGTCAGAAGCAGTGTTTTGTGCCGTTGCCCGGTAGCAGGCCAGCAGTAACAGGGAGCAGGTCAGTAGTCTTTTCATATTGTGAAGCGGTGGCTGGTTAAAATTCAACTTCCATGTCTTTTATCACACGCCCGTCTTTTGTCTGTATGCGTACGATGTATTTGCCCGGCGTCAGGTTCCACACTTCGAGGTGGAGTCCACTGTGATGCTCACCGGCCTTCATTGTCTCCTCTTTTGATATTTGTTTCAAAAGTGTTCCGTCGGCCCGGAGGAGATTCATCAACAGTTTTTCGTCTTTTTCAAGTGTATACTGGTAACTGCCTTCCACGACAAGTGCCTTGCCGGGCCCGGCTCGTTCACCAGGTATGATCTCTACTGGTTGCCGTTTGATTTTGTATCCGGGAACGTTTTTCCCAAGTAATTCGGCGGTAAATTTGGTTATTTCTGCATCATCTATATTTCCGAGCGGCTTGTTATCGGTCAGGCACCAAACGGCAGATTGCGCAGCAGAAGAATTGATTTTCCCTTTTTCCGAAATGAATTTCAATAATTTGCAAATCTGCTCCGGCGCCATGGCGCCCACAGCGAATGCGGCACCCGACATCGGCGATCGATCACCGGCCTGCGAACAAAAAGTCGTTAAAATGATTTCTGCGGGGGTTTGGGGCCCAACGGCAAGGGTTTGTTGTTCCGCAACAACGAGCGTTTGAAAAGTGCTGTCCAAGGGTTCCAGGAATTGCCCCTGCGGGATACGGAGTCTCAATAATTTGCCCCGTAAATTTTTACAGGTAACTTTCAGACTCGGGCCAAAGTACCCGCCGGTGCCTTCTGCGGTAACCGATACCAGGTTTTGTTTCAGTGCCTCGGAGAGATCATAAGTGAATGAAGCGACGGGTTTTGCCGTTGATTTTTTCTGCCCGGAAAGGCCGAACGTACATAGCAACAGGGGTAGGAAAAGCAGGTGTTTTCGCATGCGCTGGAAGATTTCTGCCTCTAACG
>JAKOXM010000215.1 GCA_029781095.1 Bacteroidota bacterium
ACAAATAATGACACGTAGGCAGCGATCGAAATCGGCGTCTTGGCGTAATCAGCGAAGGGTTTGAGCGTAACGCACACGATGACAAACACAATGGTAAAACCCGCTAACAGGATGGTCAGCGCAATCTCGTTCGGCGTTTTCTGGCGTTTGGCGCCCTCCACTAGGGCGATCATTTTATCCAGAAAACTTTCGCCGGGCTGAGCGGTTACTTCCACGACGATGCGGTCGGACAGGACTTTTGTGCCGCCCGTGACGGATGATTTGTCGCCACCTGCTTCGCGGATCACCGGCGCCGATTCGCCGGTGATGGCGCTTTCGTCGATGCTCGCCAGGCCTTCCACGATTTCGCCGTCGGTTGGAATGAGGTCGCCCGCCTCGCATACAAAACGGTCGCCTTTCCAAAGAGCCGAAGAGGATGTCGTGGAAATGGAACCGTCGTCGAGCAATTGTTTGGCGGGCGTGTCTTTCCGAGTTTTCCGGAGGCTGTCGGCCTGCGCCTTGCCGCGCGCTTCAGCAAAGGCTTCGGCGAAGTTGGCAAACAGCACGGTGAGCAACAGCAGCAGGAAAATCACAAAGTTGTAGGCGGGATGCCCCAGCACCGCCGATTTGCCGCCTTCGATAGCCGACAGTATCGTGACCGACAGCATCACCGCCGTGCCGATTTCGACGGTGAACATCACCGGGTTGCGGAACATCTGGCGCGGGTCGAGTTTGACGACCGACTGCCACATAGCGGCGCGCACCAGTTCAGGCTGGAATAAGCCTTTTTGTTTTTTATATCTCACGACTGAAAATGTTTTGGTAACGCCAACCTCCGGTTGGCGTTACATGGAAAAATACTCTGCCAGCGGTCCCAATGCCAAAGCCGGGAAATACGACAATGCGGTGATGATGACGATAACGGAAAACACCATGACGCCGAAAGTCAGCGTATCCGTTTTCAATGTACCCGCGCTTTCAGGGATGTATTTTTTATTCGCCAGCAGGCCTGCGATAGCCACCGGCCCGATGATTGGGATGAAACGCCCGAGGATCAGCACGATACCCGTGGAAATGTTCCAGAACGGGTTATTATCGCTCAAGCCTTCAAAGCCCGAACCGTTATTGGCATTGGCAGAGGTATATTCGTACAACATCTCCGAAAAGCCATGGTAGCCCGGATTGTTGAGCCATGGAAAACTTGGATCATGCACGAATGTCCACGCGGCAATGGCGGTGCCGCCCATGATGAGCAGCGGGCTGAGCAGGGCCGTGAGCATGGCGATCTTCACCTCCCGGGCCTCCACTTTTTTTCCCATGAATTCGGGCGTTCGACCCACCATCAGGCCGCTGATAAAGACGGTGATGATGACAAAAATGTAGAAGTTCAGAAAACCCACTCCCACACCGCCGTAAAACGAATTGATCATCATCCCCAGCATTTCGTGCATACCCGAAAGCGGCATCGTGCTGTCGTGCATGGCATTGACCGAACCGTTCGAGGTTACCGTCGTGGTGATAGCCCAAAGCGCCGAGGCCGCAGGGCCAAACCGGGTTTCCTTGCCTTCCATGCTGCCGTTCGGTTCGCTCACGCCCATTTGGCTGATAGCCGGGTTGCCGTGCATTTCAAAATAAATGGTCGGCACCAGTAGTAACAGGTAACCTACCGTCATCACTCCCATCACCATCCGCGCCAGTTTACGGCGCTTCAGATAATAACCCAACGCAAATACCATCGCGATCGGGATGAGGCAAATGAGCACATTTTCAAGCATATTTGTCAGATA
>JAKOXM010000558.1 GCA_029781095.1 Bacteroidota bacterium
GTTGGTTAAAACCGAAAAAACGAAGTTTGATTCCGGCAAATACGACGCAGCATTGGAAAAACTCGGCGGCGTTTACAAAGCCGTACGCAGCCAGGCCCAGCACCTGGATGCTTCCATGATCAAACGTCTCGACGAACTGGAGCAGCGCAAGGCCACCCTGCAACAGCAACTCGACACCATCGATCAAAATGAACAGGCGCTGACAACACCGGCGCCCGTCGGCAAAAAAAGTCTGAAATCAGACCCCAAAGCCGAAAAAGTAAAGGCTGAAAAAGCGGCCGACCAGGAACGCAGAAAAGAAGAACTGCATCGCCAACTGAATGACCTGATCAAAGACTCGGACGATTTGTTGAAAAATGCGCAGGATCAATAGCCCAAAACCGTAAGTATCCGCTTTAATGGTAGGGATTTTGCAGGCGGATCATTTCGCTGCCGGCCGGCGAAATGATCCGCTTTTTCTTTTTTTACCCGGAATGTCCGAATTATGTCAAATTTGCAGCTTGGAAACGAGCTTCATGCCGATTTATGCACCCTTATTACCCTAAAAATGTTCTGTTAATCCGTTTAACCATGCTGAATTGAATGACTGAATTTTTGCAGCATATGATGGGTAGTGATTGGGAAAATTCCTTTATCATTATTCTGAACCTGATTTTGATAGAAAGCCTTTTGTCGGTTGATAATGCTGCCGTGCTGGCCACGATGGTGCTCGACCTGGAGCCCCATCAGCGTTCGAAAGCCTTGCGTTACGGTATTCTCGGCGCGTATATCTTCAGGGGCCTCTGCCTTATTTTTGCCTCCTGGCTTATCAAGATCTGGTGGCTCAAGCCACTCGGCGGCGTGTACCTGATTTACCTCAGCCTTGATTATTTCCGGCGAAAACGCACCCCGCAAAAAGAGGACGACATGCTGGTAAAAGAAGAAAAGTGGTTTTACAAACTTTCCTTCGGCCTGATCGGATCATTCTGGGCGACGGTGGTAGCGGTGGAAATCATGGACCTCGCTTTTTCACTCGACAATGTATTCGCCGCAGTTGCCTTTACGAGTAATATTTACCTGATCTGTATTGGCGTATTTATCGGAATTCTCGCGATGCGTTTTGTAGCGCAATGGTTTGTAAAATTACTGGAACGTTATCCGTTCCTCGAAACCAGCGCCTTCATGGTAATCGGGATACTGGGCTTAAAGTTGTTTTTATCCCTGCCTTGCCATTTCTACAAAAAAGCCGACCTATCCCTTATCATCGAAAGCGAAACTGCCGACCTGCTTATTTCGGTCATGACTGCCGGTTTCTTCTTCCTTCCGATTTTAACATCACGATTCATTGGGTGGCCAAAAAAGAAGTGAGTCCTTCCGAAGCGTTTAATGCCTGACAATTCAAATCAATCCTGACTGCATCGAATCATGGTCCATTTCACCCGGCGAATTCTTTCAAACGGCCTGCGCATACTGGTACACGAGGACAATTCCACGCCGCTCGTAGCGGTCAACATCACGTATTATGTCGGCTCGCGAAATGAGTTGTCCGACAAAACGGGATTTGCGCACCTGTTCGAACACCTGATGTTCGCCGGCAGTAAAAACGTGCCGGACTTCGACGATCCGCTACAGCGCGCCGGGGGCGAGAACAATGCGTACACGACCAACGATTACACCACATTCTACGAAATCCTGCCGGCAGAAAACCTTGAAACCGCGCTCTGGCTCGAAAGTGATCGCATGTTGTCGCTGAGTATTTCCAAAAGAGCCCTGCGCGTGCAGCAAAAGGTCGTGGTCGAAGAATTTATGGAGACCTGTCTCAACGAGCCTTACGGCGACTCGTGGCACCACCTCTCCGACCTGATGTTCCAGGTACATCCATACCGCTGGCCTGTAATCGGCCTTACACCCGAGCACGTTGCCAACGCCACAATCGACGATGTGCGGGATTTCTATAAAAACTGGTACACACCGAACAACGCCGTATTGTCCATAGCCGGAAATATTCGGCCTGAAGCGGCGATGGATCTCGCCGAAAAATGGTTTGGCGCCATCCCCGCCGGCCCGGCCGTAACGCATCGTTTGCCAGACGAGCCGCCCCAAAAGGCGCATCATCGCCGCGAACTGAACGCCAAAGTGCCGGTGCCAGCCGTTTTCCTCGCCTTCCGCACCCCCGCGCGCCTGCATCCCGACTTCTACCCGGTCGATTTGTTGTCCGACGTACTGGCCCAGGGACCTTCATCACGCCTGTACCGGCGCCTGCTCAAAGAGCGGCAGTTGTTTTCACAGATCGATGCCTATGTGACGGCCAATCTCGATCCGGGGCTTTTGGTTATCGAGGGCAGGCCCTCGGAAGGTGTTTCAACGGAAGATGCGCTCGCAGCCATCTGGGAAGAACTGGAACTGCTGAAGAATGAACCGATCGATGACCGCGAACTGAAAAAAATCCAGCACCGCTTTGAAAGCACGGTCGTTTTTTCAGAAACAAGCGTGCTCAACAAAGCCCAGAATCTCGGTTTCTACGAACTGCTCGATCGTGCCGAACTGATGAATGAAGAAGTGCATACCTACCTGGCGGTGACGCCCGCCGATTTGCACCGCACAGCGCAAAGCCTGTTCCGGAAAGACAATTCGGCGACGCTGATTTACGTTCCTGCGTAAGTCTTTCGCGTTTTAATATTATCCATGAGCCAATTCCACCTTCGTTTGCCGGCGGTCGCTATCGCGATGCTACTCACACATGCTTCACTGCTTTCCCAGGAACAACTCGGGATGCGTCTTGAACGATACGCAGGTATCTACAGCGCAACCATTAACCCGGCCAATACGGCTTTTAACCCCAATAACTGGGAAGTCAGCATTTTTTCCGCGGACCTGTTTCTCGAAAATTCTTATGCCTATCTGCAGAATACCAGCCTGCAAAATGCTTTGCGCAACAGCGACAAAGTCATTTCGGTAATCGACACAACGGCTGAAAATCCGCCGGCCAGAGGCGCTATTTTCCAGGATTATTTTGACGGAAAAAGAAAAATGCACGCCGTGGTGCAGGCACGCATCACCGGGCCTTCTTTCAGTTTTCGCCTCGGCGAAGACCACGTTTTGGGGCTCGTAACGGCCTTCCGAACGGGCGTTTCATCTTACAAAATCCCCAGAATACTCGCATACCGGACCATCAGTGATCTGCCCGTCAACCGGGCGGTAAATATCCCGCCTGCTGGTGTTCAGGCACTTGCATGGGCTGAAATCGGTCTGCACTACAGCCATCGCAACACCGATGCCGACGTTTACACTGCCTTCGGCGTAACGCCCCGCCTTTTGCTGGGCTACGAGGGCATGTATTCCCGGGCCCAATCGGCCTTTGATTATACGCAGCGGCTTGGCGACACCGTGTCCTTCGGCAGCGCGCGCTGGGACTATGCTCTTACCACCGGCAATCTCACCGATAAAACCGACTCCATTCACGCACGGGTGCAGGGGAAAGGGTTCGGCCTTGACATCGGTTTTGTATGGGCCGCACCCGCCGAAGAGGCCGACGGCGATGAGGACTACCGATGGCGATTGGGGGTGTCTCTGATCGATGCCGGTTTTATCCGGTTCGGCAAAAACGCGGAGCGCCACCACATCGAATTTGATACGGTGGTATCGGTCACAAATGCTGATTTCCCGCCGCGTAATAATCCGCATGACATCATCGGTGACGCAAGCCAGGCTTTCCTGAATGACCCGGCGGCTTCCCTGCAGGCACGCGCCTTTTCGATGGGCTTGCCGACTGCGCTGTCCGTTCAGTTCGACGCGAAAGCGGCGCCGCATCTGTACGTCGGCGGGTTGATCGTTCAGCGCGTCCCCTTATTGCGATACAGCCTCCAGCGGCCTTCCACGGTAGCTGTGGTGCCGCGATTCGAACATCGCTGGCTGTCGCTTTCCCTGCCGCTGGTGCTGGACGACTGGCGTTCTTTCCGAATGGGCCTGGCCGCCAGGCTCGGGTTTCTTTACCTCGGCACCGATCATCTGGGCAGTTTTTTCAAAAAAGAAAAACTGACGGGAGTTGATTTTTATATCGGACTGAAAATCAACGCGTTTTCGGTTTCCTTAAAGAAAGGTAGCAGCGGGTACCGTACGAGCGGCGGCGAGTTCAACGAGCGGCAAAAAAGGAGAAAGATCAAGTGTTACTTTTGAGCGGACAAAGCGTCTGGCGCATATTTTCCCGCAGATCGGCGCAGAAAAAACGCGCAGATTTTCACTGATTTAACCTGTTTCTGCGTAAATCCGCGGGTTTTTTCTGCGTGTATCCGCGGGAAAACACACCTTCACGTCAAATATCTGCCGGAAATTTATCAGCCCAGGGCGCCGCTCTTTCTATCTGTCCCGCCAGGCGAAACAACAGGTCTTCTTCTCCGAATCGCGCGGTAAACATCACCCCGACGGGCAGATTTTCTTCTTCCGTCCAGAGCATGGGAACCGACATGGACGGCTGTCCGGTCATATTGGCAAACCCCGTCCAGGGCATCCAGTCGTATATTTTTTCCGCCAGCGGGTCTACCTGTGTCCGTACGGCACTTGCAAGTCCGAGGGCATTTACAATGGTTACCAGTCTGCTTTCGGCAGGGGTGTTTTGTAAGGCGCCGATGCGGAAAGGGCGTTGCGCCAGCGTCGGCGTAAGTAATACGTCGTATTTGGTATGGAAATCGGCAATGCGACGGCACAATTCGTTCCATTTATGTTTGGCATAGGCATAGTCGGCAGCCGAGTACGATTTGCCGAGCAGGTGCAGGGCATAGGTATTCGGCTCCACGTCCGAGGTTTGCACTTTCCTGCCCAGGTACTCACCCAGGATGCGCAGCTCGGCAGCGACTTCACCCGCGACGATGGTCAGAAAAGCCTTCGTAAGGTCTTCCTTGTGGTAGGGCAATGCCACTTCATCGACCGTATGACCTTCGCTGCGCAGGAGTTCCACGGCATGTGCCACCGCCTGCCGGCACACCGGGTCGACGTTCAGATTCAGGGTATGGGCAGTGGAGAACCCGATGCGCAATTTGCCCGGATTTTCGCGGGTTTCTTGCAGATAGGCGCGTTTCGGCGCTTCAATAGAATATGGATCGCCCGGAGCCGCGCCCAGAATGGCGTCGAGGTAAGCGGCCGAATCGCGCACCGAGCGACTCACGCAGCCTTCCACAGCAGCGCCATTCCACATTTCGCCAAACATGGGGCCCCATGAAACGCGACCGCGCGAGGGCTTCATGCCGAACAAGCCACAGCAGGACGCCGGCATCCGGATGCTGCCACCGCCGTCGTTGGCCGTGGCCATCGGCACCATGCCGGAGGCCACCGCCGCCGCCGAACCGCCGCTGGAGCCGGCGGTCGTGCGCTCGAGGTTCCAGGGATTGCGTGTAGGGCCAAACAGCAATGGTTCCGTGAACGGAGTAAGTCCGAATTCGGGCGTGTTGGTTTTTCCGAAGATGACAAGCCCGGCCTGCCGCATTTTTTGCACGGCGAAGCTGTCGTGCGGCGAAACGTAATTGGCGTATCCGCGGCAACCTGTGCGCATGGGCACGCCTTTTACCTCCATGCCGAGGTCTTTTACCAGGAAAGGCACGCCAGCAAAGGGCCCCGTCCGATCTGTCTGTTTTGCCGCGGCGCGCGCCTCGTCGTATATTTTGTGGATCACGGCGTTCAGGGCCGGGTTGGCCTGCTCTACCCTCGCGAGAGCGATTTCGAGCAACTCTTCCGGCGTGGTTTCACCTTTTTTTACCAATCCGGCGAGGCCGAGCGCATCGTGCCGGCGATATTCTTCAAATGTCATGTATCGGAGGGTTTGGTTTGCAGGGCAAATGTTGGAAAAAACGGGGAGGATTCAAACGGAATGGAGTCCTTGTCTCGCAGTCTGAGCATCTGGAACAAGTGAAAAGTCATTTCCGTATA
>JAKOXM010000559.1 GCA_029781095.1 Bacteroidota bacterium
GACATGCTGCTCAAGGAAATGAGCGATGAAGAACTCGAAAAGTTGCTCTGACGTCCGATCTAATGACCATTTACAATTGCAAATATCATGAAACGCATTTTTTTTATCGTCCTGATTATCAGTGCATATTCCACCGGCATACATGCCCAGAAAGACATGGGCGAACGGCTTAAGGCAATTCGTGCAGAAGTTTATACACGCGTACTGAACCTGACTTCAGATGAGGCACAGAATTTTTGGCCCATCTTCAATGAATACGTGGAGAGCAAGGAAAACCTTCAAAAACAGTTGAAGCCCGAAGCGGAACTGGATGGCATGAGCGATGCCGAAGTGGAAGAATACGTGAAAAAGTACTTCGAGGTCCGTCAAAAAGAATTTGATCTGGAAAAAGACCTCGTCCAAAAACTTCGCAAAGTGCTTCCAATCCGCAAAATCGCCAAATTACCCCGCGCCGAGCGTGAATTCCGGGAGACGCTCCTGAAAAGGTTGCAGGAAGCCCGGCAAAATCGCATCGAACGAAGGAACGGGAAAAACAAGAGATGAGTGATGAGTGATGAGTGATGAGTGATGGGTGATGGGTGATGGGTTTAATTATTGAAAATCAATTATTTGCGCTTGTATGACGCTGCAAAAAATAGATAACGCCTGGTTTTCAATAAAAAACAACCCGTGTTCGCTGTCCGAACACGGGTTATTTTTTTGCAAAAGGCCCGTCAAACTTGGGTTTCCAGGTCTCGGCGATTGCAAATGCCCTGAATTTGGCATCTTTTGCCTTCTCGCCTTCAAACAGATCGTCCACTGTCGTTTGGAAGAGCAGTAGCCAGCGGTCGAAATGTTCCGCCTTTAAGGGGTGCTTGTCGTGCAGATCAAAATGCGCCTGGATGGGATTGCCCCGGTAGGCATCGGCAGTGCCGAGCAACATGAATTCCCAGAAAGCGTACATCACCGGCAAATGCTTCGGCCAATCCACCTTTGCCACATCGTTAAAGATATATCCAATCAAATCGTCCCCTCTTACCCTGGCGTAAAAGGAGTCTATCAGCGTTTTAACATCACCAGGTGTTGATATATCCGGTTTCATCAATTTTTGGTTGGTTTGTCGAATGGCAAAATGACGAACATTTAAAAATCACATTTGGCCCGGTTCGATTTCAGCCAGCGTTCCTTTATCTGATAGTCAGGCATAAAGCGCTCGACAAGCGCCCAGAAACGGTCGGAGTGATTCAATTCCACGAGGTGCGCCAGTTCGTGGAGGATAACATAATCCTGCACCTCTATGGGAGCAAACAGCAGCCGCGTCGACAGGTTGACATTTCCGTCGCGCGAACAACTGCCCCAATTGGAATGGTTGTATTTCAGATATACGTTTTTGACAGGGCGGCGGAACGTCCGGTCGTTCCAGTCGTGTACACGCCGGGCGATTTCCGGGTAATAATCGCCTGCCACGACCCGGGAAAGCAGGGTTCGCATACTTTTTGCCCGGTGTGCATCGTCCGACCTGTTGCTCAACTGAACACTGATCGTACTGCCGATAAGTCGGGCCGTGTGGGTGGCGCGTTCCTCTACGACAATATCCAGCAGGTACCGGCGGGCCCCGACCTCCAGCATATCGCCGCTTTTATAAGGGACTTTCAAAAATGATTCGCGCAATTGCGGCTTTTGAAGAAACTCTGCCCTCACCCAGTCCTGGCATTGTGCAAGGTGCCGGCGAATATCGGATTCGCCCGACCAGAAGGGCAGACGCATGCGAATATTACGGCGGCTCATGCTGTAATAATGGCCGTCGAGAAGATCGAACCGGATGGATACCGGCAAAGCCGTTTCCTCAATCTGAATGGCGGCTTTCAAAGCTTGCTTGCGACGTCGAATCATCCTTTCCTTTTTGCATAGTCCTGCATCAGATCTGCCAATGCCTGGACGCTCGCCTTCGGCATGGCATTATAGATGCTGGCCCGGAAACCGCCCACCGACCGGTGGCCTTTCAGTCCGACCATGCCGTTGGCTTCGGTTTCTTTCAAAAATTCCTTTTCCAGCGCTGCATATTTTTCTTCCATAACAAAGCAGGCGTTCATGAGCGAACGGTCTTCCCGGGCAACCGTGCCGCGGAAGAGCGGGTTGCGATCAATTTCATCATACAGAATAGCCGCCTTGGTTCTGTTACGGCGCTGCATGCCCTTCAAACCTCCATTTTTTTTGATCCAGCGCAGGGTAAGCATGCTGACGTATATCGGAAATACCGGCGGCGTATTATAAAGCGAGTTCTCTTTCACGAACGTACGGTAATCGAGCATGGAAGGCATGGCGCGTTTCACGGTACCCAGAACATCATCACGGACAATCACTACCGTCGTACCTGCAGGACCGAGGTTTTTCTGCGCCCCGGCGTATATGAGGCCGAAAGGCCGGGGATCGAAAGGCCGGCTGAGAAAATCAGATGACATATCACATACAAGCGGTACGGGAGATTTGGGAAATTTATGCTGCTGCGTCCCGAAAATGGTGTTATTGCTCGTTATATGGAAGTATTTGGCGTGTTTCGGAACCTTGTATCCTTTGGGGATAAAATTGTAGTTCTGTTCCTTCGAAGAAGCGACCACCTCCACGTTCCCAAACAATTTGGCTTCCTTGATAGCCTTGTTCGCCCAGGTACCTGTATCCAGGTAGGCCGCTGTTTCGCCTTCGTCGAGCAAGTTAAAAGGCACCATATAAAACTGCGTACTCGCGCCACCGGACAGCCACAACACGTGGTAATCGTCGGGCAGACCGATGATTTCGCGCATCAGCGCATTGGCCTCTTCTATAATGGCAGTGAATTCGGGACCGCGGTGAGAAAGTTCGAGCAGGCTGAGTCCCATGCCCTGATAATTGGCGGCGGCTTTTCCTGCTTCTTTGAGCACCGGGGCCGGTAAAATGGCCGGGCCGGCGGAGAAATTGTGTTTTTTCATGTTGTGTATATAAACGTCCGGGTTGGGAAATCTGGAGAAACGAAGGGCAAAAGTAGCGGAAGTCAGTATAAATATAAAAGATGCTTTGCGTTTGAATGTTCGGGATAACTGTTCCCGGGTGTACAGAGCAATCATTACCATCACTTATTTTCATGACGGCAATCATCTTTACCCTGTTTTGTTACGCGCAATTTTGGCCTGCAACCATTTAATTCACCTTAATGACAAGGATTTATGATCAAAGAAGTTTCAGGCGATATTGTATTGTCAAAAGCCGGCGCTATTGCCCATGGTGTGGCGCCCAACGACCATTTTGACAGTGGTCTGGCCCTGAGCCTGCGCGAAGAATTTCCATCCATGTATAAAGATTTCAGGCATTATTGCCGTTTTTATCACCCCAAACCGGGCGGCACGTGGATCTGGAGCGGTGCAGGCCAGCGTATTATCAACCTGTTCACACAGGAGCCCCCGAAAACAAACCAGTCGCATCCAGGAAAAGCATCCATCATACATGTGAACCATGCTCTGAAAGAGCTGGCAAAAGTTATCAGCGATGAAGGGCTGGAGAGCGTCGCCCTGTCCAAACTGGCGACGGGCGTGGGCGGACTGGATTGGGAGGAGGTAAAGCCCCTGGTATACCAATATCTGGATCCGTTGCCGGTTCCGGTTTATTTGTACACCACTTACGTCAAAGGCGTTCAGTCTGCCTGACATCGTTTTGCACGTAGTAAAAGGATTTGTTTCCCGCAGATTGCGCAAATGGCGCAGATTTTGATTCCGGCGGTGAGAAATATTCATCTGGGGGATTTGCGGGATTTGCGGGAAACAAACCCACACCCCGAAAAAATCCGGTAAAATATCGCTGCCCCGAAAACCCTTCAGGCATTTCCGCTCGTATATGCCTGAAAAAATAGAAAGCGATATGAAACCAATGGTAAAAAATTTCCTGTACGCTGCACTCATCCTGTTTTGCACCGTCTCCACAGCATTCATCATTGTCAAGGGCAAAAGCAAAGAATCTCTGCCCGTGTTAAAAGAGCGCACCGGCGCCCTGGCATCTTCGCCGGAGTGGGAAACGACGCAGGCCAGGGTGGCAAAACTCGTAACCGACCTGAAAGCAAAACCCGGTGACGCTCAAAAAGAACTGCTCCTCGCAAAAGAATTCATGCAGGAAGGCCGTGTGACCGGGAATTACTCGTACTACAACATGGCTGCCCTGGACCTTATCAATAAAGTGCTGGATAAAGACCCGAAAAATTTTGACGCAATTTGCTTTAAATCAATTGTCTATCTGTCGCAACACCGTTTTGCCGAAGCAAAGCAGATCGCCATGCAGGGCGCGCAAATGAATCCGTACAGTTCGTTTATCTACGGTTCGCTGGTAGACGCGAACGTCGAGCTGGGCAATTACCCGGAAGCCGTAAAAATGTGCGATAAAATGGTGGGGACACGTCCGGATATCCGCTCATACTCGCGGGTTTCGTATCTCCGCGAGATACATGGCGATGTTCAGGGGGCGATCGAAGCCATCAGAATGGCGGTATCCGCAGGCTTCCCCGGCAGCGATGACACGGAGTGGGCGCGAATGGTGCTGGCCCACCTGTATGAAGACACGGGATCTCTCGAAAAAGCGGAAACGGAATACAAAACTGCACTGGCGGAGCGCCCCGATTATCCATTTGCCTATGCCGGCATTGGTCGCATCGCCCGTTACAAAAAGGATTACCGCGCAGCCATCGACTATTATCAACGCGCCAAAGGCGTGATGGGCGACGCATCTTTTTATGAAGACCTCATAGACCTTTACAGGC
>JAKOXM010000828.1 GCA_029781095.1 Bacteroidota bacterium
CACACCGAAAAAATCATAGGGCGTACCCATGTCGAGTTCGTTGCCTTTGCTGTCCACGATGGTGAGGTCGACGGCCGCGCCGCGCGAGTGCATGGACCCTTTGACGGGCGGCGTCACGTAGTCGGGATTGGGCACCTTGTCCCACAGGCGCTGCTGGTAGGGCCGGGGGCGATAACAATCGAACATTTTCAAACCCATGCCCCTTTTTTGCAGCGCTTTATGCGCTTTCACCAATGCCAGGGCCGCTTCGGGACGCAGCAGGCAAACCGGGCAGTCGTATATTTTCGATTTGGTAAAGTTATTTTCCGTCGCATATCGAATATCCAGTTTGATGGAAGCATCGAGCGCCGCCACATCGGTGAAGCCGTTTTGAGCATAACCCGATTCGGTAGCGGTCGGCGTGGGCGGAGCGGGGGTATTGCCAGCCGGAAAGGCGGGAACACCGCTCCCGTTTGCGGCTTTTTCGCTTTCCCCGACTATTATCTTTTCTCTTTCAGCATAGGCGGGTTTCATCTGAGATGGCTCCGGGGTTGAATCCCGGGCAGGCGGGGCTGCTTCTTTCGCCACCGGAGCAGGAGAAGCGGGCGGTGGCGCGGCTTGATTTTCTGCAACGGGAGGCGGTGGCGGTGCACTTGAGTCGCTGTTACAGGATATGATCAGCAAGGCAGCAAATACCGGGAGCAGGCTGGAAAGTTGTTTCATCAATTATTATTTTGTGATCCAAGTACGTGTGCAATTTAAAACACTATTAAAAAATGGGCAATGTTGTTAAAGTTAGCACATTCACTTATATGTTCGGGATAACATCGCGCGTTACGGCACAAGAATTTCAAAAAGAAGACGCGTTTATCCCAAAAATTGCGCATTCCGTAGAAACTTCTTAAACGAAACGACGTCTGCATACGTTTTATGGCCTCTTACTTGAAAATCCGGAGCCCGATGTCTTCTGCACAAGTCATTTCATACAACTCTTCGCCATCGCTTTTACAGCGAATGGAAAGCGTGCTTCACACCATATTCCCCGTTGCGCCGCTGGTGTTCAGAGGCCTTTTTGCCGCAGCGCAAGGTACGCCTTATCCCGGTCAGTTACCCACAGGACCGGGTGGCGCCGAGTACCTGCACGAGTCCGTAGCATTTTTCGATGCCGCTACCACTGCAGACGGCTATTGGCTGTTCGAGCCCGCCGACCCTAAACCCGACTCGGCGGAAGTGGTGGTGTTCCTGCACGGATATGGCGCTTATAACCCGATGGCATACGGCAAATGGATCAAACACCTCGTAGCCAAAGGCAACATCGTCATTTATCCGCGCTACCAGAAAAATCTGATGTGGCCACGCGCCGACGCTTTTCCGGAAAATGCAGCCACCGGCATCCGACGGGCACTGAAGGAATTGCAAAAGGAAGGGCGGGTAAAACCCAAAACGGAAAAAGTTGCCTACGTTGCTCATTCTTACGGTGGTGTGATCGCCACCAACCTCGGCGTGAACTGGGAAAAATTCAATATCCCCAAACCGGCGTCCATGTTGTTGTGCGAACCCGGCTCCGGCCCGCTCAAGGGCGCCCG
>JAKOXM010000596.1 GCA_029781095.1 Bacteroidota bacterium
CCCTGGTAGTGGTACTTGTTTACCCGCTCAACCCCGTCGGGCAGATGAAGGCGCTGTCCGAATCGTTCGACGTTCCATTGAAAGCAAACAAAGAGATCACGACCGATAATATCCGTTTGCCGGCAGGCATCAGTTTCGCAACGCCGGATATCAATTTCGAGCGGGCGAAATACAGACCCTCGGACGAGCAAAAACTAAAACTGGCCATTCTGGCCAACATCCTGCACCGGCAGGTGCCTGCCGGGAAAAAAATCAAACTTTTTTGTGATGGCTATGCCAGCCCGGAATTGATAAACCCGGCCACAGGTATTGCTTACGGAGGCGCCGCGCGCTGCTGCCCGGGTACAGCCACGATCGCCCTCTCCGACACCGGAACCTGCGATGCAGTGGGCCAGATTATCCGGGACAACCGGGCGCTCTCATACGTCCGGGCATTCGAGGGCGCATCCTGCCTCTACAATCTGTTAAAAGACATCGACCCGAACAGTGCTTTCCTCCAAAACATAGAAGTGTATTATCGGGGGAACGGTATCGATACCCGAAACAAGCAGCGAAAAATAACATTCACTCCCATTTTTTGAACAACCTAAATACATGTTACAATGAAAAACGACAATATGCCTGACAACCAGCAAGAGCCCAACGATCAGCGCCCCAACCTCCCTCCCGACAATTCGCAGGAAAATACGAACCCGAACCAGGATCAACAGGAACCGAAAAAAACGGCGGATGCTGCGGGCCAGGGCAACGAAAAAAGCGGCGAAAGAAAACCGGGGGACGACCCCGGTATGGATTTCTCCAGCGCAGCCGGTTCCGACGACCCGGGCGATCCCCCACCCTCTTTGCCGCCGGCGGAAATCAATTACGAGGACCTCGGCATCCAGTTGGGTATCAATGAAGACCGCGAATCCAAGGACGATTACAAGCGCCAGTTACGGGAGAAAATAGCGGAGATCGAGCAGAAATACAATGCACTTTGCCTGGAGTTCAAAGGAGGAATGAACCAGTTTCGCAGCGACCTCGGCTCATTGGTCAACGAGGATCTGCTGGAGCACATCGCCGGGATTGACGAGCAGAAAAACAACTCCCTGAAACGGTTACTCACACATGAAATGGCGCTGCGCCAAATCCTGAAGCATGTGAACGACGAGGAAAGAAAAAACAAGATACTCGATAGCGCACTGTTTGAAATTGACAGCATCGTGGGAGAGGCCAGGGTGGCATTGCAGGCCTTTAAGCAGAAACTGAACGAGAAAATGAATCCGGGATTGATGGACGAAAGGTTTAAAGACCACCTTATCCGGCAAAACAAACTTTTCAGGCATCTGATGCACGTGTACAAGCAGGAAGAAGACCTCGAGCGCGGATACAACTACGGGAAATCGGTCAGAACCCTGCTTGGTTCCAGGCTTTGAGCCGTGTCCGACGCGAGGCAGGGCGCTCCGTTCCGATGGTCGTATCGGAGCGGAGCATCCCTTCCCCAACCTCCTTATCCATAAAAAAACACTCCTATGATCGAAGAATCCATAAAATCCGGTATCGACATCCATCTCGACATCGGACAATTGATCCAGGCCTACGAGGAAAAAGCCCTTGCCAACCTCTTCGGTACGCAATCGGCGGCACAAAGAGGCCAGGCCGACGGCGGGCTGCTGGACAGCGGTCAAAAAGACCGGGCCGCCATTGCCATACAAGCCGAATTTGACCGGCAATGTCACCGGCTCCTGGAAAACCTGCGGGAACGCTATCTCGAACTTGTGTCCGAAAAACAACGGATCGCAAAAGCGCTCATCGACCGGCACACCGCCATCGAGGATCTGGAAGCGACACGGCACAACGAACAGGTGTACCAAAAAACCATGAACGATCTCATCCGGGAGTTCAATCGAAGCGTCGTCGAACAAACCGGCGCCATGGACCAATTGTCGAAGGAGTATGAAAAGAAACTTCAGCAGATCGAAACAGAACTGAACAACGAATTGCCCAGGCAGGAATCGCTTGAGTTCTCCGGTATTTCCGCCTACAAAAAACTGACCGCCCTGATGCTCAAGTTCGGCGCCCCGGACAAGGAGGAAAAACCGGACAGTCCGGGTAAAACGTACCTGATCGATCCGTGGCGCAACAAGCGGGTGAAGAAAGCGCCAAAAGGTTTTTTTGAATATTTTTCGGAAAAGCTCGATTCTATCTTTAAAAGCCGAATCAGGGAAGAACAAGCGAGGTTTGACGAAAGGATCACTTTCGAAAACGCACAATTCAGGTACAACCTCGAAGCGATGACAGAGCGGGCGGCTTTTATTCCATCGTTCGGCCGGGCCTTGTTCAACTCGTTTATCGCCCTGCTGGTTTTTATCGTCGAGATACCAATTACCTATCACTACACCGTTGCGTCCTTGAAAATCGACCCGAAGACGCTTGTCGAGCGCGTACTTGTCGTTTTTTTGGCGATAGGATTGCCCCTTTGCATAGGGTTGTCGTTCAAGATATTCAGTATCCCGAAACCGAAAAACGGCATTCAGGCCTCAAGAACCAAATCCCAACTGGTCCGGAACATTGTCCTCCTGTTCTTTACCGTTCTGCTGATTGCCTCGATCGGGCTTTTGAACGGGATCAAAGGGCTGCCCGACATAGACGACAATTACCGGCTTGCCGGAAAAACGGCGGTATTTCTCAGCATTACTGTCGTGTTATCACTGGTAGGTGCGCAATATTTTGACCTCGCTTTGCAAAGCTGGAGCCGGCGGCTGTTGCTCCGGTCCAAAGGCTGGAAAAAATCCAACATAAACGAGGAGATACTCCGCTGCAAAAGTGCGATCGCACAACTGGGAGAACGCGCCATTTTAACCGAGCTCGCACTGGAGAAAATCCAGAAGGCTTATGATCATGACGGCGCAGGTCAAAAAAACAGCATCGAACGAGCTTTTGAAGACGCCGGCAATTCGACTGCTCAACAATACGCATACGGGTTTGAGGCCGGCTGGCGCGCCAAAGTACACGAGCTGTTCAGAAAGCGAAAACCCGTGCCGGCCCAGGAAACCGGAATTCATGACAATTAACCGCT
>JAKOXM010000598.1 GCA_029781095.1 Bacteroidota bacterium
ACCAATACGGATAAACTGTACCGCAGCCTCAACAACGGCGCCAGCTGGACTCTCATCAGCACCCTGAACCCCGCCCCATGGGATGTGGGGCATTTTGCGAGCCCTTTTCTGCAACAAACGATTTATTACGGCGAAGTCGAATTCTGGAAAACGGCCAACGACGGCAGCAACTGGAGCAAACAAAACAACTGGTGGGCATACTACAGCAACACCAATATGCTGCACGCCGATATGATGGAAATAAAGGCAGCGCGCACGAGCGGTGGCACGCCTTTCCTCCTGATCGCCAACCACGGCGGCATGCACGTGTCGTACGATAATATGGCGACTACGGTTAATATCGGACTGAGCAACCTTAATGTCGGGCAATACTACGATCATATTTCCGCGACATACAACGGGCAGGAATACCTGTTTGTAGGCACCCAGGATCAGGGTATGCAGCGCTTCAGCAATGCCGCAGGCACTGGCTTTATCAGCGCAACGCAAGTCATCTCAGGCGATTATGTAAAAATGCACCTGTCGCGCAACCAACTGAGTTTGTGGGAGGAATACCCCGGCGGCGTGTATCATTATTATTACAATCCGTTTACCGCCTCTTCCACCAGTTCGCAATACACCGTTGGGGGTACCGGCGGTACCAATGAGCAACTGTGGATCGTCCCCAGCAACCCCGTGGCTGAGCCTTCCGAAAATGCCATCCTCGTCGGCGGCGGTACCATTACAGGCGATGATGGCTCCTATCTTATCAAGCTGACTGCCGCGACCGTTTTTCCCTATACCATTACGGCTTATCAGTTTCCCTACAACTTCCGCCCCAATGCAAACAACGGCGACAGTTATATAACAGCGGTGGCGCAGTCAACGCTTAACACCGCTCACTATTACGTGGGCATGGCAGACGGTACCTTCTTTTATTCGCACGATGGCGGCTCCAGCTGGCAAAAAACCTCCTCGTTCAATGGCCCCGGCAATAGTTTCCTGTACGGAACCTGTATTCTGCCCTCCCGGTTGCATCCGGACAGACTGTTTTTCGGAGGCAGCGGCTACAATAACCCAGGCGTGTACATGTCGACCAACAGCGGGGTATCCTTCATTCCGCTCAGTACCGGGCTGCCCGCTACCTTCGTTACGGAACTGGAGCTCAATGATACCGAATCCATGCTTTTCGCAGCTACAGATGCCGGTCCCTATGTCTATATTTTTTCGCAAGGACAGTGGTACAGCCTGAACGGGGTGAGCACCCCGCTGCAAACGTTCAAAAGCGTGGAATACCTGGCCGGCAGCAACACGGCGCGCTTTACTACATACGGTCGCGGCGTATGGGACCTCTCGCTTGTCTCGGCCCCTCTCCCGGTGCAATGGGTGCGTTTCGAGGCCCTGGGCCTCCCGGGCAGGCAAGTCCAGCTTGACTGGACTACCGGCTCCGAGGCCGGCAATGATTACTTTGATATTCAGCACAGTACAGATGGTATCCATTTTTCCCCGATCGGCAAGGCGGCGAGCCGGGGCGATAATAGCCACTACACATTCCGGCACAACACCCCGGCCTCCGGTCCGAACTACTACCGCCTGAAGCAAGTGGATACCGACGGCGCAGGCTACAGTTTTTCCGATATCCGGCAGGTGAAGATTGAAACAGGCAGCGAGCCTGCCGTATTTCCCAACCCGGTGACGGCTAATGCCATTTTTAGGGTATCCGATTGGGGCAGGGAAGCGGATTTCACCCTTTACGACCAGGCGGGCAAGGCAGTGTACAGGGCCGCCTGCGACGGCCCGCTGGAAGTGCCGACAGCCGGAATGTCCGGCGGGATTTATTATTTTCATTTGCAGGACCGTCACAGCCCTGATCAATACAATGGTAAAATAGTGATAAGCCAACGATGAAGGAAGAACGCTACCTTTGTGCTTCATTCGAGATGTACAGCACATGCGATTCGACGACTACCGCATTACCCCCGAAATAAAAAGAAACCTCCAGGAATTGGGCTTCAAACGCCCGACAGACATCCAGTTCAAGTCGATACCGCCGATTTTGAAGGGTGAGGACGTGCTCGCCATTGCCCAAACCGGCACGGGGAAAACGGCGGCTTTCGTTATTCCCGTGCTGCATTTACTGCATGTTCGCAAAAAATCGTCCCGGCCCGACGGTATCAAATGCGTCGTGATGGTGCCGACGCGCGAACTGGCAATCCAGATCACGGAAGTTTTCTATCGCATCGGACAGCATACACGGGTAAAGACATTTTGTGTGTTCGGTGGCGTGGAACAGGGGCCGCAGATCGCCCGTCTGGAGCTCGGGATCGATATTTTGGTGACCACTCCCGGCCGTATGTTCGACCTGGTGAGTCAGGGCTATATCAAACTGGAACGTGTTGAAATATTGATACTGGATGAAGCGGACCACATGCTCGCCCTCGGGTTTATCAAAGACATCAGGGACCTGATCAAATTTCTGCCCGCCAAGCGGCAAACGCTGTTTTTTTCGGCCACGATCAACGACGAGATCAAAAAACTCGCCTATTCGCTTGTAAACAAGGCCATCCGGATACAGGTATCGCCCAAAGACCCGGTTGCAAAAAACATTCAGCACGCCGTGGCTTTCATCGAGATGGACGACAAGCGGTTTTTTCTGGAACGCCTGATTGAAGATCACCCGGACAGCAAGATTCTCGTGTTTGTACGTACCAAAGTACGGGCCGAGCGTGTGCACAAGGCCATGGAGCGCGTCGGTGTCGTCACCCAGACGATCCATGGCGACAAGGAGCAGCAAGACCGGCTGGAAGTCATGAAGCAATTTCGCGAAGGCACACTTAAAGTGCTGATTGCCACAGATGTAAGTGCGCGCGGCATCGATATTCCCAACGTGGATTACGTGGTCAATTACGACCTCCCCGATGTAGCCGAAAACTACGTCCACCGCGTAGGACGTACCGGCCGGGGCACGCAAAAAGGCCAGGCCGTGTCCTTTTGCAGTCCCGAAGAAAAGCCGGTTCTGGAGGAGATCGAACAATTTCTGGGCAAGCCTGTCGCCGTGTTGCACATCGATAAAAACGACTACGCCGAAACCCTGAGCCTCAGCCAGGACGTGCCCGACAAATGGAAAGACGTAATGCAAGCGATTGAAGAGGCGGAAAAATGGCAGAAAGGAAAGAAAAAGAAAAAATAGTCCCGGGAGCGGAAGCGGGCTCCTGAATCTCGACATATGACTTCCGCCGCCCTATCTTTGCCCGCCAACCGGCTCTGCCAATCGCCACTGCTCACTGATGCATACCCTTCCGCAATTCCTCGACCTCATAGACCGCTATGCTGCGGAAAACCCTTTTCCCGCTTCGCCGCACGAGCTATACGAGCCATGCGATTACATCCTCGCCCTCGGCGGCAAACGCCTGCGCCCTGCATTGTTGTTGATGGGCTTCGAACTTTTCAGCGATGATTTTGCAAAGGCATTACCCGCAGCCTGGGCGGTGGAGTTGTTCCACAATTTTACCCTGATGCACGACGATATTATGGACGCTGCGCCGCTTCGGCGCGGCAAACCGACCGTGCACACAAAATGGAACACCACTACCGGCATACTCAGCGGCGATGTCATGCTGATACGGGCTTACCTGCAACTGGCAAAAACCGGCGACCCCGGCGTGGTGCTTGAACTGGTCAATACCTTCAACCGGGTTGCGACGGAAGTATGCGAAGGACAGCAAATGGACGTCAACTTCGAAACCCGAAGCGACGTGAGCATCTCCGAGTATATCCGTATGATCGAACTGAAAACGGCGGTGCTGCTCGGAGGCGCGCTGGAGATGGGCGCTCTTTGTGCCCGCGCATCGAAATCAGATGCCGAACACCTGTATCAGTTCGGACGACTCGCCGGCATTGCCTTTCAAATACAGGACGATCTGCTGGATACATATGGCGACCCTGCCAAGTTCGGCAAGCAGGTGGGCGGCGATATTTTGCAAAACAAAAAAACGCTGCTGGTGCTCAAAACCCTCGAAATCGCCCCGGAAGCAGACTGCCTGGAATTGCAGCGGCTTATGCAAACGGATGCAGGCGATCCACAGGAAAAAATAGCCGCCGTGCGTGCCATTTTCGACCGGAATCAAATTCCGGCCCTGATCGCGACAGACCAGCAACGCTTTCAGTATCAGGCATTTGAACACCTTGCAGCCGTGACGGCGCCGGCCGGTCGAAAAGAAATTTTACAAAAAACGGTTGCGGAATTACTGGAAAGGGAACGCTGATTTCATTATTGATCTTCATTCGTTATTTCCGGATGATTGGCGATCAATGTCGAAATGCCGCCAATTGCTCCAGCAGCCATTCCCGTTCCGTCAGGACCGGTTCGGCCAGAATTTTTTGTTTCAGCGATTCCACCTCCGTTTTATTAGACCGGTTGATGGAAATCAGTTTTTGGGTATATCGCACCAGATTCAGGTAGTTGGACCGGTGATAACCCAGCGCCGTTTTTCGCCGGATATAATTTTTCAGGGCCTTGAGGTGCGAGTCCAAAAGGTCGTACTCGTTTAATTCATCGTATATCTTCAGCGACATGGTTCGGGCGGCAAGACTGAGCGGCGGATCGTAGTAATTGGTGTGTTGCAGCAGTTGCAATGCATCACCGTAGCGCTTGCGTTTGAACTCGAGCCTTGCCAGGTTGAAACTGTAGGAACTGTCGCGATAAGTGCGTTCCAGTGCGTTTTTGTATCGCACGATAAAATCTTCCACCCATTCAAATTCCAGCGTCTGGAGCCCTGCCGCCACGACATTGTGGTATGTAAAACGCGATAATACGCCATTTTCCGGCAAATAGCCCCTGGGAACCCGTCTCGCGAGGAGATTGCAGATGGTTTCTGAGAGATCGGTACGACAACGGCTGATCCGAAGCAACAGTAATTCACGGGCGCCCGCTTTCGGGCGCCCTTTTTTGTTTCGGTTTCGGCTGCCGCCGGACCGTGTGGCACAAGATGGCACGAGCTGGCGTGATCTGGCATGATATGTCGCAGAAAGAGTAAGCCTGCGGCGACACCTTTGCAATGTCGCCCCATATCATTTGTGAAATGCATTCATCAGGAAAATATGCACCTCGCTTATTCCGGTCCCGGGTCAGATTCAGTTAACCACTCAAATATTTCTCGATTATGAAAAAAGACATCTTGTTTTCTATCGCCATTGCATTGGGCTTTATGGCTGTTTTCGCTGCCTGTTTGAAAGATTCTGAAAATCAGAATGCCCCGATTGCCATAAAAGATCCGGTTCCAGTGACGGATGAAGGTGTTGCAGACAGGGGTTTGTGTAGCAA
>JAKOXM010000602.1 GCA_029781095.1 Bacteroidota bacterium
AGGCTCAGGCGTTTTCTCAGAAACGGGAAATACCTCGCGTATTCCGCATACGCGCGAAAAAGGTGCAGGTTGTCGCCGGGCAGCAGGCCGTTTTGCCGGAGTTCGGCTACCAGCAGCCATCCGCTGAGCGGATAGGGGTGAATGTCGCGGTAGTCGAAGGTCAGGTTATACAGCAGGCTCAGGTGGCGTTGCCGGGTAGCGCCATTGAGAAAAAAATTATGGTTAAAAAAACCTGCGACCGAATCGGCTACGATGGACGTGCGATACTCTGCTGTAAATCTGTGCGTTGTAAACAATGCCGGGCGCCACAACACGCTTCCGCCCGTGGATAACTGGATAATCTGCCATTCGTTGCGGTTGACGTGAAACTGCAATTTATTGCCCTCGGTCGAATAGGCGACCTCGTGTGAACGGCTGTATGTGACGCCGAAGTCGACGCCGATCGTTTGTTTGCGATTGAGGTTGGGACGGCTGTACCGGAGTTCGTATTTGTTGGAGTATCCAAACTGGGTTTTGACCTTCAATATATCGGCATTGCCCGTCAGGTTGAGCTGGTTCCAGTCGATGCCGTAGTTGACGCGTTTGAGCGAGCGATGAAACTCCTTCCACCAGACGTTGAAATTGCGGTCGGCGAGTTCGAACAGCGGGACCGGATAGAGGTACCAGGTTTCGATCAGATTAATGTGCAGGGAGATGTGATTGGTGACGGGATCCCAGCTGTTCACGTTGATCTTTGCGACGTTAAAAATGCCAAGATTCATCAGGCGCAGACCATTGCGCTCGAGCACCACGGGCAGGTCGGTGACGAGCATGGAATCGCCGGAGGCAAACTCGAGTTCACGAAGGATCAGCGCCGAACGGGTTTTTCGGTTACCTTCCATCGTAATCGAGTCTATATGAACGTAAACGTTGCCTGCTGCTACTGACTGTGCAATGGCTTTTACTGCGCTCATGGAAAGTAGCGAAGCAATGAAAATCAGCTGCAGCCCAAGGGGCCGGCTCATTCGGATTGCAGTTTTTAAAATATTCTTCCGGGGCAACAACCGTGTCGTTCCGGGTTGTTTTTTTGCTGATCGGCTCAGGGAAAATTTCACCACATTAAAGTTCTAAATAGTTGATTACCAAAAAGTTTAGAAATTTGCGCTCGAATAAACGCCCTTTGCCGAACTTTGGAAGTTGAATTATTTAATCGAAACAGAATGGTCGCCCGATTGCTCGTGTAACATGTAACAACGCAAAATACGTGTAAAAGGCACAATTTTCGCGGCTTTTCTGCTACCTTTGGTCAAAATGAAAAATACTCGGTCATGAACGAGCTCATGCAGGATCCGGTTTTTTACTGGCTCGTTTGGGCAATTTTCACGGTGGCCGGCACCATCATCGGATGGTCGCTGCGCGCCAATTTTTCTGAAAAAGATGTGCGACGTGCCCTCGACCGCAGCGAGCATGACCGTAGCATCCTTGCCCGTCTGTACACCCATATCAAACACCAGCACGATCTTCGGGAAGCCGATTTCAAAAAAGCGACCCTCGAACTGGATACCCTGCGCGACCGGCTGATCGTGCTTGAACAGGAAAGGGCCCAGTTTGCCCATACCGAACACGAATATGCCGACCGTATCGGGCAGGCGGATGCAAATGTGGCACGTTTTGCCGAGAAATTCCGCACACTGGAGGAACAAGCCAACGCCCTGCGCGCCAAAAATACCCAGCTCAACGTCGAACTGGGCCGGATGCAGGAAGAACTGGCTGCCTGGAAAACGCTTTATCGCGACTTTCAGGCCATGCAGCAAAAACTCTTCAACACAGAAAGAGCCGCCAATTCCCTTGAGGCAGAACGCAACCTGCTCCGGCAACAACTCGAATCGGCCAGACAGGAAATCGACCGTTACCAGAACACCAGAACCGGCCGGAGAAGCAGTGGCCCCAAAGGCGGCCCGGCGCGTTCCATGCCGGGACCTGACAATCCCGACGACCTCAAGATCATCAACGGAATTACCACCCATACCGAACAACTGCTGCACAGCCTCGGCATCTATTCCTATATCCAGATCGGCAACTGGGACGACGACGCCATCATTGCCGCCGCTAAAAAACTGGGCATCAGTCCCGGAAAAATTTACCAGGAAGACTGGGTCGGGCAGGCGAGGCAACTGGCGGGCGAAGGTCGCGTATGATGTCACATCCGTTTTATATGACGTACCTGCGACTTTTCACACCGGTCATATTACTCCTGTTCTTTTCATGCGGCAGCACGGAAACACCGCTGGATGCCGATACCCGCAAGGCTATCGATTCCATCTCGGTAGAACGCATTCGTGTTGTGCGGTCCAGTCTCGATTCCGTTTGCAAACAGGAACGCATTACCGTACTGCCGCATCTGGTTGATTCCCTGCGACAACAGCGGATCAGCGAGATTGAAAAGCAACTGAAAACGGTACCCCGGTAATGTTCGGCCATCCGCTCACGACGTTTTTACTCTGGCTGGCTTATTTTGCCTTGCACAGCCTGTTGGCCGCCGACGCGCTAAAAGCGCTGGCAAGGAGGCGATTCCCGTTTTTATTTCGTTGGTACAGAATCTTTTACAATACAATTGCGCTCTTTATATTCGTGTGGCTGACCGGGCGTCTCCTTGCTCCGGCGACCGTTTTTCTGATTGCACCCACCCTGCCGATACAGGTAGCCGGCGGTCTGTTGTTCCTCGCCGGCGGCATTATCATTCTCGCGGCTTTTCGCCTGTACGACACCGGCGAGTTTGTTGGCTGGCGCAACCCGCAGGCGGGCGCCCAGCTCCAGACCTCGGGTCTGAATGCCGTCGTACGTCATCCGCTTTACACGGGTACCCTGCTCGTGGTGGCCGGGCTGTGGTGCATCTGGCCATCTGCCGATATGACCGCCACTGCGGCGGCCGTGCTGGTCTACCTGCCTGCGGGTATCTATTGGGAAGAAAAAAAACTCATCCGGCAATTCGGCGATGCCTACCGGAATTACAGCCAAAGGGTTAAACGGCTAATTCCCGGTGTTTGGTGAAGGTTTTGCTATTTTTGCACCGCCCTTTCAGTTAAATTGACAATGATGCGACTCTCCTTTCGCCTGTTCGATATCGCCGCCCTTTTCGTGGCCGCAAGTTTTCTTTTGACCACTGCCTGCACGCCGCCCGAGCTCGCCGATCAAAAAAAGAAGGATACGGGTATCAACCTCGATCTGCGGAATCCCCAGGTTCAGAATATCTACAACCTTCGCGATGCGCGAAAAACGGATAGCCTGTTGTATTACCTGAACAGCCCGAACACGACGCTGCGTTACCTGGCTGCGCTGTCATTTGCCTCCATGCGCGACACATCGGCAATCCAGCCGCTCACTCCCTTGTTGCATGACGAAGCGGAAGATGTCCGAATTGCAGCGGCCTTCTCGCTGGGCCAGATCGGTTCCCGGAAATGTGAAAAACCGCTGATTGAGGCTTTTGTCTCCGAAGACCCCTTGTCGGAGCACCAGCGCTTCAACGCCATCGTACTGGAGGCTGTCGGCAAATGCGGTTCCATCCAAAGCCTGAAACACATCGCATCCGTTACGACCTACAAACCGACGGATACGCTGTTGCTGGAAGGCCAATGCCGCGCCATCTATCACTTCGGACTCCGTGATTCGATTTTGCCGGCCGCCACGCAACTCATGGTTTCATACGCCGCCAACGAACACATACCCGTGCCCGCGCGCATCATGGCGGCAAATTACCTGGCACGCGCCAAAAACGTGATCCCGGACAGCCTGCAGGCGCGCGAACTGGCGGCCGGCTTCGTACGCGCCGTAAACACCCCCGATATCCGGATGGCGCTGGCCAAAGCGCTGGGCAAATCCCCTGCGAAAGAAGCATTTGCCATCTTGTCGAAAGTAATAGGCACCGAGCAGGATTGGCGCGTAAAGTGCAATATCATCAATGCCCTGGCCAAATTCGATTATGACACTGTACGAGCGCTGGTAGCGCCGATGGTACAAAACGGCAACCCGCACGTCAGCCGCACGGCCGCGGAGTTTTTCATTGCGAACGGTCAGGTAAAAGACGGCGATTACTACTGGCGCATCACACGCGACAATCCGAATTTGCCCGTCATGACACAGATTGCGCTGTATCGCGCTTCCAACAAATTTCTTTCGGTGCGGAATGAGCCGGAATCGAAATTTTATGTGATCGACCGGATCAAGGGTATCTTTCAGCAGTCGACCAACCCCTATGAGCGTGCCGCCTGCCTGCCTGCGCTCGCCGAGTTCGGCTGGAACTACCGATACATACACGACCGGGGCTTCAACGACCCCCACCCTGCGGTGAAATCTGCGGCAGCCGAGGCACTGCTCTCCATCATGCAATTGCCCAATTTTTACGCCGTATTCGGCGAAAATGCCCGGTCCGTACGCCGCGAACTGTACTACTATCTCCGCGAAATCGTAGCGGGCGGAGACCCTGGTATGATTGCCGCATCAGTTGAAGGTTTTTCAACTAAAACACTGGATTACAAAACTTTGCGCGACACCTCCCGCATCACGGCTATGAAAGAGGCTTTGTCGAAACTGAAAATGCCCCGCGACGTAGAGGCATATACAGCGCTGAATAACGCGATCGCTTTTTTTGAAGAAAAGCCCGAACCCGCCAAGCCCGTTATCCCGTTCAACCACCCCTTCGACTGGGAAAACCTGAAAAAACTGACACCCAAATCGGAGGTGACCCTTGAAACAACAAAAGGAAAAATTGTCCTGGAGATGTATCCCTTGTGGGCTCCCGGATCGGTGGCCAATTTTCTCGCCCTCGGCGAATCGGGCTTCTATAACGGCAAGACATTCCACCGGGTGGTGCCCAATTTTGTCATTCAGGGCGGCTGCCCGCGCGGTGACGGCTACGGCGCCCTCGATTATTCCATCCGCACGGAAATCGGATTGGCCTGGTACGAAGAAGAAGGCTATCTGGGTATGGCTTCCGCCGGCCCCGACACGGAGGGCACGCAATTTTTTATCACCCATTCGGCAACCCCGCACCTGAGCGGTCGATACACCATTTTCGGAAAAGTGAAATCGGGTATGGAAACGGTGAATCAAATACAACCGGGCGATGTGATCAGCAAGGTATCAGTGGTGTATTGAGGTTAAAGGGTTTCCCGCAGATTTCCGCAGAAAAATACCGCAGATCAACGCAGGGGTTTATCAAATCTGCGGGAATCAGCGGCATATTGAGGGAACGTTTAAAAGGTTTCCCGCAGATGGGCGCAGAAAAATACCGCAGATCAACGCAGGGGTTTATCAAATCTGCGGGAATCAGCGGCATTTTTCTGCGGAAATCTGCGGGAAACCTCTACAAAAAAGTCGCTAATTACTCGTGACCGGTCCTGTCGGCTCATCCCTGTATCCCACGCGTTTCAATGCCTCCTGCCAGTTGGAGCGCTGCTCGAGGTGGTTAAAATACAATTCAAGTTTGCCGTTGATCGGCATATTGCTGTTGATCAGGATGTTCTCCGCCACTTTGTTGAGCCTGGGGCCGTATTCCGTGAAGTAATTCTTCAGTCCCGGATACCTTTCCAGAAAAACGGGGCTGGTGATATCTACCTCCGAAAGCAGCCGCTCGCGGATGAGCGGACCCGCCAAATATGCTTTCCAGCGTTCGTCGGACCAGTAGTTGTTGCCGACAGCCATTTCGCAGTCGAGGAAAACGTTGTGGTGAACAATATTGTCATATCCGCCGTGAAGAAACACCGCGCCGAACAGTTCCTTGTCGCCCTTGCTGCCTGTACGCTCGAAGAAATTGCGGGCGATTTCCGTGCCGCCGACGCCGTCGTCGAGGAATATCGCACCCACCTGTGATTCGTCGTCGAAAGGCAAAATATCCCTGAAATGATTATCCGAGATGACCGTACCGCGCGAAGCGGGGTCGCGGCCGGTGCAAATAGCGCCCATGTCGTCCGCGTAGGTGCAAACCCGTTCGAACAGGTTGCCGGCTATCCGGTGGTTATTGCCCCGGTACCAGATCGCCATGTGGCGCAGGTCGTGGAAGTAACAATGATCCACCGTAATGCTGTCGCCGTAGAGTTTGACCGCGGCGGCGTATGTATGGTTGCGCTCGTCGACCCGGTAAATTTCGCAGTGACTTATTACATTTCCCGAAGGCGTCAGGGTCCGGCGGTCGCCGCCTGTGAGTATGATCCCGCCTGTTCCAGTGTCGTGGATGAGGCAATTCCGGATACTGATGTCGTGAAAATTTTCAGACACCCAGCGGTCCAGCAGCGGCGAGCCATCGAGCGCAAATTGTTGCGTATTATCTTGCAGGGGCTGACCCGCGCTGACGCCCACGGTGCCGAGATTGCTGAACCGGCATGATTCAATAGCGATATGGTGCGCATTTTCCAGGTAGATGCCCATACCCCGGGCGGTCGCGAACGTGATGCCGTCGATGGAAATAAAGGCGGTGTTGCGCAGCCTGACAAACGGCGCTTCGAGGAGCGACACCTCTACTTTTGCGTTTGAGAAGTCATCCGGCGGGTAGAGGTACAGCTTGCCCGTTTGTCGGTCGAGGTACCATTCTCCGGGCATATCGATCTCTTCGGGAAGGTTGTAGACGTAGTAGCCGCGCAGCGACCTGCCCGCCGTTTCATTCCATTTACTTGTGTCGACATAGATTGAAGATACGACCCCGTACATGTGTGGCTGTACCGTCCGGATGGTCTTTTTCATCGTGTCGATCTGCGCCACGAGCAGGTGATCGTCGTTGTAGCCGAAGGAAAACCAGCCGTGCAGCCAGATATCCGTGGCTTTCGCCCAACGGGCCGGGCGCTCGTATTCGTAGCCGAACTCGGCGCCCCGGTTGGTGAAATCGCCCTTCCGGGGAATGGAGCCGGGG
>JAKOXM010000638.1 GCA_029781095.1 Bacteroidota bacterium
CTCCCATCGGGGGAGGGGCCGGGGGTGGGGTTGATCCGTTTATTCTGCTCTTTCAAAAAATCCATCGCAAAATGCACACCCTGCAATTCCCGCCCGGGAACGGGCAGGTCGCGCGGGATGGTGGACCCGGTGGCAAGTACCACTGCGTGGTATTCGCGGAGCAGGTCCTTGACGGCAAGTTGTTTTCCTACCTCTGTATTGCATTGAAACACGATGCCTTCCTCTTCCATGAAGCGAATACGGCGGTCAATTACCCATTTTTCCAGTTTAAAATCGGGAATGCCGTATCGCAGCAGCCCGCCCGGTGCATCGTCGCGTTCGAATACCGTAACGCTGTGCCCTGCGAGGTTGAGTTGCGCTGCAGCCGCGAGGCCGGCCGGGCCGCTTCCCACGACGGCTACTTTTTTGCCCGTGCGGCTGATAAATTTCCTGGGTTGGACGAATCCCCGCTCGAAAGCGATCTCGATGATATGTCTTTCGATCTCCTCGATGGCGACAGGCGGCTGGTTGATGCCGAGCACGCAGGCGCTTTCACAAGGGGCAGGGCAAATGCGCCCGGTGAATTCGGGAAAATTGTTGGTGGACGCCAGAATTTCATACGCCTCCTGCCACCGCCCGCGATATACCGCGTCGTTGAACTCCGGAATGACGTTGCCCAGCGGACAGCCGCTGTGACAAAACGGCACGCCGCAATTCATGCAGCGGCCCGATTGCTCGTTCAGTTGCTCCGGACTGTATTTTCCAATAAATTCGCGGTAATGCTGTATCCTCTTACCTGCATCTTCCTTGCCGGGAAGCTGGCGTGTGTATTCTATAAAACCGGTTGGTTTGCCCATAAGAATCTTGTGTTATTACCAGGTTATTCGTTGTTGGTGATCGTTTGGCACCGGGTGATTTCAGGTCCGATGATTGACACGGGTTTAATATGCGATTATACGATCCGTATCCAATCATGCCAGGCCGCTGCTCTCATGCCTGAACCTGCTCCGATTGTTTCTTTTTGGTTGTCAATGCTTTTTTATAATCCTTCGGAAACACTTTTACGAAGTTATCTAATTGATTGTCAAAGTCATCCAGGATAAACCGGGCGACACTGCTGCCTGTAAGCAAGACGTGCCGTTCGAGCATTTCACGGAGTTCCTGCATATCTGTACGGTCGAGTGGATCGAGGTCGATCATTTCCGGGTTGCAACGCCCTGCGAAGGCATTGCGGACATCCCACACGTAAGCGATACCGCCGCTCATGCCCGCGCCGAAATTGCGCCCTGTATCGCCGAGGATAACGACGCGGCCGCCGGTCATATATTCGCAGCCGTGATCGCCAACACCTTCCACAACCACGTTCGCGCCGGAATTGCGGACGCAGAATCGCTCGCCGGCTTTTCCCCGGATGTAGGCTTCGCCGGAAGTTGCTCCGTAAAAAGCCACGTTGCCGATGATGCTGTTTTCTTCCGGCACGAAACCCGCTTTTTGGGAAGGATAAATGATGAGTTTCGCGCCGCTGAGGCCTTTGCCGAAATAATCATTGGCGTCTCCTTCGAGTTCGAGTGTCAGGCCGCGCGTGCTGAAAGCGCCAAAACTTTGACCAGCCGTGCCCGTGAAGTTGAAGTGCACGGTATCAGGCGGCAACCCTTCGGTTCGGTACTGGCGTGTGATCTCGTTTGACAGCAGAGCGCCTGTTGCGCGATCCGTGTTTTTAATAGCGAAAGCAGCCCGCACCGGCTCTCCGGTTTCTATGGCTTTACGTGCAGTTTCCAGCAACGTCCAGTCCAGAATACCCGCGAGGCCATGGTCTTGTTTTTCAGAACAATAGAACGTTTGCGCTGTCGTATCCGAATCGTTCCGGTCCCATTCCTGCTCCTTGTGGAGTATGGGCGTCAGGTCCAGATTTTTGAATTTCCAGTTTTTACCGTCCGGTTGCGAGCGCCCGCCTTCGACCGATGCTGGTCCGTCTTGTGCCGTCGTCAGGCAGTCCACTTGGCCGATCATTTCATCTACAGTGCGGAATCCGAGTTCGGCCATGATCTCGCGGAGCTCCTCGGTCAGGAATTTGAAAAAATTGACGACGTGTTCGGCGTCGCCGGTGAAGCGTTTGCGGAGTTCGGGGTCCTGGGTCGCTACGCCGACCGGACAGGTGTTGAGGTGGCATTTGCGCATGAGGATGCAGCCTTCCACGACCAGTGCTGCCGTGGCAACTCCCCATTCTTCGGCGCCAAGCAGCGCGGCGATCGCGATGTCGCGCCCGGTTTTCATCTGCCCGTCGGCCTGTACCACTACGCGGCTGCGGAGTTTGTTGCGCACGAGGGTCTGGTGGGTTTCGGCGAGACCAAGTTCCCAGGGCAGCCCTGCGTGTTTAATGCTGCTGATGGGAGACGCGCCCGTGCCGCCATCGTGCCCCGAGATCAGGATGACGTCGGCTTTGGCTTTGGCGACGCCGGCTGCAATGGTGCCCACACCCGCTTTGGAAACGAGTTTCACGTTGATTCTGGCGCGCCGGTTGGCGTTTTTCAGGTCGAAAATCAACTGCGCGAGGTCTTCGATGGAGTAGATATCGTGGTGGGGCGGGGGAGAGATCAAACCGACGCCTGGTGTGCTGTGACGTACCTTTCCGATCCATTCATCCACTTTATGCCCGGGCAACTGGCCGCCCTCGCCCGGCTTGGCGCCCTGCGCCATTTTGATCTGAAGTTCGTCGGCCTCTGTCAGGTAAAGGCTCGTAACGCCGAAGCGCCCGGAAGCCACCTGCTTGATGGCGCTGCGCATGGAATCGCCGGGCCGGAGATTTTTGGTTAAGGGTTGATGTTTATTCGCTGCCTGCCCGTGGTTGTCGGCGGTCAGTTCACTGCCGTTAACCGTTGCCGGAGAATCGTCAACCGACAACCAGTATGCCGCCGGTTCGTACCTGCGTTCATCTTCGCCGCCCTCGCCGGTATTGCTTTTGCCGCCGAGCCGGTTCATGGCAATGGCCAGCGTCGTGTGCGCTTCCCAGGAAATGGAGCCGAATGACATGGCGCCGGTCGCGAAACGCCGGTAGATATTTGCCGCCGGCTCTACTTCTTCTATTGAAATGGACGGGCGTATCTGTTTGAAAGTGAACAAACTGCGCAGTGTTGCCGCGCGCTCGGACTGGCTGTTGACGGTTTTTGAATATTTCTTGAAGACACTGTAATCGCCCATGCGCGTCGCGTATTGCAACAGGTGAATGCTTTGGGGATTGAACAGGTGGAACTCTCCCTGGCGTTTCCATTGGTAAATACCGCCGACGGGCAATCGCGAAGGGCTGTTGCCCAAGGGCAGGTGGTTGTTGTAAAAACTGGTCCGGCGACCATTTTGCGGGAAAGCCAGGAAATGTTTGGCGAGCGTTTCGCGGGCGATATCGTCGAGTCCCATGCCTTCGATGCGGCTCACCGCGCCGGTAAAATAGAGGTCGACCACAGACTTGCTCAGCCCGATGATCTCAAAAATCTGGGCGCCCATGTACGACTGGAGTGTGGAAATCCCCATTTTGGAAAAAACCTTGAGCAGGCCCTCGTTCACCGCCTTGATGTAGTTTTTTTCCAGATTTTTTGCCGCCGGCCCGGTTTCCAGCCGCCCGGATTCTTCCATGTCCCGGATGCTGGAAAGCGCCAGGTAGGGATTGATGGCCGTCGCGCCGAAGCCGAGCAAGGCTGCAAAATGATGCACTTCCCAGACGTCGCCGGCTTCCACGACGATGCCCACGTTGCCGCGGCAACCCTTCCGGATAAGGTGGTGGTGTACGGCTGCGGTAAACAGCAGCGAAGGGATGGCGGCGTGTTCGGAGTCGATAGCGCGGTCGGTCAGCACGAGCACCTCGAACCCGTCTTCCACGGCGTCGAATGCATAACGGCAGATGCGGTCGAGCGCTTTTTTAAGCGAGCCCGGCTGCCCGTCGGCGCGGAAGTACATTTGCAGGGTTTTGGCCTGAAAAATTCCCGTGTCGATGCTGCGCAGTTTTTCCAGTTCGTGGTTGGTCAGGATGGGGTGTTGCAGGGCCACGGTATGGCAGGTCGTCTCGTTTTCAATCAGAATGTTGCCGATATTCCCGACGAAAGTAGCCAGCGACATTACCATCCGTTCGCGTATAGGGTCAATTGGCGGATTGGTTACCTGGGCAAAAAGTTGTTTGAAATAACTGCTCAGATGCTGGGGGCGGTCGCTGAGCACGGCAAGCGGTACGTCGCTGCCCATCGACCCGATGGGCTCCTTGCCTTCGAGGGCCATGGGCCCGATGATCACGTCGAGGTCTTCCGTAGAATAGCCAAACGCTTTCTGATATTTGAACACCTGGCTGCTTTCGAGGTGCGTAAAAGTAACCCGCGGCTCGGGCAGTTCCTCCAGACGGATCTTGTATTTATTCAGCCACTCGCTGTATGGCTTTTGGCTGCAAATGTCCCGTTTGAGTTCGTCGTCGCTGATGATCCGGCCCTGTTCCAGATCTACAATGAACATTTTTCCGGGTTGCAGGCGTCCTTTTTCCTTGATCAGTTCCGGCTCAATGGGCAGCACACCCGTCTCGGATGCCATGATAACGCGATCGTCGTGCGTGACGCAATAGCGCGAGGGGCGCAGGCCGTTGCGGTCGAGCGTAGCGCCAATAATATTGCCGTTTGTGAACGATATGGAAGCGGGACCGTCCCAGGGCTCCATAAAAGACGCGTGGAATTCATAAAAAGCCTTTTTTTCTGCTTCCATATCGGGGTTGCCGTCCCAGGCTTCGGGAATGAGCATCATCATCACGTGCGACAGCGAACGGCCGCTCAGCGTAAGCAACTCGATCATATTGTCGAGGCAGGCCGAATCGGACTGCCCATTGGTGACAACGGGCAGCAGCATATCCATTTCTTCCTTGCTAAAGTAGGGTGAAATAAAGCCTTTTTCACTGGTTTTCAGCCAGTTAAGATTTCCTTGTAAAGTATTGATCTCTCCGTTGTGAGCAATGTAGCGAAAAGGCTGGGCCAGTTTCCACGACGGAAATGTATTGGTAGCGAAGCGCGAATGGACAAGACCGAAAGCACTGACGAGGCGTTTGTTGCCAAGGTCGGGAAAATAGCCGCGCACCTGCAAGCTGGTGAGTTGCCCTTTGTACACGACGGTCCGGCACGACAACGAAGCGATGTAAAACCCGATCGCATCCTGCCTTACCGTACCCTGGATCAGGTTTCCGGCGTAATTGCGGAGGACGAAGAGTTTGCGCTCGAAGTCGTCGGGTTGCACGATATGGCTCGGACGCGCGATAAACACCTGCTCCATTTCCGGCTCTACGGACAGGGCCGTGGCGCCGATGCCTTCGATATTGACCGGCACCTTGCGCCAGCAAAGAATATCAAGACCTAGTTTTTCGGCGCAGCGGCTGAAGATGTCGCGGCATTCTTCGCGCAGGCGGATATCCTTTGGAAAAAACATAACGCCCACGCCATAATGCCCGAGCGATGGCAAATGCACACCCAGCCGCAGACACTCATCGAAGAAAAACTCGTGCGGTGTCTGGATCAGGATGCCGGCGCCGTCACCCGTATTGGGCTCGCTGCCGCAGGCGCCCCGGTGCTCCATATTTTCCAGTATGGTGAGCGCATCCGATACCGTTTGGTGGTTCTTGTTACCTTTTATATTGGCGACGAAACCGATGCCGCAAGCATCATGCTCGAACAGTGGATTGTACAGACCTGATTGACTCATTTTCAGTAGAGTGTAGAAAGGTCTTACTCGGAAAAGGCAGCAAAAATTCGTGTTTTTTGATCTGACAGGTAAGCAACGGCCGCAGTGAAAGTTGTGGTGATCCTTTTTCGGAAAAACGACCGTTTTGTCAAATTAAATTTTGGGGTTTGGTCACAAAGTTAACATACAATTCATGCTTTGCGAAGAATTCAAAACAAAAAAAACGCTTGGTATTCAAAAACAATTAATTGATTTGTTTGAAGAATTTGCGGGCGAACAATGTGCGTCTGCGGCTCATTCGACAAAAATTATATTCGGATTTTAAATTCGGAAAAAGTTTTTACACCAGATACCCGAACAGCACATCGTCCTTATTCACTTCCGAAAAGTCAATTTGATACCGTTGAAGGTTGTGCATCAGCTGTTCGTAGTCGCCGCGTTGCTGCAACTCGATACCGACCAGCGCCGGACCGGTTTCCTTGTGCGTTTTTTTCATGTATTCGAATCGGGTAATGTCGTCGGTCGGCCCCAGTACGTTGTTGACAAACTCTTTCAACGCGCCCGGGCGCTGGGCAAAGCGGATGAGAAAATAATGCTTCAACCCTTCGTATTGCAGGGAACGTTCCTTGATTTCCGGCATCCGGTCGATGTCATTGTTGGAGCCGGAGACAATGCACACGACATTTTTGCCCCGAATGTGTTCGGCATAATCCTCCAGTGCGGCAATACTGAGTGCGCCTGCCGGTTCGGCCACGATGGCATTCTCGTTGTAAAGTTTCAGTATTGTCGTGCATACCCTGCCTTCGGGTACCAGCAGCACGTCGTCGAGCACGTCGCGGCAAATCGGGAAGGTGACGTCGCCGATGCGTTTTACGGCCGCGCCGTCTACGAATCGTTCGATTGTATCCAGCGTGACCGGATGTCCGGCACGCAAAGCTGCCGTCAGCGAAGGCGCTCCTTCAGGTTCCACGCCAACAATGACGGTGCCGGGTGAACTTGACTTGAAAAATGAACCCACCCCCGCGCTCAAGCCGCCGCCGCCCACGGGCACGAATACAAAATCGACCGCGGGCAGGTCTTCGGCAATTTCCATCGCCACCGTGCCCTGCCCTTCAATGATACGCAGGTCGTCGAAAGGCGGCACGAACGTAAGCCTGTTTTCCCGGGTAAACTGCCGCGCCGCCGCCGCACAGTCGTCGAAGGTATC
>JAKOXM010000639.1 GCA_029781095.1 Bacteroidota bacterium
TGCAAAAGTCTGTGTGCTCGTACTTACGGTGCCGCGATTGCTCGCGTCGGCGTTGGGCAGGTTTAGTTCGAGGTTGCTGCCATTGCGCGCAAACGCGATAGACGCGGCTGCAGTGGTAATCGTGGGCGACAGAGCAAGGTAGTTGCTGCCATCGGATCCGAGAATAGTGCCATTGCCGCCGACAGAGGTCAGGTTTGTGCCCCCGTTTGCTACCGCCAGCGTGCCTGATACATGGGTGGCAAGTCCGATCTTTCCCCAGGAGGGCGCAGTGCCCACACCTCCGGAGATAAGCGCATTGCCGGTCGCCACGCCGGCCAGTTTCGAGAGGGCCGAGGTGGTGGAGGCATAAAGAATATCGCCTACAGTATAGGAGGATTGGCCGGTGCCGCCATTGGCGGCTACGAGCGTGCCGGCAAGCGTAATAGTGCCGGTTGTGGTTACAGGGCCTCCGGATGTGGTCAGGCCTGTGCTGCCGCCTGATACGTCGATCGATGTAACGGATCCGCTGCCGGCGCCCATCGCCGTCTGGAGGTCGCTCACCGTGGCGAGCCAGGAGTTGTTCCCTTCGAGAAATTTGATCAGGGTGCTCGACGTGATCGTCGGTACCTGTGCTTTTGCGGCAAACAGAGAGGCCGCAGCGAGGATGGTAAAAAATACCTTTTTCATGTTTTGAGTTACATATTGGTGTACAACCATATTCCTACACTGCCGGTCCATCGGCAGGTGCAGGAGATTCCGGTTCCTTGTGAAAAAATGCTTTTGGATGTATTCCCGTCGCTGAATTGCTCGGAGCCGGCCGGCTCGATCACGACCTCGTATGTGTCGCTGCCGGCTTTGGCCACTTCGATTTTTACCCCATCATTTGTGGCGTTGCATGCCGGCAGGTTGAGCGTAATGCTTGCCGATAGCGTATTCACCCAAACCTGGTTGTATTGCGCTGCCACGGCCTGCGATGTAGTTACGATGTCGTACAGGTTGGTGCCGTTGGGCACCCATGCCGATCCGCTCCATCGGAGCACCTGGCCGGTGGTAGCGCCCTGCTGGGCTATGTCGAGCGGGCTGCCGCTGGTGCCGGCGCCGCTGAGCCGCGCGGTGGTGGTGACGGTGGCCAGGTATGACAGCGATTGTACATAGTCGTACACTGCTTTGGCCGTGGGCGACTCGTTGTGCGTGGCTGCGCCGGATATCGTCTGGAGTATGCTGCTCAGGTACTTGCTGGCATCTGTACCGATCTGTAGTTTCTGCCGGGCCACCTGGATATCTTTCACGTCGCTGGTAATCTGTGCCGGCAGTGAAGCCGCCATGAATGCAAGGGCAAAAATGAAAGAGTATTTTATCCGAGTAGCCATAACTTGATTTCGTTTGCGCCTTCCAGGCCTGAGAAGTAGATGTTCGTGGCGCTGCCGGTCGGCAACATATTTGCCTGGCCTACCCAGGTCTGCCCGATATCGAGGTCGATGGGGCCGCCGAGTTCGGATCCCAGGGCAGTGGTGCCGAGCGATACAGATTGCGCGGTGTTGCCGGTGATCTCCCAGCCGACGAGCCAGTAACCTGCGAGTATGTTATAGGTGTAGGTGGGATCGCTGGTCGCGATTTCGATTATGGAAACACCGCCGTCGCCCGATGGCACTGCCGGTGGTACATACGGTCCGCCAATAACATCGAAGGATCCCTGCAGCCAGGGCGCTGCCGAGTTGAGTCTGGCCACGCCTGTGAAAGCATAGCCTTGCTTCGCGCCGGCGCGGTCGCCGCTTTGATCGGCGGCGCTGAGGCGCATATTGGGCACAAAACGCTGCGAGCCGTCGAAATAGGTGCCGAGCACATGCACGCGCCGGTTGCGCAGTTTGTTGCGCAGCAGATCGCCTTCTCCACGGAGATGGCGGATAAATGCCGAGAGTCGGTATGTGAAAACATCGCCGCCCGGATTGCTGGTGTCGGTATCGCCGGTGAGCGATCCCTGCAGCCGATCGTGCGAGAAAACATACGCGGCCTTCCCTGCTCCAAAATCCAGCGAGGCTATATTGGGGAGAATATACCACGAAGGCTGAGAGTCGAGGTCGGCAGGGTCCACCAGCGCTAACGACTTTAGGCCGCCACCATATTTGGCGCACGACCGCTCTATTGCATTAAGTTCTGTTGTCACGGTGCAAAAGTGCGGCCATCATGCCGGCGTGGGTAGGGCGAGTGCTTCCTCAAAAAGGCGGCGAAGGGCCGCATTTCGGCTAAGCCGTTGCTCCATACTGCGGCAGCAGTAGTGCACGGTGCCAAGCGGAAGATCGAGCAGTGCGGCGGTTTCGCGGTACGAGAGGCCGAGCTGCTGCACATATATATAGGCTCGGGTCTGCTTTTCCAGTTTTCTGTGCGTCCGTTTCATTAGCCGCTGCACCGTGCCCATGAATCGGGCTATGGCCACCTCGGTCGGAAAATCCTGCTGTTGTGGGGCCATATCGCGGGCCGATTTTTTTTCGAACAAAACCACACCCGGCTTGCGGCGCATTCGTTCGAGAAAACGCGGTGATTTTCTTCCTATTTCCCAGCCGAATCGTTGAAAAAGTTTGTAGGCCGACTCGAGCGAGTATGCATCTTCCTCCACACCGTACAGCGCCAGGTACTCCGCGATAGCGGGACGGGCATAGCCTTTTCCCTTTACGCGCACCTGCGCATCGGCATACCGGCACAGCAGATGTTTGTGGTATTTGAATAATCGGAGTCCGGCAACCAGGCCGTATCTGCTCAGATGCGCGGCGAGCCGGTCGTTCACCTGGAGCGCGATCACCGAGGAGAGTTCCGACCTGGTGCGCAGGTTGTCGGTGGTGAGCCGGGAGTTGATAACTTCAAACAGGAAATCGTGCGATTCGAGCGCGATCGGCTCGGGGCCGTGCTCTGAGATCATGATCGCGCGGCTCATAGGGTGGCAAGGGATGAGTACCTGAAGCATGCGTGGAACGGTGTGTGTGGAACAACCGTAGTCTCGAAAATCGTGCCGTTACTTTGAAAATCAAAGAGTTTTTAAAATCAAAGTCGCTCAAGGATGAAATAACCACCCAAGCCGGGCAGGGTTTGCGGGAGTTGCTTTGCCTCCATTGCGCCGTCGCCGATGAAGCGAATGATCCATGTGCGAGGCTGGTTGTTAAGGTCGCCGCCGATGCTGACCGTGTCGCCGCGCTGGCTGTACACGAACTGGATCGAGGCCACGGTGTTGCCGGCGAAGAAAGTGCTTTCGGTCACCAGGCCATTTCTGAATTCGTATTCCCTGGGCGGGTGATCGGGCACCAGTTGCGACCAGCGGCCCTCGAGGGCCGGCAGGGGAAGGATGCTTTGGTCGCCGCAGGATATGGCGAGGATCAGCAGGATGAATAAGAATGCTTGTTTCATGTTTGCTTGGTTTTTATACCAACCAGAGGTTGGTGTTACACGGGCCAACCAGAGGTTGGTGTTACATGGCGCCAACCAGAGGTTGGTGTTACATGGCGCCAACCAGAGGTTGGTGTTACACGGTGCTTACCATGCTGGCTTCCACCAGCGCCAGGCCGCGGCCAATTAGTTTTTGCACGCGAAGGCGCTTTACGAAGTAGTCCATATTTACTACCCTAACCTTGTCCTCGAACGAAAATTTGACAAGTTCGGTGATGGGCAGGGTGAATGTCTGTGTGACGTGCTTTCCTGCGATGAGCATCTGGTGCCAGGCACGCCACCATGTTTCGTACATTCCATAGGTGCCATCCCAGCGCAGCGACACAGCGCCGATGGTGTTGCCATCGGTATCGTAAGGCAGGCCGGATGCAAGGGGATAGTCGTCGGTACCTCCCCATACGTCGTACATGCCCCGATAGATGGTAAGCCGGTCGGGTATGGCGTTGTCGGTGCTTATCTGCTCCGGATCCGGGTCGCCGGGCACCTCGTATGATACGGTGCCTTGCATCCGGATGTGCGGCATCTTGCGCATGTCGTAGTTTTCGGTGGCAGCTCCGACGAATGATTCCCAGCCGTGATGCGCATCCCACAGCGCCATACATTCCGCCTCAAATACGCGTTTGCCGGTGTCGGTGGGCGCGCATCCGAGTGTGGTGTACAGGTGCTTTATCCTGGCGCCCACAGAGAAGTAGGCGTGCTGATCCTCCACGTAGTAGATGCCATCCGGCACGGTGAGCAGGTCGGGCGTGGTGATGGTGCCGAGCACGTCGGCCGTATCCGGCTTTACCTGCTTGGCATACCACTGGAATGCGCCATCGCTGTCGTCGGTTTTCCAGCACAGGTATTCCGGCTGGTCGTCGCGGCCCTCGAGCACTTCGCCGGCGATGGCGTATGGCGTCCAGTCGTGGGCGGGTGGCCGGTTGACCAGGTCGCGCAATGGCACGAGGTCGATGGTTCGGGTGAAGATGCGGGTGAACAGGCCGAGGTTGAAGCCTGACATGATCTTGCGCAGCAGCGTCGTGCTGGGCGTGTCGGATACATGGTTTTGAAGGTTGATCGTCGTCTCGATGCCTTTGCTGGTCCAGAGCGATCGGTTGTTGTAGAGCACGGCCTGGCGCAGTTCGTCGGTGCTCTGCCAGCGATTGCGGAAAGCGAAGTCCTGGGCAGCAAAGATTTGCTCCAGGACGTATTCGATTCGGGCAAACGGCATAAGTGCCGGGTATCCATCGTCGACATCGAAGGCGCCGGCCACGGGGTCGTAGAAGTTTTGGAAGTAGGATTTTGGCTGAGAGTAGTCGGGATGATCTATGTAGTCGGGGTTGAAAATGGGGAAAAAGATGTAATCGTAACTCAGCGGCGACAGGGCAGTGTCTTTTGCGTGTGTCTTCACGGCGGCCGCACTTGCAAACGTGCGATCGCCGCCCAGGTCGAGCGTGTTGAGCGGTACGGATTTGAGAGCCGCAAGCGGGTTGGCTACGATGGTGATGCTCACTTTTCGCGCGGTGGCCTGCCTTATGCTGAGGGTACCGTAAAAGAGCGGCACGCCATCGGCGTACACCCAACAGCCTTCGTATGTGCTCCAGTTGCGCGAGTTGGTGACCAGGTCGGGAAAGTCAAGCAACCGGCGATTGGCCGGCGTGAGATCGAGGTCGACTGGAAACGAAAACGAACCGGGCAACACCGACGAGTCGGAGTTGCTGAATACCTGGTTGTTAAGTTCGAACTGGAGCGGCGGCACGCTATCCAGGTATTCGCCGGTGGGTAGTTGTATTTTCCACATATCTACACATTTGAGGCTTCGTCGAGCCAGGCTGCCCGGATGGAGAAAGAAAGGGAGAACAGTGTTTCGTCGTCGCGGCTCACCTCTAATTCGCCGGGTTCGACGATCACCCTGCGAAATTTCCGGTTCACTGTGTCAATTAGCCATGCGCCATCCGCCAGGGCCAGGTGCCGCAGGTGCTCGAGGTAATACGGATCCGTGTACCAGCCGGTGCTGATATCCCAGGCGGCGCGGCCGTTGGCGGCGATGGTGCTGAATTCGCCGTCGCTTACTGTCCATCCATAAGGCCGCGGTCGCTGCACCTCGTCGGCGGCGGTGCGGTATTTGGTGGTCTGCTTGCCACGGAAACAGGCCGTTTCGCAGCCGCCCATACCATTGCTGAACAGCAGGAAGGGCACAGCGAAGTCGCCACCATCGTAGTACACATCGTAGGTCAGGTTGTGGGCTCCGAGCAGCGGCACGGCATCTACCCGAGCGATGGCGGCATTGTAGGCGACGATATAAGCATCGGGATCGGTGCCGCCAGAAGGGGTGACGGTGTGCAGCAGCAGTTGCCGGAATCCGGTGCCGATCCAGTACATTTTTCCCGCTTCCACGGTGGTGGCATGGGTGTGGAAAGGATCGAAGGTGCTGCTTGTGCCGTCGCTCCAATCGATCGATACGTGGATGTATATCTCCGTAACGCCTCTGGGGCACACCCAATAGAGCCAGTCGGGCATTGTGGGTGTACATGGTTTGCGGAATGTAGCGCCGTCGCGGCGGGCATAGTTGTGGCGCAGTGCTGCGGTAGTGGTGGCGCCGGAATCGGCAGCCGTTGCGCCCAGGATGGCGACGTATGGGTCGGATTGCAGCAGGGCCTGGGCCACTGCGGGGTATCCTGCCTTGTCGGCATATCGAAGGTAATACTGGAGCCAGCAGGCCGTGGCTTCGCCGGAGAGCAGCGAAATGAACACGGCGGGGTTGATACTCGACGATGACGGCAGATGTGGCGTAAGGCGTGCAAACGCGGCCTGTATGTCGATTTTTGTGGAAGCCGCGACGAGGTCGTAGGGGCTATGCAGAGAAATCAGTTTTTCGTCGGTGGCCGGGTCGCCGGTATCGAGCCATACCTCGAGCAGCGCCCGAAGGCCAGAAGCAGCGGTGACAGCACTCACGTCGGTCACGACTTCGCTCACATTGGTGAGGCCGTTGGTAACTGTGATGTCGACGACCTCGAGGAGACGCTGGGTGAGCGTGACGGTTTCGTCGGCGCCGGCTGTGCCGCGCGATATGGCGAAATAATCGTGCAGGGCTTCGTTTTGCCGCAGGCGCTCCGCGAAGTTGTCGGCATATACGCTCAGGGTATCGGCGCCGATAACGGGCAGGTCGGTGGCGGACTCGCTGTCGGTGCCTGACACCGTAAAGACCAGATCATTTCCGCCCCATTCGATTTCTATTGTTTCGCCGGCTGTGGGGCCTGTGGAAGTGATGGTGAGCACGATGGATCCGTTGGGCGCGATGGTTTCGGATGTCTCCAGGACTACCCATGTCTGGTCGCGGGAAAAAACGCGGTCGGCCGGTGGTGTTGCGATGGATGCGGACATTTTTATCTATTTACAGGTGTCTGGAGCCGGTCGTGCAGGCGCGCCACGGCGAATACGGCGTTGGCGAACAACAGGAAATATTGCAGCACCTGGTGTGTCATGGCGTTACGGTGGCTGTGGGCAGCGTGCCGCCCGCTACGGGCGCCGTGAAAATATTGAGCGTGAATTCCTTGCCCACAGCAGCGAGCAGGCGGTTGAGCGTGGCTTTGGAGTCGGTGATATCGGGGATGCCGTCTTTGTTGAGATCGACGAAGCGGCTGCCGGGTATGATGCAGCCGAGCAGCTGGTACACATAGTTGGCGGGGTGGATGAGTATCCACTCGCGTCCCGGCACATTCTGCACGTGGTAGTGCAGACCGAATTTGTCGGTTTTGCGGGTCTGCACCTGGTAGATGCCTTCCGGGATACAGGATACCTGCGGGGCGTTGTCTTTCCAGGGGAGTTCGAGCGTGACGCATTGCACCAGCAGGTTGCCGGCAGGGTCTACCATAGTGAGCAGGCCTCGGGTATGCGTGGGCGTATAGGTGCGGATCAGGTATGCTTGTGTCATTTGCCAAATTTTGGAAGTAGCCAGAGCACCACGTTCCGGGCGAGGTTGAACAGGAAGGCCACTGTAAGCATGGCAAGCATGACGGCTGCCGCGAGGGCCTGCCCGATGCCGATAGCGATCTGGCGGATCATGCTGCGAAGTTGGGGCGCTGCGGGCGGCGGGGAAAGGACAAAAAAAAGACAGCGACACTTTGCAGTGCCGCTGTCAGAAATATAACCCCAAAAAACCTTTTGCGAACAGCCCGACCGGGTGCGCTTGTATGGCTTGGCGCGTAGAGCCGATCTACGTTGGTCCTGCCATTTTTCCAGAGGCGTGCCGGGCCTTATTGGATACAAATATAGGGGTTACTGCTGGAATTTCCATAATGTAACCCCGATTTACGATACACGAAAATCGCCGCTTAGCCGCTTTTTAATCGCTTTTTAATCACCATGCCGCCCACCGGCATCCGCGATGGCAAGTGTGTGCAGATGCTCCAGGAGTTGGAGCATGAGGAGCCACTGCTCCAGCATGTGCTCGGTGGGTGCGGATCGCATGGCTTCTTCCAGGTAGTGGCGGGTGAAGTTGCTAATGCTGAGCCCGAGCGTGTCGCTCAGGCTGTGGTAGAGGCTGTCGGGATCGTTGGAGGCGATGAAATGGAGAAAGGCGGATTGGGCCGGTGTGGGTTGCTTTTCGTTGGATCGCATGAACGAAAAATTTAGTGGTGAAATAAAAGGCCCGGATGTGCGATCCACCACCATGCCGTTAAAGGCAAGATGTGGCACCCGGGCCGGTTCTTTATTCCAGTCTTGTCTATCGGTAAGCCGCCGACACGGTGGTGAATCGCGCTGCAAAGGTAAATGGTTTTTTGGGGGAAATGCAAGGGGGCATAACTGCCGCCTGCCGGCAATCCCGCGAATGCGGGACTGCGGCAGGCTTTGAGTTAG
>JAKOXM010000646.1 GCA_029781095.1 Bacteroidota bacterium
GTTGATAGTACCGGCGCTTGCAGGCGTGAGCGTCCAGGAATAACTGGCCGCGCCGCTGACAGGGGGGATGGAAAAAGAGGTGTTCGACCCCGGACATACTTTGTCAGGCCCGGCGATGGTCCCTGGATTGGCAGGCGGAAAACCGAGGGTCGAGCCGGCAAGCACTTCGATGGAAAAATCGCAGGTTTGCAAAGCGCAACCGTCAAGCACCAGCCAGTATATCTGACCAGGTATGAACGCATTGGAAGTGAGGACAAACGGGTCTTCCGTACAGTTGCACTGGAGGTCCAGGGCGACGTAGCCGGGACCGCAATTCGCATAAATGCCGCCCTGGAGCCCTGTGTTTGACACACTGTCGAAGCTGCAGTTGGACGGCGTTATCCGCAGGGTGATTGTGGTGGTGCCGGCAAAAAATGCGAGCCATTCGTCGTTGTTCAATTGAAATCCGGTGCAGCCCGGAAAAGCGTGGACGGGGTTGTTGTTATCGGTCGTTGAGCAATAACCGTCGAGATTTCCGCAAATGATCGGGGCTGTGGCGCAGGTGTTCCCGGGTTGAGGCATGCCGGGCGGCGGGCATTGGGCGTAGGTTTTCAGGGTGACGGCAAGGTAAATGAAGGCGAGGGCAAAGCGGGCGCATCTCATGGTAATTACGGGTTGAAGTGTTTATGTTTGAATATCGGGTTTCAAGGGTACCAAGATATAATAACTCTTGTTTTGGCGGAAGGCTTTGCCATAAATCGTTCAGATTTCCTGTTTTCCTGAACACACCGGCAAAACCTGTGTTTGCAGTCCCATCTAGTAATAGCAAAACCGCCTTCCATACATGACCGTCGCCATTGTAATCAGTATCCTCCTGCTCCTGTCTGTTGTTTTTATCGTATTTATACAACAACCCCAATTCGGGAAAAACCCTTCGGGCGAGCGCCTGGCCCGCGTCCTGGCATCACCCAATTACCGGGATGGAAAGTTTCAAAACCAAAGTTTTACACCCACCATGACCGAAGGCGTGACCTGGTGGGATATGATCGGATTGTTATTCCGCCGTCAGGTCGATGCGGCCCCGAAATCGCCGTTGCCGTCGGTCCGGACCGACCTGAAGGATGATTCTGAAAAACAGCCTTCCATCGTCTGGTTCGGCCATTCCTCGTACCTGATCAAGGCCGACGGCAGGAATATTCTGGTCGATCCCGTTTTTAGCGGCCGCGCGGCGCCCGTTTCGTTTTTCGGCAACAGTTTTAAGGGAAGCGATGTGTACGAGGTCTCCGATATGCCGGATATCGACATTTTGCTGCTAACCCATGATCACTACGATCACCTTGATTATGAGACAATTAAAAAGATCAAGCCAAAAGTAAAACACATCGTGACCTCGCTTGGCGTCGGCGCCCACCTCGAACATTGGGGATATCCGGCAGGCATGATCACCGAGCTCGACTGGCACGAACACGCGGCCATTGATCCCGGCCTCAGCATCCACGCGGCGCCGGCGCGGCATTTTTCCGGGCGGCGCTTCAAACGAGCCCAAACGCTGTGGTCGTCCTTTATTTTGCACAGCCCGTCCGTAAAAATATATATCGGCGGCGACTCTGGCTACGATGAGCATTTTAAGGAAATCGGTGAGCGATTCGGTCCGTTCGACTTCGCCCTGCTCGAATGCGGGCAGTATTTCGATTACTGGAAACAAATACACGCCATGCCCGAAGAGGTGGCGCAAATCGCCATGGACGTGAAAGCCCGCGCGTTTATGCCCGTGCACTGGGCCAAATTCAACCTCGCGCCCCACGCCTGGAAAGACCCCATCCTTCGCATCACGGAAAAAGCGGAGGAGTTGGGCCTGGTCATGGCCACACCACAGATCGGGGAAAAAATCGTCATCGGTGCGGAATACCCGACTGCTGCGTGGTGGGAGAGTATTGCCTAGGTGTGGCATGAATTATTTGTCTAAAAAACTGATAGCCAGTTTTTTAGACAAATAATTCATGCCACACCTAAACACCTACTTCCCCGCCCTGATCCGGCTTAACGTCTCCAGTGTCACACCCAAAAAGGAAGCGATGTACATCAGCGGCACGCGCTGCAGGATGCCCGGGTGGTTGGTAATCAGATTTTTATACCGCTGCTCGGCGGTCTCGAATTGCAGCGAATCCACGCGGTACTGCGAAATGATGAGGGACTCGGTAAGCATCAACCGAAACAGCCGTTCCACGTCGTGGTAGCGGTCGCACAGTCGCATCAGGTCGTCGTGGTGAATGGCGAGCAGTTCGGAGGGCTCCAGCAACTGAATAATGAGCCGGCTCGGTTGCTGCCGGAAAAAACTGAGGATGGACAGGAAAAACGAATTGTCGAGGGTGAGGTATTCGGTGACTTCCTTGTCGTTTTTGTAGTAGAAAATGCGGACCGCCCCATGGTGGAGGTAGTAAAAATGCCGCGATACCTCGCCCTGGCGCACCAGAAAATGGCCCTTTGGCAGCGAAAGCGACTTCCAGGAAGTCACAAATACCTCCATGCTTTCGTCGGACAGGTGAGTGACATTGCGGATGTATTTCAGGAAATTGTCCATGGGCAATTGTAACGCCAACCTCCGGTTGGCGGTTTTTAAAATACAAAACTGCACACCACACATCAGCCGAAACCAGGAGTTACAGACCTTTTAATATCCCCTTCACCAGTCCCGGCCCCTCATACACCATTCCCGTGTACACCTGCACCAGATCGGCGCCGGCATCCATCTTTTCCCGCGCCGATGCGGGCGAGTCGATGCCGCCCACGCCGATGATCACTGCGTCTTTCCCCAGTTTTTCACGCAGGTAGCGAATCACCGCCGTGGCCCGCGCGCGTACGGGCGCCCCGCTGAGTCCGCCCGCGCCCATGGCTGTCACGCTCGCATCAGGCGTTTTTAAATTTGCTCTCGAAATCGTTGTATTTGTTGCGATTACGCCAGCCAAGCCCGTCGCCCGAACGATCTCCGCGATGTCGTCAAGTTGGGCGTCGCTGAGGTCGGGAGCGATTTTCAGGAGGATTGGTTTCGGAGCGGACCGGGCTTTGTTTTTATTCTGCAGCAAGGTCAGCAGCCGGGTCAGCGGCTCTTTTTCCTGCAATTCGCGCAGCCCGGGCGTGTTCGGCGAACTAACGTTGACCACAAAATAATCGACCCAGGGGAACAGCGCGTCGAAACACTTCAGGTAGTCGTTTTCGGCCTCGTCGTTGGGCGTGACCTTGTTTTTGCCGATGTTGCCGCCGATGAGTACCCCGCCGGGGGAGCCTTTTTCACGCCATTTTTTCAAACGGCCGGCCAGCGCTTCCAGTCCTTCGTTGTTGAAACCCATTCGGTTGATCAGCGCCCGGTCCAGGGGCAAACGAAACAGGCGCGGCTGCGGGTTGCCGTCCTGCGGCAGCGGCGTCACGGTACCGACTTCAATAAACCCGAAGCCGAGACAGGCCATTCCTTCCATGTGTTTGCCGTCTTTGTCGAAACCGGCTGCCAGGCCGACAGGGTTCGGAAAACGAAGACCCATCACCGTTTTCGACACTTTTCCGTCATTATAACAATACAATGTTCGCAGCAACCAGCG
>JAKOXM010000651.1 GCA_029781095.1 Bacteroidota bacterium
CTTTCAGATGACGACCAGCGAATCAGTATTTCTTTGTCCGCATTTCAAAGTTCCTGGAATGCCTCCGGGCAAATCCCTCAACGTGCCGTGCAAAGTGGCCTGATTGATCGTTTTGGCGCAATCGACGATAGCGAAGGCGGGCTCACAAGCAGGTATAACTTTAATTTTGAGTACCTTAAAAGTCTGAACAACAAATCTTTAATAAAAAACAATCTCTATTATACCGACTATTCGTTCGAGCTGTATTCCAATTTCACATTTTTCCTGAACGAACCGGTGAACGGAGACGAAATACGACAGAAAGAGCACCGCAGGATTTTCGGCTACAACGGCTCTTTTCAGACCGAAGGCATGCTTGCCGGAAAGAGGCTGACTACGGAGGCCGGCATTTCATTTCGCTATGACAATGTTGACAACAATGAACTTTCCCGGACGCGTCAGCGACTGTTTACGCAATATACTATCGCATTGGGAGACGTCGACGAGACCACCGCAGGAGCCTACCTCGGTGCAACCTGGGAAATAGCGCCGCGATTTACGCTGAACGTTGCGACGCGGGTCGACCTTTTTAATTTTTCATACGAGAACAAACTGGATTCCGTTTTCGCCCCCCGGCAAGTTACTGCAGGCAAGATAAGTCCCAAACTCAACCTGTATTATGACCTGAACCCGGCGCTCAGATTTTATCTGACAAGCGGTTCTGGTTTCCACTCCAATGATGCCCGAGTGGTGGTAGCGCGGCAGGGCAACGAGATTTTGCCCCGGGCGCTTGGGGCCGATCTTGGGGCCATCTTCAAGCCTGCCCCTTCCCTTCTGTTCAACGTTGCTGCCTGGTACCTGCACCTCGATCAGGAATTTGTGTATGTCGGCGATGAGGGCATTGTTGAACCCGGTGGCAAAACCCGCCGTTTTGGAGCCGACCTGTCCGCCCGGTTTCAGGTATTTCGACACCTTTTTGCCGATCTTGATATTACTTATTCGAACGCACGCGCTACCGGAGAGCAGGAGGCGGCTTCCTATATCCCGCTTGCGCCACGTTGGACCGGAACGGGTGGTCTTTGCTGGGATAAAGGCAAAGGTTTCTTTGGAAGTCTCCGCGCCCGGTGCCTCGGCAGTCGCTCCGCGAACGAAGACAATAGTCTGATTGCCGATGGCTACTTCCTGCTTGACGCCATAACAGGCTGGAAAACAGACCATTGGGAGTTTGGTACTTCCGTTCAAAATCTCCTCGATACCGAATGGAAAGAAGCGCAGTTTGAGACCGAATCGCGCTTGTCATTTGAAGCCGCGCCCGTTACCGAAATCCATTTCACACCGGGGACACCCTTTTTCATAAAAGGATATATGATCTTCAAATTTTAGTATTCGGACAGGCCAGAGTATTGCAGCCCACGCCACGCATGGAACTTGCCATGTTGAAAAAAATGTTCGCAAGTTAGTTTGGCCATACGGTTCAGGTTGTAATATCTTTGCACCCCGTTCGGATAGGTGGGTGAGTGGCTGAAACCACCGGTTTGCTAAACCGACGTACGGGGTAACTCGTACCGCGGGTTCGAATCCCGCCCTATCCGCAGTTTTTTACCCGCCACCGGCGGGTATTTTTTTCGGGATGTAGCGCAGTCCGGTAGCGCACCTGCTTTGGGAGCAGGGGGTCCCAGGTTCGAATCCTGGTATCCCGACACTGAAAATCAAGGGGTTACGTTGAACAACGTGGCCCCTTATTTTTTTGGTTTACATGATGGAGGATTGAATCTGGACTGGAGAGACGCTTCTCACCTCTGGTATCGCTCATCCACCCGGTACGCCAGCCTTTCCATCCCTGCCGTTTCCAGGCTCACAAACCCGAAATCCGCCACCAGCCGCCCGCGAATGCGGTAAATTCCCTTTCCGCGAAAAGGCGTTTTTTTCAACTGGTCCGGAAAATGCACGGTATCGAAAAAACGGCCTTCCATATCGAGCCAGGTGCCGAAATGCATGAGTTCTCCTTT
>JAKOXM010000658.1 GCA_029781095.1 Bacteroidota bacterium
GAAGGACTGAGCGAACTGACTTTCGCGGGCATGCTGGCGGGCCGGCGTTTCCGCTACACGCGCACCTACGACGGACTGCCCGCACTGTCGAAAAAGGAAAGTGCGGGCCATCTTTTGAGCGCAGACGCCGATTTCGTCATAACAGGCGAAATTTTGAAGGATATTAAAAAACCGGAGGGCCCCTTTGGCGATCACCTCGGATATTACTCGCTGACCCATGATTTTCCGGTGATGCGCGTACACAAAGTATACCACAGAAAAGACCCGCTTTGGCATTTTTCGGTAGTAGGCAGGCCGCCGATGGAAGACAGCAGTTTCGGCTGGCTGATCCATGAACTGGTGGCGCCGCTGACGCCGCAGGAATTTCCCGGGCTGAAAGAATTGCACGCCGTGGATGCTGCCGGCGTGCACCCGCTGCTGCTGGCCATTGGTCATGAGCGGTATATGCCGTTCCGGGAGCGGAAACCCGAGGAAATACTCACCGTTGCCAATCGCATCCTCGGTACCGGGCAGACCTCGCTGGCAAAGTTCCTTTTCATCGCCGCATCGGATGATGACCCGAACCTCGATAGCCACGATATCCCGCATTACTTCCGGCATGTGCTGGAGCGCGTTGACTGGACCCGCGATCTGCATTTCCAGTCCCGGACGACCATCGATACGCTCGATTACTCAGGTTCGGGCTGGAACGAAGGCTCAAAGCTCGTCGTTGCATGCCGGGGCGAACGATGCAGAACCTTAAAGGCCGAATTGCCGAAAAACTTCAGCCTGCCCGCCGGCTTTTCGGAGCCGCATTTCTGTTTGCCGGGTATTCTGGCCATTCAGTCACCCCGTTACGAGATTGCAAAAGAAGCCCGGAAGCAGGCTGAAAACCTGTGCAGCCACCTGGAGCAGATTGATCTTCAGCATATTCCACTAATCCTGCTGGTTGATGACAGTCGCTTTGCAGCGGCCACACTGAACAATTTCCTGTGGGTGGCTTTTACCCGCGCCAACCCAAGTCACGATACCTATGGCGTGTTGTCCTTTACAGAATACAAACATTGGGGTTGCCGTGGCCCGCTGGTGATTGATGCGCGGAAGAAGCCGCACCATGCACCGGAACTCGAGTTGGACCCGACCGTTCAAAAACGTGCGGCGGAACTTTTGGCCCGCTACAAGTTTTAGCGTTGTGCTTCGTCGTGCACGTCGTGGTTTTATCTGCCACAACGGGACACGACGAAGCACGACAAATTGTGCAGTGGAGCCCCGGAAACAGTGGTAAGAAAGAAATTTCAGAAAAAATCAGCCGGGGGTTTGGTTTTAAAACGGGAAGCCTCCTATCTTTGCCCCGCTTTTGAAAGAAGGCCCGTTCGTCTAGGGGTTAGGACGCATCCCTTTCACGGATGAAACACGGGTTCGATTCCCGTACGGGCTACAATCTGTCAATGCCTAACGTCTTGTAAGTGAACAACTTATGAGGCGTTTTTTATTGCAAAAAAGGCGGGTGAGGGGTAAAATGAGGGGTGAAATTTGGCTTTGTATTTCCTTTCGGCCTAAACCCTCTCAAAAAAAAGGTTCCATTACTGCAATGATACACGCGGCGTTAGGCGGGCGCTGTCTTGTTGCAGGAGTTTTATTTTCACCTCCCCCGGCAGAAGAAGGCATGCAGATTCAATGTAAAAGTCCTTTTTTAGACCTTGCCGCTCCATCCGCTTTAGCATTTCTGCTGCTTGTTCTTTGCCTGATGGTGATCAAATCGGGGATATAGATGAAAAAGAGGCTGCCTCATAAGTACGATTTTATACTATGAGACAACCTCCTCATCACGAAATAAAAGACAGTTATTGTCTGGTCATGCGGCTAACTTCCCGGATTTTACTTTTCCCGGAACCGGATATTATCGCCAGCCGCCGCCCAGTTCCCGGTATACCTGGACCCCCGCGGTCATCAGGTCGCGTTTGGTTACCAGGAGATCCAGTTTGGCTTCCAGTACGTCGCGTTGGGTCATCAGGACTTCGAGGTAATCGGCACGTGCCGACCGGAACAGGTCATTCGATGCACTGATAGCCTTGTTCAGGGCCTCGACCTGCCGTGTTTTGAGGTCAAAACTCTTTTCCAGGTTGCTGATGTTGGATAGTCCCGTATTAACTTCCAGGTAGGCATTCAGGATGG
>JAKOXM010000829.1 GCA_029781095.1 Bacteroidota bacterium
TACTTTCCCAGCCTTCCGACGATGAATTGGCCATGCTCGACCAGGCATTTTTTGTAAAGGAGAACAGCAGGCTCGGTTGCCAGCTGAAAATCAGGGAAGAACTGGATGGCCTGGAACTCCGGCTGGCACCAGTCGCGCAATAAGTTCAACTGCCTGCAATCAAGGTCCGGTAATCATCCCATCGGGCATCTTCCGTCTTCATTTCCAGCAAGTCGAGCAAAACGCCTTCATACAACGCGTCCAGTTCCTGCGCCGTGCGGGCCGTGCGCAACTCCAGTATTCCTTTTTCTATCTGTGCGAGCCGCCAGGCGAAGGTTTTTGCCATGCGTTCAAAAATAGCCTCGCAAGCCAGGGCGTGATCATCGCCGCTTTTTCCCGCCACTATAGCTTCTTTAAAAGCGACCTGGTTTCTGGCAATCATCTTTCCCTCTTCCAGGATAAAATAGGCCGTATGCGGCCACTGTCCCGGCGGCGGAAGCAGATTTGCGTATAAGACCAACTGCAGGTCTTCCCCGTTCTGTATCAATTCCTTGCGCCGTTTTGCACCACTCCATTTCAAATCGACGATAGCCCATTCGTCGTCGCGGCGCAACACCAGGTCAGCCTTGCCGCGCACCGGGACGGAGACAAAACTGCCTTCCAGGTCCAGCTCGGTGTGCGCAACTTCCCAGCCATTGGAACGAATCAGTGAAACAAGGCTCCACGCGGCATTTTTCACACGACTCATGAATGCGTTGCGCTCCGGTTCGCGGCCATACATCAACATGGTGGCGCCTTCACGCGGCAGCAACTCGACGGCCTCGGCATCCACCCAATCCTGAATTCCGCGCCGATCGACACCCCGGAGGTCTTCCTTCAGCAGTTTTTCAAAAAAACGGTGTGCCAGGCTCCCCAGAAGTGTATTGTCGCCCGTTACGCTCAGCAGTCCCGAGGGATAAAGCCGCAGTTTTTGCCGGAAAAACCACCTGTGCGGGTAATAAAAAAGGCTTTCCAGGTTGGTAGGCGTTTCATATTCGGCAGCGGGCAGAAGGGCCGGGTGTGAAATCCTGAGTTGCGGCTGCGTACGGCCCGTTTGCCTGACGGCGAGCGGCTGCGCGGTTGTCATGGCAAGCACACGAGATAATCTTTCACAGTCATGTTCGTCATCGAGCCGGTACGTAAACGCCCGGTGGTTGGGAAAAGTCGCTTCGATATCGCCGAGGAGCAGGGCCGGCACCACGTCAGTGCCATTCGCCTGATCCGGCACAACCAGTATCAGTTGCCGGGCGGTCTGGAGGACGGGACGCAAGCGGCGAAACAACTGTAGCCTGCTCTCCTGACGGGGACTGCCGGTTGTAATGCCTCGTCCGGCGAAATAATGCCGTTCTTCCTCATTCCAGTTGCCGGGTTTCGGCGCCTGTTGCTCGAACAGGCAATTCCACCAAACGAGTGTGTCGACCCGGGTTGCCACGGCTCCCGGGCTGTGCACGTATTCAAAACGGCTTACTTCCGCCTGGGCAATTTGCACGGGCGACGGTTCATAAATGGTCCGAACGATGCGTTCGAGTTCCAGAAAAGTAATGCGCTGCTCCGGCAATGCCTCCAATAACTCTTTGATCCGGCGGGCCTGCTCTGCCAGCACCAGCAGCGACGAATCCTTTTTATCGGTTTCTTCAAAGTGCTGGTGCGCCCATTCCTGCAGATAAGTGTACAAGGCAACGGCATCGCGTTTGGGTGCGGTGCCAGAGGCTTGATACCGGCGCCGACCGAACCAGAAAGCATATTGTTCACGCGCTTTTTCGGGTACTTCTCCCTGCTCGAGATAGCCGTAAACCGCTGCAAACCACGTGTCGCTGAACAAACCCGGCTTTTGTGCCATGACCCGTGCAATTTCAAGCGCCAGTCCGCCGTCCAGCGGTTTTACCGGAAGGGTTGCGAATTCCATGACTTTGAATACGTCGACAGGTTCCCAAAGAAAGGCCGGGGCAAGTTTGAGCACCTGAAGCGATGGCCTTGCCAGGGAGGCTGACAAGACGCCCATCGCCGGAAAGCCTTCGAGGACAAGCGCGCGTTCGAGCAGCAGGTCCATTTCAGGCAGCAGGAACACGGGGCGCAGCAGCGGGTTGTCTCTCATGATCCTGGCCAGGCTCGCTGCCGCATCGCTGTCGCGCCGGGAGCGGAGGACAATGAGGCTGGCTTGGGGGAGAGTTTCTGCTGATTCGCCGGGGCCCTCTCCGCTTGCTTCGAGGTCGGGATTGAGCCGCCTTTGCAACTTTCCAAGCTCCGTTTCGCTGCCGGCAGCACTGCCGATGGTCTTTATGTCGATTTCGATATTCTTCGAATGCAAAATTTTCAGCAACCTCTGAACAGGAGGCGTCTGCAAATCGAGGGGTTCGTACAAAAACACTTTTTCCAGCGGAATGCGCCGGGTCTGAAGGGCTTCCAGCACCTGTACGAAACGGTCGGCGAATCCGGTAGCCTGCAAGGCGGCATCCGGGTCGGTTATTTTTTTCCGGAACAAGGCTTCAACGGCAGCAAGTGCCGACAAGCGGTCCGGAAGATCGGTAGAAACGGAAAAATCCCAGCCTGCCAGGAGCAATTCATCACGCCAGGCCAGCAATGCCGCCGCCGTTGCGAAGCGGTCGGCCTTGTAGGATTTTTCATAAAAGGGCAAGATGGAAAACAGGGGATCCTGTTCACACGTCGCGAGGTGCTGACCGAGCGCCTGTCGAAACAATTCGATGCGCAGATAGTCTGTGTTTTCGGGATATCCGGCCAGACCCAGTTGGTGTTCGAGCCAGAGCAGGAGTTTTTTAGGCCCGGCAAACAATTCCCCGAATTGCGCCGCAGTTTTCGGAGCGCAGACCGGTCCGTCGAAATCCTGGCAGAAATGCAGTCGAAACATCTTGTTATCGGGTATTGCTTTCAGGCAAAAGTAGGCGCTTCGGTGTTTTTGCCTTAGCTTTGCGGTGCTTTTTTGAAACAATTTTTTTTAAATAATGGAATCCAACGAAATCGTCAAATCGAGTGATATTACCATCCGGGTTGGCCTGAATGCCGAAAATGTTCCGGTAAAAATTGAATGGGGCGCCAGTGACCGCAACAACGGCCGGCTGGACGAATGCAAGGCAATGGCGGTCGCGCTGTTCGACAAAGAGCACCGTGATACGCTTCGCATCGATCTGTGGACCAAGGAAATGCAGGTAATCGAGATGGATCGTTTTGTATATCAGGTACTTCGGTCATTGGGACAGTCGTATCTGCGCGCCACACAGAACAAGGAACTGGCGGAAGACCTTGCCAAATTTGCCCATTATTTTGGTGAAAAAACCGAAATCGTGCCCAAATCATCCTGACCACCATATGCTTTTGTAAGTTTGTCTTATGCTGCCGGCCCGCTTGAAAAATCTCTTCAGCCGCTATTTCGGATTTCAACACCTGACACCCGAAGAAATTGAGCATCGCACGCTCGCCCTGACGATCATCGTCCTGATCACGCTGTTGGATTTTACCTACAACCTGGCTTTTTATCTATTTGGAGAACGATTCACATGGTGGACCACCGTGGCGTATTTCTCTGCCAGTACTGCCAACCTGCTTTATTTCAGGTCGAAGGGCAATTTTCGTCTGTTCCGCAACATACAAACAACCTTGACCATAGCTTTGCCGCTGGTAGCACAGGTGGCCCATGGCGGGTTCAGCGGCGGAAGCGGGGTCGTGCTCGCCGCCTTTCTGGCGCCGCTCGGCACACTCATGTTTGCCAGTCTCCGCACCGCGCGCCGCGCATTTTTCGCGTACCTGGCAGCCCTTCTCCTCGCCGGTATCTGGGAGTACTGGGCCGAACCCGCCCCCAACAACCTGCCTCCTGTCGTTCACCTGCTCTTTTTTGAGTTCAATTTTGCCTTTACAGCAGCCGTTGCCTACTTTCTCATGGAGGGATTTTTGAAAAACAAAGCCTCTTTACTGGCGCTTATAAAAGCCGAGCATGAAAAAGCCGATAACCTGCTACTCGATATTCTTCCGGCCGAAACGGCACGGGAACTCAAGGACAAAGGAATCGTTCAGGCGAAAAGTTACCCCGTCGCTACGGTCATGTTCACCGATTTTGTCGGTTTTTCGGCATTCGCCCGAACACTGACAGCGGAAGAACTGGTTGAACAGATCGATTTTTATTTCCGGGCCTTCGACGACATCGTTTCGCGCCACGGGCTTGAAAAAATCAAAACCATAGGCGACAGCTATATGTGCGCAGGAGGCATCCCTGCGCCGACACCCGATCATGTATCCAATATCCTGAAAGCAGCCCTGGAAATAAGGAAATTCGTAGCCGACCATCGTGACAAAAAACTGAACGAATACGGTTATCCGTTTGATCTGCGCATCGGAATCCATACAGGCCCCGTGGTAGCCGGCGTGGTCGGCAGCAGCAAAATCGCCTATGATATTTGGGGAGAGACGGTCAACATCGCGGCCCGGATGGAACAGACCTGCGATCCGCATCAAATCAATATATCGGAAGCGACATACGCCTTGATCAAACATGAATTCGAATGTATCTATCGCGGCCGCTTCGAAGCCAAGCACGTCGGCGAGATCGAGATGTATTTTGTAAATGGTTGATTTTTGGCGTCATTCGTCATTGGGTTACCTGTCGATAAGCGAAATGACAATAATGACGACCACGACGAATAACGAAAAATGACAAACAAACAAATCGCAAACGCTTTTGACGAGCTCGCCAACCTCATGGAACTCCACGAGGAAGACGATTTCCGCATCCGGTCGTACCGTAATGCGTATATCAACCTGCGCAAGTTCGACAGGCCGCTGGCCGACATGACCGACGCCGAGATCAAGGAGATCAAAGG
>JAKOXM010000704.1 GCA_029781095.1 Bacteroidota bacterium
GCAAGTCCGTCTGCCGTGGTCAAAAACTCGAATCTTGCCCTTTGTGCGGCGGCGCCAAAAGCAAGAAGAAGAAATAAAAACATCCCGGGAACCTTCACCATGTTCAATTACTCCATCGGGGCTTAAAAACCCATTGCAAGGGGGCAAGGTATAGATTTCCTGAATTTTCAGAGCCATTATCCAACGCAACAATATCGTATCTTTGCCCGCGTTTTTTCGTATATTTTATGCAGCTTTCTGAACGCATCCGAGTTTATGCCGACGATTTCCAGCCGGGGCGCAAACGCCCACACCTCCCCTATCCGAAAACTGAGTCCCTATGCCGATGCCGCCAAAAAGGCCGGCAGGAAAGTATACCACCTGAACATCGGCCAGCCCGACATTCAAACGCCGCCGGCTGCCCTGCAGAAAGTGCGCACAACGGACGTCAAAGTACTTGAATACAGTCCTTCGGCCGGTATCGCTTCTTACCGGGAAAAACTCCCGGAATACTACCGCCGCAATGGAATCGATGTGACGCCCGGCGATATACTGGTCACCAGCGGCGCCTCGGAAGGCATCTATTTCGCCCTGCTTGCCTGCCTCGATCGCGGAGAGACGATCCTTTCGCCGGAGCCGCTTTACGCCAACTACGTGGGTTTTGCAGAAATGGCCGATGTACACATACGTGCAGTGACCTGCACGATTGAAACAGGATTTGCGCTGCCATCGGTCGCCGATTTCGCCCGCGCCCTGACGCCGGATGTAAAAGCCATCTTTTTGTGCAATCCGAACAATCCTACCGGCGCCGTTTACCCGGAAATTATGCTGCGTGCACTTGCCGAACTTGCCCTGGAGCACGATATCTATTTGTTTGTCGACGAGGTGTACCGCGAGTTTTGTTACGGCGAAACGCCTTTTTTCTCCGCGCTCAACCTGCCCGGCATGGAAAATCACGTTGTCGTATTTGATTCCATATCAAAGCGTTACAGCGCATGTGGCGCACGCGTGGGCGCCGTGGTGAGCCGCAACCACCGGGTACTGACCACCATCCTGAAATATGCCGAAACCCGCCTCAGCCCGCCCTCCTTCGGACAGATGCTCGCTGAAGCGCTGATCGATACCGACGAAGCCTATTTCAGCACGGTGAAAAAAGAGTACAAACAACGCAGGGATCTCCTTTACAACCGCCTGAGCGCCATGCCGGGCGTCACCTGCTACCGGCCCGACGGTGCTTTTTACGTATTTGCAAAACTGCCTATCGACGATTGCGAGCGATTTTGCCAGTGGCTGCTCGAAGATTTTACATACAACAATCAAACGGTGATGCTGGCGCCCGGCAACGGTTTTTACACCACGCCGGGGCTGGGCAAACAGGAAGTGCGCTTTGCTTATGTGCTCAATGAGCGGGATCTGAACAATGCGATGGACTGCCTGGCCCTCGCACTCGAACGCTACCAGGCCGAAATGAAAATCGAAACATCATTTCGCGTATAGAAATTTCCATTCGCAATAATTTTGACAAAAGAAATTTGTCTTCAGGTTTTTTCCAGTATTTGAAATTAAGTCTGTCACTATGCGTTTTATCCCGGCGACTTAACAATAAAATATTTTGTTAACATCTCCAAAACCCCGGTTTTTATCCGTAAAAGTATTTTTGTTTGCATCTTCGGAACTTCATACTGAAGCCCGGTCTTTATTATTCAAATTTTCTTTGCATAGCAAACAGGGCGACAACGGCCCTTACATCCGGTTGATTTGACCATGAAAAAAAACGCTTCCACCGCTTTGCTTTTTGCCGCGACGCCCGTCGCCCAAAGGCGTGGAGTTTTTCCCGTTCCGGTGTCCGGATCGGTTTTTTGCGATACCGTCTCACAGATGCTTCGCTTGCGACGATAATTTTCAATTAACGGTTTTTTGATATTGCGAAAGTCCGGCAAAACAACCGGGCAAGTCTGCAATATCCCTTGGGCCAATCGGCCCGGTCTGTTGTGAGCCGCACCCGGCTGCGACGGATACTTTCACCCAACTGTTTCACAATCAACATAAAACGTTCACCGATCACGGATAACGATCAACGAACTGCCATGGAATACCCATTTTTCAATGTTCTGATTGCCGGCCCTGAACACGCCGGTTTTGCCCCGATCATCTGTGCCGAAATGGAGGCTTCGGCCAAAGCGCGCGGCACCGGCATTGCCAAGCGTTCGCCGGAATACATCCTGCAAAAAATGACGGAAGGCAAGGCTGTAATCGCTTTTTCGCCGGAGCGGGAATGGGCCGGGTTTTGCTATATCGAAACCTGGAGCCACGGCAAATACGTGGCCAATTCGGGACTTATCGTGGCGCCCGCATTCCGGAAAGGCGGTCTGGCGCGCCTGATCAAACACAAGATATTCGAACTCAGTCGCACCAGATATCCGGAAGCCAAAATTTTCGGCCTGACAACCGGTCTCGCAGTGATGAAAATCAACTCGGAACTGGGCTATGAACCGGTCACCTATTCCGAACTGACGGCCGATGATGCCTTCTGGGCAGGCTGCAAAAGTTGCGTCAACTACGACATCCTGATGAGCAAAAACCGGTCAAACTGCCTCTGCACCGCCATGCTGTACGATCCGGAAGAAAAGGAACAGGAACCTCTATCCACCTTCGCAAATGGCGTGGTTGCCCGTAAAGCCGATTCCGGTTCGCACGTTTTGGCAGCGGCGTTCGACCCGGCGCCAAACTGTGTTTGAATGCCATAAATACAAGGCAAAATCAATGGATGATATTTTCCAAACCAACACAATTTTTACGCGCATTAATTGCAAAAAACTGATTATCAACGAATTAATAATTAGATGAGTAGCGCCTGAATAGAGCCGAAAATCCAGGCCTGGTCCAAACAGAAATTGCGTTGCCGACCAACTTCATCCACAGCCATTCTCGGTTTGCGAGGCAATCTCAGTTTTTGAGGTGTCATCCGCGACGAAGGAGCGGGTGAAATCTCAAAAACGTGCCGAGATGACACCTTTTTCGTGCCTCAAAAGATGTCACCTCTTATAAACCAAGAATCGCTGCTTCATCCTGGCACTTAATATCAATTAAATGCAAAAATCATGAAAGTCCTTCTCGCTTTTTCCGGCGGTCTCGATACCACCTATTGCGCGCTCTGGTTGCGCGAAGTGAAGGGCATGGAAGTACACGCCCTCACGGTACAAACCGGTGGATTTGACGCGAACGAACTGGCCGGGATCGAGGCACATGCCCGCCGCCTGGGCGTCTCTTCTTTTACTGTGGCAGACGTTACGAAACAGTATTACGAGACCTGCATCCGCTACCTCGTGTTCGGAAATGTGCTGAAAAACGGTACTTATCCGCTGAGTGTGAGTGCCGAGCGCATCGTGCAGGCGATCGCCGTAGCGGAACATGCCCGCAGCATCGGTGCGCAAGCGGTCGCACACGGCAGCACCGGCGCCGGCAACGACCAGGTGCGTTTCGACATGGTATTCCAGAGCATGCTCCCCGGTGCCGAAATCATCACGCCTATCCGCGATCAGCGGCTCAGCCGGGAAGCCGAAATTGCATTTCTGAAGCAACACGGCGTAGACTTGAATTTCGAAAAAGCAGCATACAGCATCAATAAAGGACTCTGGGGCACTTCAGTGGGCGGCAAAGAAACGCTGACCAGCCGTCAGCCCCTGCCCGAAGATGCCTGGCCGACACCCGTTACCAAAACGAAGCCGGAACCGGTCAGCCTCACTTTTGAAAAAGGAGAACTCCATGCCGTTAACGGCCAGGTGTTCGGACATCCCGTCCAGGCAATCCAATACTTGCAGAACATCGCACAACCTTTCGGCATAGGCCGCGACATCCACGTCGGCGATACCATTATCGGCATCAAAG
>JAKOXM010000707.1 GCA_029781095.1 Bacteroidota bacterium
GCAAATCCTGCCACGGCACCAAAGGTCTGGGCGACGGTACAAAGGCGGCGCAACTGAAAACGGAATGCGGCGACTTCTCGAAAGCCGATTTCCAGTCTCAAAGCGACGGCTCTCTTTTCTACAAAATAAACGAAGGTCGCGACGATATGCCTTCTTTCAAGAAGAAAATACCGGATGCCGACGACGTTTGGAGCGTGGTCAATTACGTGCGGACCTTGAAAAAATAAGGCCCGGCCGGGTTTGACAAATGTGTGCCAGAGGCTGTTTCGCAAATCTGGTCGAGAGGAATGTTTCTATAGTTTTTTGATTAGCGGCGATTTTATTCGGGTACGCGTCAACTCCACCCCTTCCCTGTTGGGTGGGGGTCGGGTTGATGTGCATCAAAATGTTCCCTGATCGCAATCAGACAATCAATGAATTATAGAGATATGAAAGGGTAAGCAAGGTTGATTTTTGATAAATCAGGATCTGATCTGTCAGCAACCTTGGCTCTCCTCTCGACCGGGTCTGCGGGGCAGCCTTTGGTCGTTTTATAGAGGAATCAGGTGCGGGGAAAGGGCTACTCCGAATCAATTTCCTCGATCCTTTCGAGGATTCGGTACGTATAGGCCCATTCGTTTTTGGCATCCGGCGCATGGCTTTCGCGCCAGGTTTCGCGCCATTCGGCCGGGTCAAGGGCAGGAAAAACAACATCGCCATCCACCGCCATATCCACTTCCGTGAGGTAGACCCTGTCCCATAAATCCATGCTTTCCCGATATATCTGTCCGCCGCCTATGATGAAGGCTTCCGTTTCGCCGTTGTCGAACGCCATACCCAGTGCTTCTTCGATGGAATGCGCCACCTGCACGCCGTCTGCCCTGAAAAACGGGTCGCGGGTGATGACGATGTTCGTGCGTTTCGGCAACGGCCGCCCGATGCTGCGGAAACTGTTGCGACCCATCAGCACGTGGTGATCGAGCGTGGTGCGTTTGAAATAAGCGAGATCGGCGGGTAAATACCAGGGTATCTGGTTATCTTTTCCGATGACGTTGTTTTTTGCAGTTGCGACAATGGCGGAGACGATCATGGCAGTAAGTATTGGCAGAATGCAGAAGAGACGGAGATCAGATTTCTTTCAACAATTCCCTGATTAGCAAACGCAGTTTGGGTTCGGCGGCTTGTGCCGTAGCGATTACTTCTTCAACGGTGGTTTCGCGGATAGCTGACAAAGGATAGGCCACGTTTGAGATGAGCGACAGCATCATGACAGGCAGCCCCATGTGCCGGGCCACCAGCACTTCCGGTATGGACGACATGCCGGTGCAGTCGCTGCCCAGATGCCGGAGCATTTGGTATTCGGCGGGCGTCTCGAGGTTCGGGCCCTGCATGGCCGAATAAACGCCTTCTGTCAGGCGAATGCTGTTGTTTTTTGCAATCGCGATCGCGCGATCGCGCAGGGCCTTGTCGTAGGTGTGCAACATATCAGGGAATCGCGGCCCCAGGCGCTCGTCGTTTTCACCGCGCAACGGATGTTCCGGCAGGAGGTTGATGTGGTCGCGTACCACTACCAGGTCGCCCGCGCGCAGGTGCGGGTTCACGCCGCCGGAGACATTCGTTATGACAAGCCGTTCAATGCCCAGAAATTTCAGCACGCGTACCGGGAAGGTGACCTGTTGCATCGTCCAGCCTTCGTAGTAGTGAAAGCGACCTGCCATGACTACGACAGGATGCTTGCCGAGCCGGCCAAACACTAATTTTCCTTTGTGGCTTTGTACCGTGCTGCGGGCAAAATGCGGGATTTCCGGGTATTTGATTTCGGCTTCTACCGTCACATCGTCGGTCAGGTTACCCAGCCCGGTGCCCAGGATAATACCGGTTCGGGCCTGAAAATCCGTTTTGGAACGTATGAAAGCGACTGCTTCAGCGATTTGATCGTAGAGTGATGTCATGGCAGCGGCAAAAATACGCCTGCAAAGGTAATGGCGGCTGAAATATTGAGGGGCTGCGGCGATATGATCCTGTCCGGAGATTATCTTTACAACATGAACAAAATACAGCCCGGTCTGCGCGCCAACATCGTTCAGTTTTCGCTTCTGGTCGTCATCAATGCCTTTGTTGGAGGCATGGTCGGCATGGAGCGCAGCATACTTCCCCAATTGGCTGAAGCGGAGTTTGGGATTGCAGCCAAAACGGCTGTACTTTCATTTATTGTAGCCTTTGGTATTTCAAAAGCCCTTGCCAACCTGTTTACCGGTAATCTGGCAAGCCGGTTGGGGCGCAAGCGATTGTTGTTGCTGGGCTGGACTTTGGGACTGCCGGTGCCTTTTCTGCTCATGCTTGCGCCAAGCTGGGGCTGGGTGATCGCGGCCAATATCCTTCTCGGAGTGCATCAGGGTTTTGCCTGGTCGGCTACAGTAGTCATGAAAATTGACCTGGCCGGTGAACGCGACCGGGGGCTCGCGATGGGGCTGAACGAGTTTGCCGGATACCTGGCGGTGGCTCTGGCAGCCTTCGCCACCGGCTGGCTGGCCGGCGAATACGGGCTGCGGCCGTACCCGTTTTATCTGGGCGTGGCCCTGTCGGTCGCCGGATTCCTGGCCACTTTGCTACTTGTGCGCGACACCCACGCACACGTGGTGGCGGAGGCGGTCACGAGCCAGGTATCGCGCCTGAGTCATGTTTTTCGCGACACAACATGGCGACATCGCAACCTCGGTACCGTGACCATGACCGGCCTGGTCAATAACCTGAACGACGGCATGGTATGGGGCTTGCTCCCGGTGTTGCTTGTGGAGAAGGGGTTTTCGCTGCGCGAAACGGGTATTTTGGCGGCGGTGTATCCGGCTGTTTGGGGCATCGGACAGCTGTTCAGCGGACGACTGTCCGATTTTGTCTGCAAAAAAGACCTGATGCTGTGGGGCATGCTGTTGCAGGGGCTGGCCCTGATGGGACTGGCATTTGCGGGCAGTTTCGCCACGTTTTCAGGATTGCTGGCCTTGCTCGGCTGGGGCACGGCTATGGTTTATCCGACCTTCCTGGCCTCCATCGCCGAAAACACACACCCGTTCGACAGGGCCAAAAGCCTCGGGGTGTTTCGCTTTTGGCGGGATATGGGCTACGCCATCGGCGCACTGCTTACCGGAATACTGGCCGATACCTTTGGAATACCGGTCAGTATTGTTGCCATTGGCATCCTGACGTTTGCTGCCGGTCTTGGCGCCAATTACCGGATGCGTTGCCGCACGGAGAACCCGACATTGTGGAAATGGGTCGGTAAAAAATGGGTGAGGAAACAGGCTATCGAGGTAAAAGAGACCAGACGGAAAATCCATCAATACCAGTTTCAGCCGGTTTTGTGATTGTCAGCCGGGATCTAGGCCTGCATTCGCTCAAGGAAGAATTGCGACCGTGAGGCGGTGACTCAAAGTCACCACCTCTTGGCATTTGAACCAGTATCTGTTCAAGGGAGGATTGACCGGTTGCCATGCATATGAGGTCTAATGTCGTCAACCTGGCATGAAAGGACACAGGAGATATGTCGTTATGCGAATTTTAGTGACGGCCTTCGCCAACATTGATGAAGACCGCCCGGTCGGGAAGAGGCAGTGAGAAGTTATGGGTTACAAGCGCTGCGTTTTTGGTTAAAAACCAATGCCTTATGAAAATATAGCATTCAGTTTTTTGGCGCTACCCGAAAATAAAAGGAAGATGAAGGCGGACCTGGTTATTGCCGGATGGAACAACCAACTTTAAAATGCAGAACCGGTAAAAAAATACCACAAACCCTCAGCCCGAAAATAAATTAGCCTGCAAATAAAAAACGACCTGCAAAGAGAAGCCTCTGCAAGTCGTTGACAATCAATGTGATCCCGATGGGACTCGAACCCATGACTCCTTGATTAAAAGTCAAGTGCTCTACCGACTGAGCTACGGGATCGTACCGTTTTTTGTTTTTAAGCAGCCTTTTTTAAAGCGGGTGCAAAGATATGGCGACCTTTGCCGAATTTCCAACCCGTACCAAATTTTTTTCCAATAAAAATTTGGTATCAGGGTCAAAAAACATCCTCCGGGAAAATTAGTTTTGTATCAACGTACCTTTACGGCACTTAAACCCGCAAAATCGCGTTCCCCATCACTCTGACCACACAATAATACGACAATGGAAAGCATACGGCAAAAACAAATCGGTGAACTGCTCCGACGCTATTTCGGCATGCTCCTCACCGAGGAAGGCAGCAATATCTATGGCCGCGACAAACTCGTGACCGTTACAGAAGTAAAAATGACCCCGGACCTGCTCATCGCCAAAATTTACATCAGCGTCTACGGTACCGAAAACAAACAGGAGGTCATCCTCGAACTGGAAGACAACTACCCGCGCCTGCGCCAAGCACTTGCCTCCAAGGCCGGCAAACACATGCGCCGCGTACCCGAACTCGAATTCTTCCTCGACGACACCATCGATGAAATGTACCGCGTCGACGCCCTCCTCAACCGGGTCAGCGAAGACGATCAAAATATTGGGAAGTAATTCTCGGTTAACGGTTATCAGATTTTCAATACACCTCGTTAAATATTTGATAGTCAAATATTTAATTTATAAATAACCAGCAATCTGTAATCATTAACCGGCAACCGGCAACCGGCAACCGGCAACCAACAACCAACATGAAAATCGGCCTGTTCTTCGGCTCTTTCAACCCCATCCATATCGGTCACCTGATCATCGCCAATTTTATGGCGACCCGCACCGACCTGGAAAAGGTATGGCTGATCGTCAGTCCGCAGAATCCGCTGAAGCCGAAAAAAACACTGGCCCGCGACCATGACCGGCTGCACCTCGTGCGACTGGGCATCGGCGACAACCCCAAACTGCAGGCTTCCAACGTTGAATTCGACCTGCCCAAGCCGTCCTATACCATCGATACGCTGGCGTTTTTAAAGGAAAAGCATCCCGGTCACGAATTCGCACTGATCATGGGCGGCGACAACCTGGCCTCGCTGCACCTCTGGAAAAACTACGAGCAGATTCTGGCCGGCTATGATATATATGTGTACAAACGCCCGTCTTTTGACCCCGGCGAACTGGCCTCGCACCCGCGCATACACATGTGCGAGGCGCCCTTGCTCGATATTTCCGCCACCTATATCCGCGATTGCCTGCGCAACGGGGACTCCGTCCGTTATATGGTGCCGGACGCCGTGTGGGAATACCTCGAGTCGGGCACGTTGTACCGCAAGTAACGCCAACCTCCGGTTGGCACGATAGTACTGCAGTAACGCCAACCTCTGGTTGGCACTTTGTACCGCAAGTAACGCCAACCTCTGGCTGGCACGCTGTACCGCAAGTAACGCCAACCTCCGGTTGGCACGACGTACTGAAAGTAACGCCAACCTCTGGTTGGCCTATGTACTTCAATAAGCGATAAAGTAATAATTCTTCTTCCCGTAATAATGCCCGCAAAATGCCTCCCGCGTGAAGGGTGGGCTGTTTTTCAAAAAACGGCTCATCAGTGAAACCCGAAGCCCGCATTCTGCAAGCAGGTCATAGACCTGTTCGGGCGTGGCGCCGTATAGTTCGGAGGCGCCGAGACCGTGTTCGAAAATCACTACCGGTTTGCAGCGTGCAAGGGTCCGGACGGCGCCGCGCAATACCAGCAGTTCGCCTCCTTCTACGTCAATTTTTACGAGATCGACTTGTGTATCCGGAGGCAAAAGGTCGTCGAGCCGCTCGGTCTTTACCGTGATCTGGGTATCCTGTTCATTCGGGTGGTCATATTCTCTTTTGAGCAGGCCGCTGTAGGAAGGGTTGCTTACGACGTAATTGAAACTCGAAGTGCCGGCTTTGTCGGACAGGGCAATATCAAACAGGCGGCAGTTGGGTTTGTGTGCATATTTTTCCAAAAGTCCCTGGAACAGATCGGGTATGGGCTCGAATCCAAAGTGCGTACCCAGGGGAGCATTTTTGAGGAATAAATCCAGAATCTCTCCTTTGTGGCAACCGACATCGATGCAATTACTTTCCGGTTTGCAAACCTTTTGCACGACCCGTTGCGTCTGCCGGTCGTACCTTTGATTTTGGGTAAATGCGATGGGGAGGGATTTAAGAAATCGCTTGATTACAGCTTTCAAACTTTCTGCCTTTTTGAATTCGCCGCAATATTAGGCATAAGGGCCGCTTTTGTCGGCATGATAACGTCGAATTCAGGCAACCCGGCCCCCTGCGCCTGCATCATGACACTATTATCAAGGCTCGGTATATCGAGAACTGCCAATCCATCTATTACTATGCGTCTGCTCTATTCTGTTGTTATTCTTTTCGTTACACTGACAAATGCCTTCGCTCAGGCGGATTCTTCGGCCTTCCCGCCCCTGAAAATCGGTGAATGGCGCCAGCATTTGCCCTGGCAGCGGTCCACTTACGTAACGCAAAGCGATACCAAGGTTTATTTCGCTTCCGAGTGGGCGGTGGTCGAGATCGACAAAGCCGACCG
>JAKOXM010000716.1 GCA_029781095.1 Bacteroidota bacterium
TGGCTATCGTAGTCGTTATTCATGACTAAAGGCAGGATGATGGTTAACTTTTTCGCGCAGCGCTTCCAGGCAACGATGTTTTTTCAATTTGACATAGGATACGGAATATCCAAAGGTTTCGGCGAGTTGCTGCATGGAATATCGCTGGAAATAGAATCCACTCAAAATCTTCCGGCATTTCGGCCCCATTGCATCGAGCAATTCCTTTATGGCATGATGCTCTTGCTGCCATTTTTCCTCAAAATATTCGTCCTGCGGCTCATCAGCTGTTTCGCGTTCGAAGAGCGTGCTTTCCGACGCTGTAATTTCAGGCCTGGATTTTTGGGAACGAAGGCGATAGAGCCAGAGATTTTTGGAAACAGCAAATAAATACGCGCCGATGTCCTGCGTAAGTTGAAATGAATCATGCCGGATCTGGCGGCAGAGTACGATCAGGGTTTCCTGAAAAATATCCCGCGCATCATTCTCCGTGCCGCTATTGGAACGTATGAAAGAGGATGAGGCGTGGTAATACTTTCGGTACAGGTATTCGAAAGCTTCGTTTTTTTCGAGGCGAAGTTCATTTAACAAATGATGCCGATCCTCGTAGTTGCCCATCTTGTCGTGCAGTTGTTATCGGAAAACGCAGCAGCCAGTAAAATTACGAATTCGGAGAATGTATCGGAACAAATAAATGAAAGAATCAGGGGAACAATCCCAGGCAGCGACGTCGAGCCGCTGCCTGAGATTTATTTCATAGTCACGAGAACGTGATCGGCCTGACAGCCTGTTTCAGATCGTTTTACCAGCAATTCCAGGCACATAAGCCTGAAACATAGCCCAGTCCGGCAAGGCAGGCCCCGCAGGTTAATGCCCCGGGGCTGATTATGCAGCTTTTACAGGTCGTTGCGACAATGGAACCGATCGGTCCGGAGCCAAGGTGATCCACGATACATCCGGCCATGCAATGCCAGAATCCGCCACCGGTGGTGGTCGTGGTGGTTGTGGTAGTTACAACCTGCATCGTTGACACATTCATCTGCATGACAGACGTGGAATTCGAGTCGAAAAAATTCACCGTTCCGCCGGTCAGTTGTTGCAGACCGTAAGAAATTACCTGGAAGGAATTCAGGTCAATCACCCAAAAGAGATAGCCGATCAACTGACCATTGGGCGTTAGCAGCTGCAGGGCATATACGATCACCGGAGCACGATCGCCGGCGCCCGACTGGCAACGTTCCAGGGTGTTGAAATCGGGAACGAGGCTCATTTCCGCAAGTCGTGCCTTGTATTCGCCCAGCCCGTCGGCCACGAGCGAGAGTATTTTTTGATCGAGTTGATCTACCAGGCCGTCGCCATTCAGGTCATCGGTTCCGGTCACAAATCCGTCTCCGTTTGAATCCGCCGGGATTTCGGTTATTTCTGTCGACTGGCTGTCAGGTTTGACCGGATCAATTACCGGTTCTTTTTTACACGATTGGGGCAGCAAAAAGATACCGAAAGACAACATAAACATGATGCCGATCAATTTGAACGTGGTTTTCATATCCGAAAAATTTAAAGGTGAATGGAAAATGCACGGGCGACGCAACGCAGATTGTGGTGTACATGGCTGTCGCCGTTGTAGCATTATTGCACCCTATTCAAAAGGTTATCATTTTTCCGGAAAAAAAATTGAGCGTTCAAAAAAGCAGAGGCCCGGAGTCGCCCACCAGCACAAATCCCGACCAGAAAAAAGGATGAGCCTCTTCCCCGCGAAACTTTGAGAGATAGGACAGTTTGGCTTGTCGCAGCGCGGCATCTTTCGCCATACCGCGGCGCAGATTACCATAAAAATACGCCATCAGGTTTTTTGTCCCTGCGTCGTTCACCGTCCACAGCGAGTGTACAATGGATTTCGTACCCGCGGAGGCAAATGCCCGTGACAGGCTGATAAAGCCCTCGCCGCGGTATAATTGGCCGAGCCCTGTTTCGCAGGCGCTCAAAGTGATAAGGTCGGCATTTAGTTTCAGGGTATAAATTTCCCTTGCGGTGAGTTGCTCAGCCTCCAGGCTGTCCGCCGCAGA
>JAKOXM010000217.1 GCA_029781095.1 Bacteroidota bacterium
CAGCCAGATATCCGTGGCTTTCGCCCAACGGGCCGGGCGCTCGTATTCGTAGCCGAACTCGGCGCCCCGGTTGGTGAAATCGCCCTTCCTGGGAATAGAGCCGGGGTCGGTTACCCGGCCAATCGCCAACATGCCTTCGTTCGGATACCGCGCCGGCGTTTTCCGTTTGCCGTCGATGAACAATTCCAGCGGCGCAGGTTCGGGTACAGCGCCGAAGCCGTGCTGGCGCATCACCCCGAAATCGGAAATTCCTGCTTTTTTGAGGTCGATCTCAAGCACCTTTCCGCGCATTTCCGGCTGCAGGCGCGACAGTATGTTGGCATCGGTTACCCGGGAAAATCCGGCCGGGTCAAGTCTTGTCCCCCCGCAAAAGACTACGTGTTCATGTCTGTATGCAGCGTACGTTACCGGCGATGCCAGGGTTCCGCTGTCTGCAGCGCCGAGATCGAAGGGCTCTTTGAAAAAATACGTGCCTTCGCGGAAATACACCGTAAAACGCCCGCCGGGTCGCTTTGCCTTCGCTTTCCGTACGGCCTCGGCAGCCTGCCGGGGTGTGGCGAAGGGCTTTTCAACGGTGCCCGGGTTGGCGGGTTTGCCAGCGGGGGATACGAAAAAAACGGTGTTGTCCGACTGGGCAAACACGCCCGTCAGTATTTGAAAAAACGCCGAAACGGTTAAAACAAGGCTGAATTTAGTCATCATCCGTTTGCTTCCCGGTCCTGCGCAACAACTCGGCCCTCGGCAAGGCGATCATTTTTCCCACCGGTTTTCCATCGCGGTATGTAATGACTTTCAGGGTTACCGGCCCTTCCGGAATCTCGACGGGCTGGGTATAGTGCAACGTATATGAATCGGGAAGCGCTTCATTCAGGGTATAATAAACGTCGAGGCCGTTGATCTCGGTGGCCACGCTGGCGAACAGTTTTCCGTCCTTTTCCGTGGCTGTCACGATGGCGTCGTAGGCGCTGCGAGCGTAGTTGCAACCTGCGGCGTCCGAGCGTTCCATGTGGCGCTCCATTCGTTTGATGAACGCGTCCCAGTTTTTGTTGCCTTTGGCACTCCAGTAAGTGTCGGCCAATGCCCAGGCGCGGGGGTATGTCATGTATTCCGCCTGGCGGATGGTCAACACTTTTTCCGACCACAGGTTCGCCTGTCCGCCGAGGATGTATTTGGGGTCGATGTTGTCGGGCACGGGCTCGAATTCAAAGGTTTTTGTCAGCCGCACTCTTTTATAGGATGTCTGGTCCGGCTCCACGATCGGATCGCCCTGCAATAGATCGGTGTAAACATAGTCGTTGGGCGTCATGACCACGTTGTGGCCGAGTTTGGCTGCCTCGATGCCGCCTTCCAGCCCCCGCCAACTCATTACCGCGGCTTCCGGAGCCAGTCCGCCTTCCAGTATTTCATCCCATCCGATCATTTTTTTGCCTTTGGATTGCAGTATTTTTTCCACGCGTTTCATAAAATAACTCTGCAGTTCATGCGTGTTTTTCAGCCCTTCCTTTTCCATCAGGGCCTTGCAGCCGGGGTCGTTTTCCCAGTAGCCGTGGTAGCATTCGTCGCCGCCGACGTGGACGTAGGCATTCGGGAACAGCGGCGCCATTTCGGTGAATACCTTGTCAAGGAATGCATAAACCTGTTCGGAAGACGGGTTCATCGAGTTGTCAACGAGCATTTTAAATTGCCCGTTGCCATACCATTCTGCAAACTTGCTTCCGGGGTTCACCCGTATGCTGGTGTCTTTGGTGCAGCACAATTCGGGATACGACGCGATGGCAGCCATGCTGTGTCCCGGCACGTCGACCTCGGGGAGGATGGTGACGTAGCGTTCGGCGGCGTAGGCCACGACCTCGCGGATGTCGTCCTGCGTATAAAAGCCGCAATCGGTGGCGGGCTCGCCGGGTTTCGGAGCCTCGTATTGGCCCCATTTGCCGTAGCGCTGCACGCGGCAGGCGCCCGTTTTCGTCAGATTTGGCAGCGATTTGATCTCGATGCGCCAGCCGTTATCATCGGTCAGGTGCCAGTGGAACACGTTGTATTTATAGCGCGCCATCCGGTCGATGTAGCGTTTGACGTCTTCCTTGGAAAAAAAGTGCCTGCTCACGTCGAGCATCATGCCGCGCCAGCCGAAGCGCGGGTAGTCGGTGATGCGCACAGCCGGGGCATTCCAGACAACCTTCTTCACCGGCGTTTGGCTTTCAATGCCGGGAGGGAACAATTGCAGCAGTGTTTGTACGCCATAGAACAGACCGGCAGGTTCGTTGGCGGTAATACGCACGTTCTGGGCTGTCACATCGAGCGTATAGCCTTCGTTGCCAAGTGTTGCATTGGGTTTGGCATTCAGGTGAAGCTGGATCAGCCCCTGGCGTTGTACTTTCAGATGATAGCCGGTAGGCGCGTTCAGGCGGGCTGCCAGCATATCGGCCACGGGCCTGCCGGCAGTCTGACCGTAGCCGATCGTCGTTTGCGTCGTCAGGCGGAAATTGCCTTTCAGCGTTTGCAGCGATACGGGTTGCGGTATAATAGCGATGTTCTGGGCGGAGACAATGGAACTCAGGAGAGTCGAGACAAAGAGGAGGCTGAAAAGGCGCATAAGAATTTTATTGAGCGAAAAATAGGGAGGGCTAATATCGGGGAAAAAGGCACACGAAGTGTGTGATCCCCGAAAAATAGGCCCGTTCCGCTCACCAATGGTACGCCAGGCCGGCCGTCAGCAGTAATGAGATATCGCGGTTGCGGTAAAAACCGGCCGAGGCGCTGCCGAGCAAATGCCATCGTCTGAATAAAGGCATGTCGGCCTGTAATAACAGCGGTATGCCTGCCGCATTTTCCGCGTCGTACAAATATTCCACCGAGCCGAAGCCGGGCTGGTTTTGGTTATCGTAATCTACCCGCAGATAGGAGCGAAAATCGTGTTCGCGGAACAGCAGCGACAGACCCGTTCCGGCCAGCAGTGCGATCTTTCGTTCGGGCAGAAGATTGAACCACGCCACAAAATCGATACTCGTAGCACGCAGGGAATGGTAGCTGGAAAGATCAACCTTTATGTTGGAATCCGAGCCGGGGCGACGGAGGTAATCGCCCTGGTTCATCCAGCCTGCGGCGCTTTGGTGGCGAATGCCGGCGCCGAGGCCAAACCGGCGCGAACAGGCGTAACGATACCAGACCGCAAAAGCGCTCATGTTGGAAAATCCGGGCACCTCGCTTTCGCCGTGGCCGAAAATTTTCCCGTTTTGAGACATATCCAGCCGGGTTTTGGCGCCGTGGAAGGCGTAATTGCCTATTCCTGCTTCGACGGACACCTGGTGTTGGGCCGAGGCGGTAAAAACAATGGCAGGGAGCAGGATGATCGTAAGAAGAGCGTGTAGTTCAAGGCGCATACGTTCATTTTTTCTTCAAAAGAAGCGGGTAAAATGATCGTTTCAAAATTGCTTCCGGCGGTTTATGAGAACATTAATGGAGATGTTAAGGAAGGGTGAAGCAGGCATACCGGGAATAGTCGCAAATAAAACTTTTTGTTTTTATTTGTATGAAACTCTATTGTCTTACCTTTGTAAACATGTACTATCGCCGGAAAATATTACTTGCTTTTTTGCAACAATTTGAAAACGGTTTGGAAAAACTCCGGCTTCAAAAACTTGTCTTCCTGTTCTCACAAGGCCTGGAAAATGCACCGTTTCATTTTGTTCCGTATAAATTCGGTTGCTTTTCCTTTCAGGCAAATGCGGATTTAGGGATCATGACCAAAACCGGGTTGGTTCGGGAAGTTGACAAGAACTGGCTCGTGGAGGATAAACTCAACTATTACAGTCAATTAAAAGAGACGGATCGAAAACGGGTGAAATCTATCCTGCTGCTTTACGGCGAAAAATCTGCCGATGAATTGATCAATCTGACTTATAAGAAATATCCTTATTTTGCTATAAACAGTACAATTGCAGAAAGCCGCCTGACGCCTGATGAATTTTCCAAAGTATTGGCGGCCCGACCGGTTGTTGAAGGTACCCGGCTCTACACGATCGGCTATGAAGGTAATTCACTCGAAGAATACCTCAATAAATTGATCCGACATGGTACAAAGTTATTGTGCGATGTTCGGCGCAATCCACTCAGCATGAAGTACGGCTTTAGCAAAAGTCAATTGAAAAACGCGTGTGAAGGCGTAGGGATCGCCTACTTGCACCTGCCGGAAGTGGGTATTGACTCAGAAATGAGGCAAAATCTGGAGACTCAGCAGGACTATGACCTCCTGTTTCAACGCTACCGGCAAGAATGCCTGCCGGCCACAATCCATACCCAACAACAAATACTTTCCTTGCTGGAAAAACACCATCGTATTGCCCTTACCTGCTTTGAAGCAAATGTGTGCCAATGCCATCGCAAACATTTGGCAGAAGCGGTAGCAAAATTGGATGGGTTTAAATATACGCTTCAACACCTTTAATTTCAAGACATTATGCCCCCAACCAAAGTGCTTATCACTGTTAAAACCTACCCCACGCTTTCCCAAAAATATGATGAACTGGTATGTACAGCCGGTTTTCGGGAAGATGGTACGTGGATACGCCTCTACCCTGTGCCATTTCGACAAAGGCCCTACCACGAGCAATATCAAAAGTATCAATGGATAGAACTGGATCTGGAAAAAAACACCGGCGACTTCCGGCCGGAAAGCTATCGCCCTGTAAATCTGGATGCCCCGATTCGGGTTGTGGGTGAAATCAAACCGGATGGCGATGCCTGGCATATGAGGAGGAAAATCGTTTTAAACAAAGTCTACGACAATTTGGAAACGCTGATAAGCGAAGCAAAAGACAAATCAGTAGGCACTTCACTCTGCGTTTTCAAACCTGGTCGGGTGCTGGATTTTGTCTGGGAAGCGGAAGAACGCGAATGGGCAAAAGATAAATTGGAAAGCCTGCGCCAATTGGGTCTTTTTGACACGGTTGGAGAGAATCGTATGAATGTCGTGAAAAAACTGCCTTACAAATTTTCATTCCTTTATGAAGATTCCAATGGCAAACGCAGCAAAATGATGATAGAGGACTGGGAAACCGGGCAGTTGTTCTGGAACTGTCTTCAACGCCATCAGGGCGTTGAGCAAAAAGCCTGCGCAGACGTTCGCAAAAAATATTTTGACGACTTTGCAAAAACCAAAGACTTATATTTTTTCCTGGGGACCACCCTCCAGTTTCATAATGTAGCCCCGAATCCCTTCATTATTATTGGCACCTTCCATCCGAAGCCAATATTGCAAACACGATTGTTTTGAATCCTGTTTTTCAGGCCCCTATTCAAAATTGCAAGTCAGGAAGTTCGTCACAACGTCCACGAAATCCCGTTAAACCATGTATACGTTTCGGCAGGCGCTCCGGGCGGCAGGTTTTTATCTACGCTGTAGGTAAAGTCTACGGTAAATGACAGTTTTTTGGTCAGACCGATCTTCAAAAGCCAGTCGGTGCTGAGGCGATAGTTGTGGATCAAACCCCACACCGGCTGCCAGTAGGTAGTGCCGATG
>JAKOXM010000830.1 GCA_029781095.1 Bacteroidota bacterium
CAGCGGCAGCGCCATACTGGTTTCCAACGATGTATTTTCCGGACAATTACTTGACCTGAATGTCTCCGGTTCCGGTAATATTCAGATCAGTCATATCGATTACAATAACGAAGCGGCGGAAGTGAGCGGCAGTGGCCACATTGGCCTCAGCGGTGAAGCCATCGTACTCGAGGCCTCCATCTCCGGCAGCGGCCAACTGGACGCCCTGAGTTGCCCCGTAAAAAATGCCGATGCGCATATCAGCGGTTCGGGGTCCGTAAAACTTAACGTTTCCGATTTGCTTAAGGCTAATATCTCCGGCAGTGGAGATGTCATGTATACCGGAAACCCTGTTGTGGTTGCCGATATCAGCGGTTCTGGTTCTGTGCGAAAGATTTGAGGTAAAAATGGGGAATGGCCCCTGCATGTAACGATTAAAAAACAAAATCCCGGTCGGGAATTTTTTTTTGACCCTTGCTTATCTATTGACAAGCGTGAAAATCACGCCTCGATCGCCGCAATTCCCGGCAACTCTTTCCCTTCCAGAAATTCCAGCATCGCGCCGCCGCCGGTGCTGACGAAACTGACTTTTTTGGCAAGTTTGAGCTGGTTCACGGCCGCTACGGAATCTCCTCCGCCCACCATGGTGAAAGCGCCTTTTTTCGTGGCCGAAGCGCAGGCTTTGGCTACTACTTTGGTGCCGTTGGCGAATGCAGGCATCTCGAAAACGCCCATCGGGCCGTTCCAGATCACTGTTTTGCTCTTGCGGATCACCGAGGCGAAAGACCTGGCGGCAGCAGGGCCGATGTCGAGTCCCATCCAGCCATCGGGAATCTGGTTGCTGGCGCAAACCTGAACGTTGGCATCCGCAGCAAATTTGTCGCCGCAGACGGAGTCTCTGGGCAACAGCACTTTCACGCCCGCAGCTTTTGCTTTTTTCAGGAAGTCTCTGGCAGTTGATAATTTATCTGCTTCTACCAGGGAGTTGCCTACAGCACCTTTTTTTGCCAGAAAGAAGGTATAGGCCATTGCGCCACCGATGAGGATGTTGTCCGCATAGTCGAGGAATTTTTCCAAAAGCATGATTTTGTCGCTCACTTTGGAACCTCCCGTTACGCAAGTCACCGGTTTTTCAGGGTTCTTCATGGCGCGGGTAGCGTTTTCGATCTCCCGTTCCATGAGAAAGCCAAAGGTTTTGTGGGCCTTGTCGAAGAAATGAGCCACTACGGTCGTGCTGGCGTGTGCGCGGTGCGCGGTGCCGAAAGCATCGTTGACGTACACATCGCCGAGTGCCGCAAGTTTTTTGGCAAAAGCCTCATCGCCCTTTTCTTCTTCGGCATAAAAACGGGTGTTTTCGAGCAGCAATACTTCACCCGGTCTCAGCGCTGCCGCTTTTCTGACGGCTACTTTCCCGACGCAGTCATCGGCAAAATGCACCTTGGTCTTCAGTTTTTTTCTCAGGTATTTTACCAGATGGCTCAGGGTGAATTTTTGCCGGTTGATGCTTCCGTCGGCGTTCAGTTTTTCCAGAGGCCGGCCCAGGTGCGACATCAGGATTGCCGAGCCGCCTTCGTCGAGGATATGGCGAATGGTCGGCAATGCCTCGCGGATACGTGTGTCGTCCGTTATTTTGAATTCCTTGTCAAGCGGGACGTTGAAGTCCACACGGATCAGGGCCTTTTTATCTTTAAAATTGATTTTCATCGTCGGATCAGAATTTTCGGAATTTTAGAATTAGCGGAATTTGCAGGGATCGGAATTTTCGGAATTTTAGAATTAACAGAATTTATTCCCCTTTTTGACTCCTCATAATTCTTATAAATCAAAAGTTTAAATTTAAAAACTATTGATTATGAATGAATTATATGGTAATTAGAAGGAAAAAAGCGCGTCTGGTTTTATATCCGGATGCAATTCTGTTAATTCTAAAATTCCGAAAATTCTGATCAAACCATTGCGCACAGTTGCGCCAGGCGTGCCGAGTATCCGGCTTCGTTGTCGTACCAGCCCACGATGCGGCAGGTATTGCCGTTCACCTGGGTCAACGGTGCGTCAAAAATAACCGAGTGTGTATTGCGCACGATATCGCTTGATACGATTTCGTCGGTATTGTATTCCAGAATACCTTTCAGGTGACCTTCAGAGGCTGCTTTGAAGACAGCATTGATTTCTTCTACGGTAGCTGCTTTTTTAATTGTGCAAACGCAGTCCGTGATAGAACCGGTAGCAACCGGAACGCGGAGGGAGTGCGCTGCGATTTTGCCCTTGAGGTGCGGAGCAACCATGGTAACCGCCTTTGCGGCGCCGGTACTTGTCGGTACGATATTTTGCGCGGCAGCACGTGCACGGCGCAGGTCCTTGTGCGGACCGTCCTGCAGGTTTTGATCGGCAGTGTATGCGTGGATGGTGTTCATGAAAAACTGCTCGACGCCAAAGGCTTTGTCGAGGGTCATGATCATCGGCACGAGGCAGTTGGTGGTGCAGGACGCGTTTGAAATAATGAGGTCGGTGTCTTTGATCTGATCGGCATTGGCGCCTATCACAAAAGTGGGCACATCGTCAGCCTTCGGCGGAGCGGACAGGATAACGCGTTTTGCGCCGGCCTGCAGGTGCAGCCCTGCTTTTTCCTTGTCGAGGAAGATACCCGTGCATTCGAGTACTACGTCTACACCCATGGCAGCCCAGGGGAGTTCCGCGGGGTTTCTCACTGCGAGGCCGGCAATTTTATTGCCATTGACGGTAATGCTCGAGTCGTCTGCCGATACCGTTCCTTCGAAGCGACCGTGCATCGTGTCGTATTTCAGGAGATGCGCGAGGGTGTGGTTGTCGGTAAGGTCATTGATAGCCACAACTTCCACGTCGGGGTTTTTCACGAGGTTGCGGAATGTAAGGCGGCCGATACGGCCAAAGCCATTGATGGCGATTCGTTTTTTTGCCATGATTGTTTCTGGTATTTAACTTTAATGTTGTTGACGGGTGGGCACGCCGCGGCGTGCATTGCGGCGCAAAAGTAGGTGATTCAGCCTAAAACCGAGCATGAAAGCATGAAATCATGCGACCATTATCTTCGTCAAAATAAAATGCCCGGATGAATTTCAGATGCCGGATACGTACCCTGTTTTAATCAACCGACCAAAGCGGCGGCATTTCGATGCAGCCTGTAGCCATTTTCACCGGCGAGCAGGCCGAGAAAACGGTTCAATGCATCCCATTTCGGTTCGTCCAGTTCGTAACTGATATTTTCCCGGAAATACTTTTCCAGATTGAAGCCCGGCATGGTAGGCAATATCTTTGTCAGTTCCGGTATATGATCGAGACCGATCTGCAAGGCAGCGTTAAAACGGTTGATCATCCCGGGATGCAGAGGTTTTACACTCACCCAGGCTGCGAAGACAAAAGGCAGGCCCGTCCAGCCGGTCCATGCTTCACCGAGATCATACGCAAATGGAAAACGTTTTTCCTGCCCGATTGCCCGGTCACCGATGATCAAACCCGCGGTTTCGTTGCGGATATCGGATTCGTACCCTTCCGATGCATGAACGAACTCGGGCTGAATATTCCAGTATTGCGCACATAAAATCCTGGTAAGCGCCACGGAAGTGCGTGAGTGAAAATCGAGGTAAATCTTCTTTATTTCGGAAAGCGGTCTTTCGGAGAACAGACAAACCGTCTTCACGGTCCCGGTCGAGCCGATGCAGAAATCGGAAACCAGATACGCTTCAGGCAGTTCGGGGATGATCGCAACAGGCGTCAAAGCAATATCCACCTCGCCGGACAGCAGTTTTTGGGCGCACACGGAGGGAATATCGAGACTCAGATCAATCAACCCGGCCAGATCACTACGGAAAAGACCATAAATGAAAGGCTTGGTATTCAGATAACTGACTGCGGAAAGACGCATAATGAAAGGGAGATAAGAACCTGAATATTAAGCAAATGTGCGAATTTAAAAATGTGCTAATGTGCTAATATGCTAACATTCGCAACGTTGCCCATTTTATAACCGTGTTTTAAATTGCACATGTACTTGATCTGGCATGTGATTCAATTTTTTTCAAACCGCCATATCGGCCAAATGGCTGGTATCGTTTTCCACTTCAAAAACAAATGCATCGTTCTGAAAATGAATCACATACAAGCCGGTATTATTATGCGAAACGCGTTCCATTTCAGCGGGCTCCAGGCCTTTGAGCATCGTGATCAGGCAGCGGAGCGTTCGACCGTGTGTCGCTATTAAAATGCGCTTTTCGGGGCGGGTTTTGATCCAGTCGATAAACCGTCCCACGCGCTCGCTGAGTTGTCGTGCCGTTTCGCCTTTCGGGAGCGAGGCGTCCAGGTTACCTGTTTTCCATTCTGATATCATGCGGTTATAAAGAGCGACCCGTTCCGGCGTGGAGTGCAGGCCTTCGTGCTCGCCCCAGCTGATCTCATTGATATCCGCGGTCTGTATCCAGGGAATATCCCGTTCGATAAAATGCCTGACCGTCTGTTGAGCCCTTTTCAGGGCGGAAGTTACAACAAGTTGAAAATCAACATCTTCATAAGCCTCATAAAAAGCCCGGGCCTGGGAAAGTCCCGTCGTATTCAATTCTGTGTCCACACCGCTGCCCTGCACGATTCCCCGGCGGTTGAACTCGGTTTCGCCGTGGCGAAGGATATATAAAGTCATATTTTGAAATTCAGTTTTTCGTCATTTCGGTCAGTGCCTTAAACAACCGGCAACTCATAATATCCGCGCCATTGTTTGTCCTCTTCGAAGACCTTGTCAGTATAGTCTTCCAAAACATTGTATAACGTATCGCGCTCAATCGGGCGGCGGCCTACGCGACGGATCATTTCAACGAGTTGCTGTGTATTCAGCGCGGGGTGTTGCTCTTCCGAGCCGGCCATGGAATATATCTTGGTTGTATCGTCTATAGTACCGTCGATATCATCCACGCCGAAAGCCAGCGACATTTGCGCCACGTTGCGACCGATCATGGGCCAGTAGGCCTTGATATGGTCGAAGTTGTCGAGATAAATCCGGCTGATAGCATAATTGCGCAGGTCTTCAACGGTTGTACTTTCGGGGACATGGCTCATTTGATTTTCCTGATTGCGGAATTTCAGGGGGATAAACGTCTGGAAGCCGCCCGTTTTATCCTGCAACCGGCGCAAACGCTCCAAGTGGTCGATGCGGTGATGCCACTGTTCGATGTGTCCATACAACATTGTTGCGTTGGAACGCATGCCCAGTTCGTGCCATATCTCGTGTATCCGGAGCCATTGTTCGGCGTCGCATTTATCCGCCGCGATCTGTTCCCTTATTTCCGGATGGAATATCTCAGCGCCTCCGCCCGGCAGGCTGTCCACACCGGAATCCATGATCATCTGCATCCCGTCCTCGTACGAAACTTTGGCCTTCTTAAAAATGTAGTGAAATTCTACGGGGGTAAGAGCCTTGACGTGCAATTCGGGGCGGTGCGCTTTTATCTTTTTAAAAAATTCCAGGTAGAACGGCAAATCATACTGGGGCAAAACGCCGCCGACGATGTGCACTTCCGTTACGGGCTGGCCATCATAGCGCCGGACGATATCCATCATCTCCTCCATCGAAAACGACCAGGCCGAAGGGTCGTTGCGTTGCTTGATAAGTCGTGAATACGAACAGAATTTACAATCGTAAACGCAAAGGTTTGTCGGTTCAATGTGGAAATTGCGGTTGAAGTAGGTGTTGTCGCCGTTTTTTTGTTCGCGGACGAAATTGGCAAGCGCACCGACGAAGGCGAGATCGCCGTTTTCAAAGAGAAAAACGCCTTCTTCAAATGTAATACGTTGGTTATCAGCAATTTTTTGAGCAATTTGACGATGCTCCCCTCCAAGATCATTGCTGTCGAGCAGGATTTCCAATTGTTCTGTTCCGCGCATAGGTTAACCGTTGATTCCAACAAAAAACCCCGCAAGCGGGGCTTTGTTCAAAGTTTTCAATTTTTTTTGAAAATTCGTTTCAGGTATTGAATTTTATCAGGGACATCAATTTCTTCGCATTTTCCTTGTTGGAAAACTCCACATCGAGTACCATCCGGCGTTCGTCAATTTTACTTTGTTCAAATGGAGCATTGATCAGCGCTTCCACCGTTTGCTGAATTGCATTGGCGGAATTGCGCACATAGCAAAGTTTGGAAAGCCCTGTGCCGCTCACCATGCGGTCGTTTACGATGCAAAATCTGCCCCTGAACAATGCATTGAGCAATTTCAGTTTTATACCGGAGGATTGAAATGATACGAGCAGGTTGATATGTGCCCGTGTAATGAGGTTATTCATTTCCCTGTCGTCAGGGTTTTCAACGAGGCGGACGTGTTCGTGGTGTTGCACGAGGTCGCGCAGGCGTGCGGAAGGCGCCATGCCTGCAATTACGAATGGAATGTCTATTTTTGAAAAGACGTTTTCGAGCAGCCAGATAGCGGCGCGCTCGTTGTCCGGAACACTCAGTTTTCCATGAAACAGTACGTATTCGCCTCTGCCGGTCTGGCTTTCCACCTGCGTATTCGGATGAAATGCAGGGATGTAGTGGGTGTTCGCCTTCATTTCACGGTAGTAGGCGGTATCTGTCGTGGAAATCGCGATGATCTCATCGGCGTGCAGCACCACTTTGGGTTCGATACGCTGCAACTTGATGCTTTCGATGAAATAGTATGTCTTTTCAAATACCTCCGTGGGAGGAGTCAGCCGGGAAAGGCTTTCGTAGTACTGCCACTCGATATTGTGCATGCGCAGCAGTTTCTGGCGGCCGCGCAGCCGTTTGTGCCACACGTAGGATGCGGTGTGCATCCCCTCGAACAGGATCGGATAATTGTCTTTTCTCAACCTTTTGATCAGTGAACGGCTCCTGCGCGAATTCATTATGAACGGAATCAGACTCAGTTGAAAGATCAGCGAGCGGCTCCGCTTGTAATAATATACTTCATGGCAGTATTTCTCGAGTTCCGGCTGTGGCGTGCGCTCGCCATACTGAAAGCAGTGCAGGATAACCTTTACGCCTTGTTCATGCAAGGCCTTGATCTGGTTGAAGATAAGGATTACCCCTCCGTAGTTTGCAGGATATGGAATATCGAAAGAAACAATATGCAGATACATTGCCGGAAAAAGAAGGAGTCAGAAGCTGGGGGATACAAGCAAAATTGAAAAACCGGCGTAAAGATAGGATGTTTTTCTCAAGGTAATCCATTTCCGCCATGCTGCTGATGCAACAAATGCCCTGATTTTTACCATTTATCGATTTCGACTGCCGAAGCTGATTCATTTCCGGATCGCTCCATCGTCAAGAATCAATTTTTTGTCTAAAAACAGGCAACGCCTGCATCTTTCAGGCGTTATAGAAGTCTGTCAATACACTGCCTGCGCTTTGGGAAATAAAATGGCTCCGGCAAATTTTTTTTACCGCTTTCATTTGTTTATTATTTGGCGAAGTGCATACCTTAGGGAAATTTTTAGGCGAGTCCTGAATCGTCTTTCCAAATCATATTGTTCACTAAAACTGAGGCTTATGAATATCACCTTCGAGGAGTTGCGCCGCATCAAACACTCCCTGCCTACCGGAAGTATCCACCGGATCGCTGAAGAACTCAAAATGGACGAGCAGACCGTTCGAAATTATTTCGGGGCTCATAAATACCATGGAGGGCAAGTCGTCGAATGGCATCTGGAACCCGGACCGGGAGGCGGCATCGTTCATTTGGAGGACACTACAATTCTGAATCGTGCGCTTCAGATCATCGAAGAACACAAAATTTCCATGCAATAACAAAACAACGGTCAATCTTGCAGTTCGCCGCTCGATGGCGAAATCCATAAAAAGGAAACCTTTCGGATAAAAAGGGTTTCCTTTTTTATTGTAGGTAAAATGCCCCGGTAAGTTCCTTATAATCAGATGTATAAACGTTCCCTTCCCCGAATACCACGAGTTCTTTTTTTTGAAACAGGTAAGGATTTCTTTCAAAACGAAGCAAAAGGCGCTCCACTGGTTTGTGCGAACGGCTGCGAACCGCCATTTCTTCGGTACAATACATGTTATCCAGTACTGCGCGTTCGCACAAACGCCGGCCCTGCCGTTCGGGCAGGATAACGCACAACCTGCCGCCGGGCTCTAACAATGCCTTTGCGACAGACAGCAGGTAGTCCGGCGAAAGTGCCACGGTACTCCTGCCCAGGCGGCGTGATTCATCCGGGGAAACGATCTTTTCAGAAAAAAAGGGCGGATTGCTGACAATCAGGTCAAAACGCAGCGTGCTGTTGCGCACAAAATCCTGAACGGACATCCCGGCAATCTCGAGGGAGGCCGCCCAGGGGGAGGCTTCAAAATTGCGGCGCGCGCATTCCGCCGAGGCGGGGTGTATTTCGACGCCCGTTATCCTCGTTTCGGCCTCTGATGCCGTCGCAGTCTGCGACATACGCTGGGCAAGCATTAATGCCACCACGCCGGTACCTGTACCGATATCAAGCACACTGCGACAATTGCTCACATCCGCCCAGGCGCCGAGCAGGACGCTGTCGGTGCCCATCGGATGCGCAACGCCGGTCTGGTCAATGCTGAATTTTTTGAAATGGAATGGAGGTGACGCCATCGGGGGTGTTGATAACGGCAAAATAATGACCGGCCGGAAGATTTTTTATATCCAGTTGCGTTGTCGCGCTGCTGTGCAATATTTCAAACATCC
>JAKOXM010000003.1 GCA_029781095.1 Bacteroidota bacterium
GCAACAATATGGCCGGGAAAAGCATATCGGCAAATGGCGGATCGAGAATGAGCGCAAAGCTGTTGACGAGGTAACACAGGCCGGCCATCTGCATCAGAATGCCCAGCATTCGGGGCAGGTAGCCCGATCTGAAGATCAAATACCCGAGGATCAGGCATTCGATGCCGAAAAAAATGAGCCCGAAACCGAAGCCGTAACCATGCGATTTGATCGCCAGATACCCCATCGCCTGCAGCTGGGCGGGATCGAAAGCCCGGAGATATTCGGCATTGCCAGAAAGGAACAGCGGGGTGAGCAGGCTCAACTTGTTGGTGACCAGTACGGCTGTCTGCACTACATTGAACAGCACCGCAAGCAGGGCGAGGTTTTTGTTGACCGGCCTGAGCAACAGGTAAAATACCAGCACCAATCCAATATCGCAAATATGCATGACGAGATCGCCGGCAATCCCGAGTCGCCACAGGAAAGGATGTGCAGCGATATTATCCGCCGTAGCCGCAGCGTCGCCGGATACGACCAGTTTGCCGCGCACGAACATTTCGCCGAACAAACCCATGACGATAATAACGAGGTAAAGGAGACCGCCGATTCTTGCCGTTGTGTTGATGGAATTTTTCATGGAAACAGAGCAAGGTTGTTTTGTCAAATGTGCCTGTTTCCGTCGAATGCGGTTCCGGTTATCGGTCAGAGACGACCTGCGGCCGATCAAGCGGCTGAAAAATCGGACGGGGAAAAGAAACTTGCGGCCGGAATCCCGTTTTTGTTGTTCGCTTCATGCAGGCTCGGCCGCCTGCATGGGCAAAAAAGTAACGCCAACCTCCGGTTGGCCCGCGCAAAAGCCAACTGATTGGCCCGCACAAAAGCCAACTAAAAGTTGGCATTACTTTTCTATACAGCCTCGAGAATGGACCTGCCGTTCTGAATTCTGTTGAACAGCTCGACAGTGGGTTCCGAAGGATCCATGTTCCATTCCTCTTCCAGGGCTTTCCTGCACTTGAAATACTGCATATTGGCCAGGTCGGGTTGCCCGAGCAGGTAATAACTCTTCATCAGTATGCGGTGTCCACCCGCACGGCAGCATGCCAAACGCCCGACCCGGAATTTTCCGACCGGGCCAGCACAGGCTGAAAACACCCGTGTGTTCGCCTCATTCCTCTCCTTTCCCTATCTTCACCCCCAAAAACATGCGTCGCAATTGCCTCCTGCTGCTGCCGCTGCTACTCATTTCCTGCACCAGACAAATCCGTCCGACACACGCCATGCCGCTCTTCACCATTCCTGTTGAAAAAAACGACAACCAGACCCTCACTTACCGCGAAGCCATCGGCTGCTATGAAAAACTGACAGCGGCCTACCCGAAAATATTTCACCTGAGCACCGTCGGCAGCACCGATATCGGCGAGCCGCTGCACGTGGCCGTGCTGAACACCGCCGGTGAGTTCGACCCCGAAAAGATCAGGCGCTCCGGCAAGCGCATCCTGTTCATCAACAACGGCATACATCCCGGCGAGCCGGAGGGTATCGATGCGACGATACTGCTGCTGCGCGACTACCTCGAAAAACCCGAATTGCAGAAACTGCTCGAACACACCGCTATTGTCCTGATCCCCGTGTACAACGTGGACGGCTGCCTGAACCGCAATTCGTACACCCGCGCCAACCAGGACGGCCCCGAATCCTACGGTTTTCGCGGCAACGCGCGCAATTACGACCTCAACCGCGATTTCGTGAAATGCGATTCGCGCAACGCGCGCACGTTCAACGAGATATTCCGTACCTGGATGCCCGATATTTTTGTGGACAACCACACCAGCAACGGCGCCGATTACCAGTACACCATGACGCTGATCGCCACGCAGCACGACAAACTGGAGGCGCCGCTCGGCAATTTTCTGCAAAAAACCATGCTGCCCGAACTGTACGGCGAAATGAAAAAACGGAAATGGGAAATGATCCCTTATGTGGACAGCCCGGCCGAAACGCCCGACAGCGGCATCACTGGCTTCTGCGACTACGGGCGCTACTCAACCGGCTATGCCGCCCTGTGGAACACCATCGGGTTCATGCCCGAAACCCACATGCTCAAGCCTTTCAAAGACCGCGTATGGAGCACCTACGCATTTATGGATGTGGTGATCCGTTTTATGGCCACCCACGGCGACGAGATCGCCCGCACGCGTGCGGAAGCATTCAAGCAGACCCGCAGCAAGCTGGAATTCGTGCTCGACTGGAGCATGGATCAGATGAAATTCGACAGCATCGTTTTCAAAGGATATGAAGCGAAATACAAACCCAGCGAGGTGAGCGGGTTGCCGCGCCTGTGGTACGACCGCAGCGCGCCGTACGAGAAGAAAATCCCGTATTACAACCATTTCAAACCGCAAATCAGCGTCGAAAAACCAGTTGCCTACATCATCCCGCAGGCCTGGGAAAACGTCATCGAACGCCTGAAGATCAACCGGGTAGCCATGCGGCGCCTGGCCAAAGAGACGGAACTGGACGTGGAAACATACTTCATCCGCGATTTCAAAACGCGCGAAGCATGGGAAGGGCATTACTACCACTACAACATACAACTGGAAAAGAAGACGATGAAACGAACATTCGGGAAAGGCGACTTCGTCGTTTTTGCCGATCAGGACGCCAATCGTTACCTGCTTGAAACCCTCGAACCCAATGCACCCGATTCATGGGTCGCCTGGAATTTCTTCGACCCCGTGCTGATGCAAAAGGAATATTTCTCGGCCTACGTTTTTGAGGACCTGGCTGCGGATTTTCTGAAAGATAACCCGTCCGTCAGGGCCGAACTCGACGCCAAACGCGCCGCCGAACCCGAATTTGCTGCCAGCGCCAAGCAGCAACTCGACTGGGTCTACCGCCACTCCCCCTGGTACGAACCGACGCATCGGATGTACCCTGTCGGGCGTTTGATGAAGGCCGCCGACTTGCCATTGACAGATTAAACCTCCGTTTTATCTGATGAAATCCTGCCTTTATAGAATTTCACCGGGCATACACAATAGATTAACGTACTCTTGCATTCGGATAAAACGGCTGTAAACAGGAACAATCCTCTCATTAAAACATGAAGTACAACTTGAAACTCGTGCCCGTTCTCTGCGCCTTGTTGCTCGGCATCAGCGCAAAGGCACAGGAAACGTGGTCACTCGAACGCTGTGTGCAATATGGTCTGGAAAACAACATTTCCATACAGCAGGCAAAAGCGAACGTAAGAACCTCCTTGCTGGCAGAACGCCAGGCCAAAGCCTCGAGGCTACCCAACATCAGCGCCAGTTTTGATGCAGGCCAGCAATTCGGCCGCACCATCGACCGGACAACCAACCAGTTCAGCACCATTTCTACCGGCTTCAACAGCGTGGGACTCAGCGCAGGCATGAGCCTTTTCAACGGCGGCCAGATACACCACGCCGTCAAACAGGCTTCCTGGGACGCCCAGGCCGCTCAGGCCGACGCAGATCAGGGCGCCAACTCGCTCTCGCTGCAAATAGCCCAGGCATACCTGAATATCCTGTTGTTTGAGGAACAACTTCAAAATGCCCAGAAACGCGTGTCACAGAGCCAGGAACAACTCAACGTCACGCTGAAACTGATCGACGCCGGCACGCTTCCTATGGCCGACAAGTACAATATCCTGGCGCAAATAGCACAGGGCGAACAGGCTTCGGTGCAGGCGCAGAACAATGTGGACCTCGCCTACCTCAGCCTGAAACAACTGCTACAGCTCGAACCCGATTACGACCTCCAGATCGAGCGCCCGGTTATCCAGATACCAACCGATGCCAACCCCGACGAAACAACGCTGTCGCCGGTCTACGCTACTGCGCTGACGACCCAGCCGAACATCCGCGCGGCCGATTACCGGATCAAAAGCGCCGAAGAGGGTATCTACCTGGCCCAATCTGCCTATTACCCTTCGGTTTCGATATTCGCCAACCTGAGTTCCAACTATTCCACGGCGTACAAACTGCCGGGGAGTTACCTCCGCATTCCGGAGCCCAACCTTCCCGTCAGGCTCGATGGCGAAACCAAATCACTGCAATTCATCGGCGACACAGCGGTGATCCCGCAGAATATCCGGACGGTCAAGTATCTCGACCAGTTCGACCAGAACTTCGGACAAAGCGTCGGGCTCAGCATCAGGATTCCGATTTATCAGAACGGACGCGTCCGGCTCAATGTAGAGCGTGCACGACTGAGTGTGCTGACCGCGCAGCTTCAGCAAAACCAGACGCACCAGCAACTCAAAAACGATATTCAGACGGCCATTGCGAATGCCCGCGCAGCGCGCAGGCAACTCGAGGCGGCCCAAAAGTCATTTGATGCCAATCAGATCGCGTACCAGAATACCGTGAAGCGCCATGACCTCGGCGCTGTCAACACACTCGATCTGACGACAGCCAGAAACAACCTCGACATCGCGGAAAACGATCTCACGGTGGCCAGATTTGACTACCTGTTCAAATTGAAAATCCTGGACTTTTACGAAGGCAAACCCCTGAGAATGAATTGATATTCGTTTGGGCTCGTTCACCTTGCCGCGTAAGCCACGACAGCCTGTTCAGGGCGGGGCTTATGCCGGTATTTGACTTTTACCACGTCGAGCGCCCTGGTATCATCGGTGTGCAGGTTGTCGCCCAACAGAAAACGGTATACGCCGGATTTTGTAAAAACGCGTTTGTTTTCAAGGATGCCGTCGGTATAAGGATCGGCTTTGAATGTCGCTGTGGGAATGAGCAGTTTGTCCAGCGAAACGAAGTGTTCGCTGCTGACGAAAGGCGTCAGTTTCCCGACACTTTGCTCGTCGGGAAATACGACGTAGAAAAAATGCCCGTCGGGGTCGATCACACCGAGGTAAGAACCGTGCGGTGTGGCGAAATGCAGTCGCAGCGTTTCGCCTTTATACAAGGTATTGTTGGCGGCCCACATGCTGACGGCAGGCTTTGCGGTAATGGATACTTCAGGTGAAGTGAAGTGTTTGGCAGTTCGGGTTGGAGTCGTCATTTTCAAGCCCAATGCTCCGGAGAAGAGCAGGCTTGCAGCGGGGATAGCGAGGATTAGTTTCATAATGTTGAATTTGGAAAATGAAAAAATCGGTTTGCAGGAATCGGGGAGGATGATGAAGCGGCGCGATTTTCCAGTTTAGTTAAAAATATCATGCCAATTTTTCTAACGGGCAATTGCATTTTCCATTGTCCGGGCGATTCGGAAAAAATGGCCTTTTTAGCGAAATTCATCCGTCGTTTTCAGTCATTTATCCAACTATTTTCCCGGCCCGGCCGGCCACTGATAACCTTGCACCCCGTTAAGCCGAAAGTTTTATTAAGTATTTGCACTACAAAAGCATCCTCTCGATATGGCATCAACATCGCCCAAACGGAAAAAAACGCTCCTTTACATCCTGATCGGACTGTTCCTGCTGCTCGTGGTAGCGGCGGCTATTAAAGCAAGACAAAAACCCAAAGGAGAAGAAGTAACGGTCGAAAAAGTCCAGCGCCGAACCATTCGCGAAACCGTGAGTGCCAGCGGCAAAATTTTCCCCGAAATAGAGGTAAAGATCAGTTCGGACGTATCCGGGGAGATCGTTGAACTTTATGTAAAGGAAGGAGATTCCGTCACGGCAGGCCAGGTATTGGCCAAAATCAAGCCGGACGAGTACCAGAGTGCCGTGGAACAAGGCCAGGCCGCCCTCGGCACGGCCCGCGCGCAGCGGGAGATTTCTTCCTCCTCGGCCCTGAGCAGCACGGCACAGATCGACCAGTTCAAAGCCGATGTACAACGTGCCAGGGCGCAATTGGAAGCCGTCAGAAATACCCACAAACGCAACGAGTCCCTGTATAAAGAAGGCGTGATCTCGACAGCGGAGTTCGAAACTTCCCTGAGCAACCTGCGTGCGGCGGAAAGCGGCATGACGAGCGCCGAGGTCGCACTCAAATCAGCAGAAAACAGCCTTTCCAGTGCGAAAGAAAACGTTCGTGTTGCCGAATTCGGCATCAACAGCGCCGGCGCCCGGCTCAAGGAACTGCGCACCAGCCTCCAGAAAACGGTCATCACGGCGCCTGTCAGCGGCATTGTGAGTGCACTGAATGTTGAAAAAGGCGAGCGCGTGGTGGGTACCCTCCAGATGGCCGGTACCGAAATGATGCGCATCGCCAACCTCAGTTCCATGGAAGTCCAGGTGGATGTGAGCGAAAACGACATCCTCAAAGTAAGCGTCAATGACGAAGCAGATGTCGAAGTGGACGCCTACCTGGGTCGGAAATTCAAGGGTAAAGTAACCGAGATAGCCAACAGCGCCAGCAACCTGAGCAGCTCTGTGGTCGCCCTGAATACCGACCAGGTTACCAACTTCGTGGTGAAGATCCGCGTCGATCCGGCCTCCTATGCCGAATTGATAAAAAAATCCATGCAATATCCTTTCCGCCCGGGCATGTCCGCCGCAGTCGATATCTACACCCATACGGCGGACAGCACCCTGAGCGTGCCCATTATCGCCGTTACGGCCAAAGAAGATAAAGTCGAGAAGAAGGTGGATGAAAAGGATGCCCCTCCGGTTCAGGCCAAAGAGGTCAGCAAAAAAGACATGGACCTCATCAAAGAGATCGTATACGTGGTCGTGGGGGATACAGTAGCCGTGCGGGAGGTAAAAACCGGTATCCAGGACAACGATCACATTCAAATCCTGTCAGGCCTGGAAGAAGGCGAAACCGTCGTCACAGGGCCTTATTCGGCTATTGCCCGCAAATTGAAAAGCGGCGCCCGCATCAATATCCAGGACAAGAAGGATGCCGACAACAAAACTAAAAAAAGCGGCATAAGCGTCGAGGTGGATTAAGGGTATGTTTAAGTTTCGGTCGCCGGGCTGCAAGCGGCCAATTTTATTTCTTGCTTCGTAAAAATTTTCGCCACAGTCGCCGGGCTATGGCTGCAAATTTTGCCTTGCATGAAATAAAATTTGCCCACTTTCGCTCCGGCACCGAAATTTGAACATACTCTAAACATCGCACCATAAACGCGCCATATCTTTGCCGCGCGCCGGAAGAAACCGGCGCGCGGTTATTTTTATGATGGAAAATCAATCCGTTCCTCCCGATACGAGCAAACTTCCTTCCAACGGGAATCCCAAAACTGCTGTTCTGTCTTCCAATGCCACCCTGTTCTGGCGGGTGTTCACCCCGGTGTTCGGAACGGTATTTTTCACAGGTCTCCTGCTGGTGTTCTGGCTTACGGACGAAGAAGACCTGTACCTGCCTTCGTCGGTATGGTTGCCTCGTTTCATCCTGCTTGCCGTCTGGGCCGGCTGGGTATTTTTTGTATGGCGTACGCTGTGGCGGCTGAAACGGGTGGATGTTGACGATACACACCTGTACGTCACCAATTACTGGTCAACCGTGCGCTACCCCTGGCAGGACGTGGAACGTTGGGAAGAAAAGCGGCGGCTGGGGCGCCGGGTAGTCAATTTTTGGCTCAAAGCGCCCGGGCGCTTTGGCCAGGTTATATCCTTTCTGCCGGGCTCCTATTTTGATGAATGGAAAAAGGAAGCGGAAGCAAAAGCGCTGTCCCGCTAATCCTCATCAACCGGAGGCAGATCGACCGGAGCGGCCTGTTTCAAATCCCGCTTTTCTGCAGCGGTATCTTCGGCCGTTTTTTCCAGCAAGCCGTTTTGGCGAAATTTATCGCGTATGGCGAGTCGCAGATCGCTCCGGATGTCGTCCACTTCAATTTTATGATGCGTCCAGAAGCGCAATTCAAAAACCATGTCCGTTTTGGAAAATTCCGTCAGTTGCGCAATAGCCTGATACATCGGTGCATCCGACACTATACCGGGGTGCTTGGCGGCGCAATCCAGCAGCAATTGAATGACCTCCCGCTCGTCAGCACTTATGCCGGTCGTAACCGTTACCGAAAAGCGCGCAGGCTCCATTTCATGGCGACTCCAGTTATTGACACGTTCGATAATAAACTTGTTGTTCGGCACGATCATCATCATTCCGTCGCGGGTCTGGAGCCTTGACGTACGCAGGTGGATTTCCATCACCCGGCCCATGATGCCGTCGACCTGTAATACGTCGCCCACTTCGATAGAACCCTCAAACAAGAGGAACACACCGGATGCAATGTCGCGGAATATCTGCTGAAGGCCAAGGCCGATACCCACCAAAAATGCTGCAGAACCCGCCAGCAGCACGGAAATATCCAGATCGACCACCCGAAACATGCCCATAACGGCCAGCAACCACCCCAGATACTGAACGATCAGGTACAGGGAATGCCGTCGACCGCGATCGCTTACCATGCCTTTCAGGCCGCGATAAATGACGCGTTTTGCCACCCGCAGCGCCAGCCAGGCGGCCAGCCACAACAGCGCCACGCCCAGTATCATGGAGACCGTGAACGTGTAGTTGCCTATACGAAAAATCTGATATTCCAAAATGGCGCGAAACCCCATGGTGTATTATCGAATGATCAATTTTTCCCGCTCCGGCCCCGTGGAAATCATCTTAAACGGTACGCCCAGATAATTTTCAAGGTCTTCCAGATAGGCTCTGGCTTCTGCGGGCAAGTCATCAAAAGTCTTAATGCCGTCGAGACTGCTGTTCCAGCCTTTATAACTTTTCAGCACCGGTTCGACGTCCATATGGCACAAGTCGTAAGGCAGGTTGGCATGTTCGCCGCCGCTGTAGCGGTAACGGGTGGCGGCGCTGATTTCGGAAAAAATATTCAGCACATCAATTTTGGTCATACAGAGCTCCGTCACACCGTTCAGCAAAATGGTGTAGCGCAATTGCGGCAAGTCTATCCAGCCACAGCGACGCGGCCGGCCGGTAGTCGAACCGAATTCCTGGCCTTCCTGACGCAGTTTTTCGCCGATCTCATTATCCTGTTCGGTCGGGAACGGTCCGCCCCCTACCCTTGTGCAGTAGGATTTGGTGATGCCGATCACGCGGCCTACCCGCTGGGGCGCAACGCCGAGTCCGGTGCACACGCCTGCGCTGATCGTATTCGAAGACGTGACAAATGGATACGTTCCAAAATCGATATCGAGCATGGAGCCCTGGGCGCCTTCGGCAAGCACCTTTTTTCCGGTGGCCAGCGCTTCATTGATAAAGTATTCACCGTCTACCAGCAGCAGGCTTCGGAGTGTATCGAGGCTTTCAAACCAGGCCGCTTCCTCTCCTGCCAGATCAAACGGCACCTCGGGGTAAATCTTAAGCAATTCCAGGTGCTTGGTTTTCAGCGCTTCATACTGATCGCGAAAAGACGGCAATTCCACATCGCCGACGCGGAGGCCGTTGCGGCCGGTTTTGTCCATGTACGTTGGCCCGATCCCTTTCAGGGTGGAACCGATCTTCAGTTTGCCTTTATGGGCCTCACTGGCGGCGTCGAGCCAGCGATGCGTCGGCAGAATGAGATGCGCCTTGCGGGAGATGAGCAGTCGTTTGCGAAACTGGACATTGTTTTGTTCCAGCGAGCGCAATTCCCGTTGAAAAACGACGGGATCGAGAACCACACCGTTGCCAATAAGGTTGATGAGGTTTTCCCGGAAGATTCCGGAAGGGACCGTGTGCAACACGTATTTATTGCCGCCGAATTTGAGTGTATGTCCGGCGTTCGGTCCGCCCTGGAAACGGGCTACGATATCGTAATCGTTGGCAAGATAATCAACGATTTTACCTTTTCCTTCGTCGCCCCACTGGAGGCCGAGGATGACGTCTAATTGTTGCATTTTGAATGGTTAAAGCCTGTATAAAGGTAGGTTGAGGATGCTGTTCCGGATGATAAAAAAGAAATTCCGGGTTCCAGCGGGCAGGAAACCGGAGACAATATAAGTGAAAATCGAGGCAAAATTAGGAAAAGAAAAAGCGGCGCGAAGGATTTATTTACCTTTGTCGCATGATTCGGCTCGTATTGATATGCTTGTTGTTAATGCGATTTGTCACATTGGTCAATGGACAAACGGAAGTCAATCCGTTCGAAATGAGAAACCGGCTTCCCCGGGAAATGGCCGCAACGGGGATCGCCACTCCCGGAAACTTGTCGCAAGCCAACCCTTTCGACGTTGGCCAGCACCGCCCGCCCGGCGCAGCCAGGGCCCTGGCAGAAAACGTTACAAAGCCTTTTCGTCCTTCCAGACTGCTTCCCCGCTATGGCAATTCCATGTCCAACCTGGCCTTGTTCGGAATACTGGCGGTCATATTCACCCTGATGACCTTGTCGGTAGCCGCCAACCGGAAATCAGTTGAAAAGGCCTGGCGCGGGTTTTTAAATGAAAACGGGCTGACGGTTGCGCAGCGGGAAGCCGCGGGTTTTGTCGGCATAACGCCTTATTTGCTGCTATACGGCAGTTTTTTGCTCAATGCCGGCATGTTTCTGTTCCTGATCGTCCGCATCTCCAAAAAAGAGACCTTCAACAACCTGCCGTTTTTTTTCATCTGCATGTTTGTAGCGGCTGTCATATTTCTTTCCAAACATCTGATGCTCTATATAACTGCATGGCTGTTTCCGGTGGAAAAGGAAGTGCGGCGATACAATTTTCTGGTTATTATTTTCAACTGTGTGCTGGGGCTTTTTTTGATGCCGTTCAATTTTTTGCTGGCCTTTGCACAGGAAAGCTATCAGGAGTTTTTGTTGTTCTGGACGCTGGGGCTCGTGGTTATTTTTTACATATACCGCGCATTGCGCTCGAGCCGGATCAGCACTAAATTTTTGGCAGACAACCAATTTCACTTTTTATTGTACCTTTGTGCCGTTGAAATCGCGCCGGTTATTCTGGTTATTAAACTGGCGATGATCCAAACAAATTGACCGTTTGAGGTTTGGAAATTCCAGACAACAAACAACACGACCTTCTTCAAACAAATTTCACAAAACAACACACCCGAATGTCTGCAACCGCTGCTCCTGCTCAGGAAGAGACCTTCAAGAAAGTTCAAAACATTCTTATTTCACAGCCTAAACCGGTCCAGCTCAGCGCCTACAATGAACTGGAGAAGCGCTTCGGCGTCCGCATCGACTTTGTTCCGTTCGTGACCGTGGAAGGGCTTACAGAAAAGGAGTACCGCAAGAACCGTGTGTACCCGAACGACTACACGGCCATCGTGTTCACCAGCAAAAACGCTATCGATCACTTCTTCAGGCTGTGCGGCGAACTTCGCATCAAAATGTCGGAGGATACGAAGTATTTCTGTGCGACCGAAACGATCGCCAACTACCTGCAGAAGTTCATTATGTTTCGCAAACGCAAGGTTTTTAACGGCACCAAGTCCATCACGGACCTGAAATCGTACATCCTGCGCAACAAGGAAGAAAAGTTTTTTCTGCCTTGCAGCGATCTGGGCAATCCGGAGGTGATGCAATTTTTCAAGGACCTGAAAGTACCGATTCAGGATGCCATCATGTACCGTGCCGTCAACACCGACCTGAGCGATCTTAAAGACATCAAGTACGACATCATCGCATTCTTTTCAGCACTGGAGATCAAGTCGATGTTTGAGCAGTTCCCCGATTTCAAACAAGACGACCGCCGGATTTGTGTGTTCGGGAAAGCAGCCCTCAAGGCTGTCAGCGAACGCGGCATGACGGTCAACATACAGGCCGGTACACCCGAGGCGCCTTCCATTGCGGTGGCTCTGGAGAACTATTTGAAAGTATCGAACCAGCATTAGAAACCGTCGGCCTGTCCCGGCCCGACGGATCTTGTTGCCTGCCAAGGCTCGTTTTTGAAGAAATAGCGATAATCTGTTGCTGAAAAACAGCCAACGCATAGCCGCAAAAACCGGGTTGATCAATACGGTGATTTTTATGTCTTACCCGTTATACCGGTACCGCAGCGGGGCGCCTTTTGCCAAAGGCGCCCCGCCGTTTTTTGGCGGGTACGCTTTTTGCCGGTAGTAATTTGTTCATAAGAATTGCATCCCTATCTTTGTTAATCCATTCGACCCCGAAATGTCAGCCAAACATGCCTACTGATACGAGTGCCCAACCCGTCAGCGTGAGCGAACTCACCAACACCATTTACCAGAACATTGCGCGCAATATCAGCGAAGGTTCCTGCGTGCTGTTTCTCGGACCGGCAGCCATCACGGCAAAGCAGGCGGACGGCACGTACCGTCCCCTCACCGAGCAGTGCGCCAACCAGCTGGCCAAAGGACTGGGCCTCAGCCGGGAAGAGGAAGACTCCCTGACACAGGTGACGAGTACGCTGCGTATCCGTGCCCAGCGATCCGACACGATGATCATCTCCGATGTGCAGGATTTTTATACCAAAGCGGAACACAGCGCCGAACTTCATCCCTTGCTGGAAGAATTGGCGGACCTGCCGTTCAAGATTATCATCAATACGACCCCCGACGATTTTTTTGCCCGGTTCTACGCGACGGCTGTGCGCGACTACCGCTTCGACTTTTATAATTTCCGGAAACCCGCCCCCGATCCGCTTTATTCGTTCGGCGACGACGCTGCGCCTCTGATTTACAACCTGTTCGGCTTTTATAAAAAATCCGAATCGCTGGTGCTGACCTACAACGACCAGCTGGCTTACGTCAACAAGATCACAGGCGTGCAGCACGAGCGCATGCCGGACAGTTTGCTGGCGGCCTTCACGACGCCGCGTTTTTACCTCTTTCTCGGTTTTGATTTTGAAGATTGGAGTCTGCGCGTATTGCTCGATGCGCTTTTTAAGAACGCGCGCAACAGCATTCAGCCATTTGCCTATCCCATGAAAGGCAAGCCGGAGACAGATCCCT
>JAKOXM010000009.1 GCA_029781095.1 Bacteroidota bacterium
TCCAGTACCCCGGGATAAAAATCCGATTTACCGTCAGTGTTGTACAATTGCACGGCGCCTTTCAGATTTCCGGCCAGGTCCCAGCCGGCAAGCCACAAACCTGCGGCTCGCAGGAGGCTGATTTCAGGTTCACCCGGCGCATAAGGCGCAATAAACTGCCCTTTCTGAAAGTCGGTGAACATCGCGCCGTTGGAATTGAAGGTCGCCTTGATACGATTGGTTTGCAGGGTTGCGCTCTGGGGCACTTGTGCAGTCAGCGTAGCGCCTGCAAAAACGATGAGTAAAGTGATTTTTTGTCGCATGTGTGTGATCGTTTGATTGGTTGTAAATATCGGCAAATTATCCCTGAAAAGCAATGCCGCTAAACCTGAATTGAGGAAAAGTCAGGTTTCCAAATCCATTAATTTTCAACATTTTGCCAAACATTTATTTCCTTCGCCTCAAATATTCTTTCCATGCGTACAATTCTGCTGTCCTTCTGTTTTCTGGCCATTACGCTGCCCGCATTTGCACAAAAAAACAAAAACAAAACGGCTGTCAGCCCGGCGCCTGCGGCTACCGCGCCTGCCTTCAACGAATCGCTGTATAATGCGCTTGAATGGCGTTGCGTGGGGCCCTTCCGGGGTGGCCGTTCGGCGGCAGTGACGGGTGTCGCGGGCCAGCCGAACCTGTTCTATTTTGGCAGCACGGGTGGCGGGGTCTGGCGCACAACCGATGGCGGGCGGACATGGGAAAATATCTCCGACGGCTTTTTCGGCGGCTCGATCGGGTCGGTCGAGGTGGCGGCTTCCGATCCGAATGTGATCTACGCCGGCGGCGGTGAGGAAACCGTGCGCGGTAATGTGAGTTACGGTTCCGGTATCTGGAAAAGCGAAGACGCCGGCAAAACCTGGAAATCGATGGGGTTGAAAAGCAGCTGCCATATTCCCAGAATTCGCATCCATCCCGGCAATCCGGATATCGTATACGCAGCCGTTCTGGGCGATTTATTCAAATCCTCGGCCGAGCGCGGCGTCTTTCGCTCCAGAGACGGCGGTAAAACCTGGGAAAAGGTGCTTTTTGTCAATGAAGACGTTGGCGCTGTAGACCTGTGCATGGACCCCACCAATCCGCGTATCCTTTACGCAAGTACATGGCGCGTCAGGCGTACCCCGTACAGCCTCAGCAGCGGAGGCCAGGGCTCCGGCTTGTGGAAAAGCACGGACAGCGGCGACACCTGGACCGAACTGACCCGCAACGAAGGACTTCCGCAAAAAGATACCATCGGCATCATCGGTGTAGCGGTGTCATATGCCGACCCGCAGCGCGTATGGGCCATCGTGGAGGCCGAAAATGGCGGCGTTTTCCGTTCCGATGATGGTGGAAAAAAATGGAGCAAACTCAACGATGACCGCAACCTGCGCCAGCGCGCCTGGTATTACACCCGCATTTACGCGGACACAAGAGACGAAGATAAAGTATACGTGGTCAACGTAGCCTACCATATATCAAAAGACGGCGGCCGTACATTCAGTGCCAAAAACGCTCCCCACGGCGATCACCATGATCTGTGGGTGGCGCCCGACGACCCGCGCCGCCTCATTATCGGCGACGACGGCGGCGCACAGATCAGTTACGACGGCGGTGAAACATGGAGCACCTATCACAACCAGCCGACAGCACAGTTTTACCGTCTGACGACAGACAATGCCTTTCCATACCGCATTTACGGCGCACAACAGGACAACAGCACGGTACGCATCGCCCACCGTACCGACGGCGCCAGTATCGGCGACCGGGACTGGGAACCGACAGCCGGCGGCGAGTCGGCCCACATCGCCGTCGATCCCCTGAATAATGATATCGTATACGGCGGCGAATACCACGGATTGCTGACCCGGGTGGACCACCAGCGAAAGTCTTCGCGTTCCATCAACGTCTGGCCGGAAGACAACATGGGCCACGGCGCCGAAGACGCCAAATACCGTTTCCAATGGAACTATCCCGTCTTCTTTTCTCCCAACGATCCGAAAAAACTGTATGCCTGCTCCAATTATCTGCACGTCTCCACCAACGAGGGCCAAAGCTGGCAAACCATCAGCCCCGACCTTACCACCAACGATAAAAGCCGGCAAAAATCATCGGGCGGTCCCATTACACAGGACAACACCGGCGTGGAGTACTACTGCACCATTTTTGCCGCCTGCGAATCGCCTTATGAACCGGGACTGATCTGGACCGGCAGCGACGACGGCCTCGTACACGTCACGCGCGACGGCGGCCGGAACTGGTCCGATGTAACGCCTGCCGAACTGCCCCGGTGGAGTATGATCAACAGCGTGGAGCCCGACCCTTTTCGGAAAGGCGGCCTTTACCTCGCAGCAACATCTTATAAATCAGGTGATTACAGACCTTATTTGTACCACACGACCGATTACGGGCAAACCTGGAAAAAAATCGTCAACGGGATCTACCCGGGACATTTCACCCGCGTGCTCCGTGCTGATCCGAAACGGAACGGATTGCTCTATTGCGGCACAGAACAGGGCATGTACATCAGTTTTGACAGCGGTGAAAACTGGCAACCATTCCAGCTCAATCTGCCCGTTGTGCCCATCACGGACCTCGCTGTAAAAAACGACAACCTCATTGCCGCCACCCAGGGACGCAGTATCTGGATGATCGACGACCTGACCGTGCTGCACCAGTTGAACGATAATATAAAAAGCAAAGACTTTCACCTGTATCAGCCCATGCCTGCGTACCGCATGCGCGGCGGGCAGGCCAAAAACCTGAAAACAGCAGGCACGAACCATCCGGGCGGCGTCATGGTCCATTTCTACCTCAAAAATAAACCCGGTGAAAAAGACACGCTGAAACTGGAAATACTCGACGCCAACGGCATGCTTATCCGGACATTTTCCAACCAGGGCAAGGAAGATAAACTGACCGCTCTGAAGGCAGGTGGAAACCGGTTTGTATGGGATTTCCGGTTCCCCGGCGCCAAAAAGTTCGACGGATTGATTCTGTGGTCCTCCGGTTTGAGTGGCCCGCGTGTCGTTCCGGGCGAATACAGGGTACGGCTGAGCGTCAATGGAAAAAGCGAAGAGCAGGCATTTACCATACTTCCCGATCCTCGTTCGGAAGCCAGGCCCGAAGACCTGCAGCGACAGTTTGCTTTTGTAAAGGCCTGTTCCGACAAACTCTCCGAGATGCATACCGCCATCGGCAACATCCGCGACCTGCGTGCGCAGATGAAAAGCCTGACCGAGCGACTGCCTGCCGAAGACCGCCTCAAGCCCGTTCGTGACAAGGCCAAAGCCATCGATTCACTCATGACACAAGTGGAACAGGCGCTTTACCAAACGAAAAACCGCTCCAGCCAGGACCCGCTCAACTTCCCGGTCCGCCTCAACGACAAACTCGCCAACCTCATGGAACTGAGTTCCGACGGCGATTATCCGCCTACCGACCAGGCTGTGGAAGTAAAAGATATGTTGTTCGGCCTGATCGACCCGGAACTGGC
>JAKOXM010000013.1 GCA_029781095.1 Bacteroidota bacterium
CACGATTCTTGTTTATTTCAGAACTTTTGGCGATCGTTATGACCGGCTTATGTCGGCGGTGAGCATTGATTCAAAGGATCGCCAGTGAGGCGTGTTGTCTTATTTTATATTTCCCGCTGATTGTCGCAGAAAAATCCCGCCGATTGCCGCTGCTCTATCTCTGCGAAATCCCGCGCATTAACCCCTGCCCTTTGAAGAAATACCTACACTACCGGTTCTCCACGACGAATTTTCCGACGGATTCTTTTTTATCATTGATGAATACCGTGTAGACATAAACGCCATGCGCCAGCGCGTGCGACCATTCATACTGGTTTTCTCCGTTTACCTTTTGCACGGGTTTGATATCGTCTATGTGCCTGCCCGCGGCGTCATAGATTCTGATCAGCACTTTATCCGTGTAGCGCACGTAATATTTGAAGGTCAGGTGATCGCTTGAAGGATTGGGAAATGCTTCTGTCCGGAAATATTTATTGGTTTCATATACGCCCTGGCTCAGAATAATCATTGCGCCATCCATCCAGTGAAGCCGGTCGATGGTCCATTTGCGCAGGTAATCGACATGCTGGCCATAGCTGCCGCAACAGAAGGGATTGGGCCATACGTATTGGTTGAGCACGGGCCAGCGTTGCCAGTTGCGGACCTGGGCTTCCTGCACCACACCGACCAAAGAATCGAGCACACCGGTCACCTTCGCGTCGGTAAACCTCTCCTTGCGCAATTCCTGCCAGCGGGCGGCGAGGCGTTGACGGAAGGTATTATCGTTCCACAAGCGCAGCCACCAAAAATGAACGACCCAGGCATCCTGATTGCAAACGCCGTTAAAATTGATCGCCCAGCCCTGGTAAGCGTTTCCGTTGCAATAATCTGCATTGCCGAATGCGATATTGAAATCCCAGACCGGCCCTGCGAAAAGGCGGGTGTTTTTACTATCCTTGTCTTTATATAAAAAAGTGCTCAACCGGTATGCATCCACGTTTTTCGCCATTTCATTGACAATAATAAAATCAATAAACGACTGAATGTCAATATATTTTGGGTACCCATTGGCCGTGTCGGCATATTGGGTTGAATGCATTGCATTTTCAAAACCGGACATCCAGTCCTGTATGTACTGCTTCTGTTCCGGCTTTATATCTTGCGGTTTGGGGTAGTGATACTGATAATAGGTGGTTTGCCAGCTGCCGGCTATTGGCGGATAGGGCGATACCCAGCCGTCGTTTGAAGCGCCGGTGGTTTTGTCGAGTTTCAGGATATAACCACCCGTCAGGCTGTCGCCTGCGAGGTCGGTTTCGGTAAGTTTGCTGATATCGACCCTGTTTTTGTCCCGCTTGATTTTTTCAACAACCAGGTAAATACCCTGATAATTGCCGTTGAGCACCAGTTCGACATAACGGCTTCGCGAAGCCCAGGTCATGGTGCGTCGCGCCAGCGCGAGCGCCAGCGCATCGCGCACGAGGCTTTTATCATTGAAAGGAGCCATGAAAACCCAGTCGGACTCTTTCGGCATGCCGAGCAGGGAGACGGCGAGGTCTTCACCGGCAGCATTGCGCGTCTCTACCGCATAAGGCTTTTTGTCCGATAGATCCTGGGATGAGCTTCCCCGCAGTTCAATGCCAATAAAACCGTCGTAGTGATTGGGTGGATCGGACAGGTGGTTGATCTGCCCGGGGCCGTTGTCGATGATCTTCATTTGCGCGGTGATCTTCGGCTCGTCCGGTATCTGCTCACCGTTATTGGTGGTGATAATGACGATTGGCAGATTGGAAGACTGGAAATTGACCTGACCAATGGCCTGAAAAGGCAAAACAAGGAGAAAAAACAGCACTTTTTTCATGCCTGGGTAGTGTGTGTTATGCCCGATGAGCAGCGAGCGGAAATCATTTCCGTTCGGGTATTAACTTGTCAGAAAGTTTCTTCAGAGATGCTACAAAGTAGATGATATTATTTCTTTTCGACGGCCTCATCGTTTACTAAATTGCCAAAAAAGATAGCATTGGCAAAAAGCCGGTTGGTTCCGTACCAGAATGCGCGAAAATTCGGGTCTCCGGCGAAGCAAATCACCCGCCCCTTTCCTATGCCGCCGACTACCACTGCCGCCGCCTTTGCCGCCAGCGGCCTCTGTCTCGGGTTTATATAGCCGGCAAGAAGAGGGTTTCCGGTAAAAACCGCGGGCGTAGCATACGGATTCCTGCTTGTTTCCATAAACAAGGTATCGTTCAGGAACATCGGCAAACGCGGCCGTTCGTAGCCGAAACAAAGCGGATGGGTGAGGTCCAGTTCCGCTTCAAAAATAGCGCCCGGCATGCGTAACGCTCCGCGGTCTTCATCGAGAAATTCGTAAGGGCGCCGTCCGGGCTGTTCGAGACCTGCATCGCGAAATTCGAGGTTTGCAAGTCCGGCCTTTTTCAACCAGCGCACGGCGCCTCCGGTTGCCACTACCGTGCCGCCGGTGGTCAGGAACCCGCGCAACAGCTCGGCAGACAGGTTTCTGAAATTGCCGTCGGGCAAAATCAGCACGTTGTAATTTGATATATTGTCCTGGGTGAGGCGCCCGGATTCCATCATGGTCAGCGTCATGCCATAGCGGGTATCGAGCAGGTGCCATATCTCGCCTGCGGATTCCGGATGGACGCCTTCTCCGGTAATCATCAGCACTTTCGGTGCGCGCAACGTCGGAAAACTGCTGCTGCCGAGGTCGGGGCCTGTGGCGACAAGGCCATTGCTGATCGCATATACGGGCAATTCGACCCCGAGGTTGTTCATGCGTTGCAGCAATCCTTCTTCGTCAATGGGTTGCCTTTCCGAAGGAATTACGATACTGCCTGCCGGAAAAGCCTGACCGTCGGCTCCGAAAGCCCTGGTCGCTACCTTTACCCGGATACCCGACTGCAGCAGTTCATTCAATACTTGCGGAATTTCATAACCTGTGGCCGACAAAACATACGCGTAAGCCGGTTTTCCAATCAGCGAAACGCCGTATCGCGACGTCAGGGCTATGCCGGGGGAGGCGCTCACCCAGCGCGGATTAAATTCTTTCGCTGTTACGGCCGACCATTCAAGGCCAAATGCGTCGGGCAGATTCCAGGCCGATATATCATAAAAAATGCTGTCCTGAAAAGTGGTTCTATGTTCGAAAAGTGCCTTCACGAGGCGATATTGGGGTTGTTCTGAAGGCACCCAAAAAGCATTGTGTGCGAAAAATGTCTTTCCGTCGACCCGGATATCTTCCTGCACGTTGCGCACCTCTATTTTGTGGCGCATCAGTACATTCAAAAGTTCACGGCCCGGCAGGTCGCGGTTATCGGCAAATACGTACCCTTTTACCTCGTCTTTGGCTGCTTCGTCCACCGCTGTTTTATAAAAATCGCGCAGGTATTCGTTGAGTTCCACGCGCATTTCCCGTACGGCCTGAAGGGTAGAAAGTGATGTAATTACCTGGTTTCTAATGGTATATGGAAAAGTGAGCAACCCGTTTTCGGTTGCCTGTGCGCTGCCCCTGCTGCTGGCTTGTTCAAACAAAATGCCGATACTTCCCTGCGCGTCGGGGTAAGTAGACCCTTTCCCGTAATAGAAATCATCGAAGTTTTCCTTGGTGAAGAACAGTATGTTTTTTTCTGATAATACCCGGGCGTGGTAGGCGGCGATTTTTGCCGTCAGATCCTGGTTTCGGGCAGGGGTGATTGGATTGACGCGGCTTGGCACCCCTGGCTGGAAGAAAAACGTGGCGTTGCTTCCCATCTCGTGGTGATCAGTCAGCACATTCGGGTGCCAGTCCTGAAAAATAGCGACGCGTCCTCCGGTTTCGGGCTGTTGGGCGACGATCCAGTCGCGGTTGAGGTCGAACCAGTAGTGGTTGTATCGCCCGCGCGGCCAGGGTTCGTTGAATTCGTCTGCGGCCGGGTCGGTGGAGCCATGCAGACTGCTGCGACTGTTGACCCAGGCAGAGAAACGCTGCATGCCGTCCGGATTGAAGCAGGGATCCAGCAATATGACGGTGTTTTTCAGAAGTTGTTCCACTTCATCCGTTTGCGCGGCGGCCAGGTAGTAGGCGACCAGCAGGGAGGCATTGCTTCCGCTGGTTTCGTTGCCGTGGATGGAGTAGCCCATATAATTCACGGCCGGAAGGCTTTTCAGGTCGAGGCCGCTGCTTTGTGCCGGGTTGAGCAGCCGGGCACGGGTTTCTTTGATGGCGTCCAGTCTGGACTGATTGGCAGGGTCGGTTATGGTAAGGCAGAGCAGTGGCCGGCCTTCGTGCGACCGGCCATATTCCTGCAGCGAGATCCGGTTGCTTTCACGATCCAGCTCGCGCATATAGGCGATTAACTGGTCATGGCTGACGTGCTTGCTTCCGATCTCAAAGCCGAGAAACGCGGCCGGGGTCATGATAGCCGGATCGTACCGAACCGCAGGTAAATAGTAATCGAGTGCGGGTTTTGTTTGCGGGAATGCGGACAGGCAGGCAAAAAGAAAGCAGAATGCCAGGATAGCGCGACGTCTCATCGGATATTTAATTTTGGGGAAATGTACGATGCGCGCCGGATAATCAAAAACGGAGGAGACTCTTCCAATTGCCCGGTTTTGGACAGGGTTTACAGGATTAAGATGTCTCCAATTAAGAAGAACTCATGTTAACCATGCAAATCCTGTCCAAAATACCGTCTCGCGGGCCTGTCAGAGCAAAATCAGAAACGGAGCCGAATGCCCGCATTGGCATAGAAAAAGTTGTCTTTCGAGCCGTTGTCCACGCTGCTTTTAAACACGTCGGATAACCCTACCTGGTAGCCGAGGTCGACGAAGATGATCGAAATATCGATGCCGGCGCCGGCATTCCAGCCGAAAACGGTATTTTTCAGATCACTTTTGCTGATAAAACCACCGGAGTTTTCGCTGACGACAATACTCGCATTGGGTCCTGTGAAAATGCGAAAGGAGAAATTGCCGTCCAGATTGCCAAAGGCATAACCGACCATCACGGGCAGGCGAAAATGGGTACGTTTCAAATGAAAAATGCTGCTGATGTTCGCAGAATCAAGCTGGTTTTTTGCAAATTCGATCTGCAGACCGGGCTGTACAAAAAACTTGGAACCGATCTGAAAATCGACGCCGGCCTGATAGCCGAGACCAGATTTCCAGTTGGCATCTGTAAAATCTTTGGTTAGGGTATGCGAATTGATGCCGACATAAGGACGCAGAGCAATTTGTGCCTGTGCGAATGCAGTTGTGAGTACAAATAATGCCAGGATCAGTGCTTGCTTTTTCATACGGAATTGCGTTGAACGGTGTGAATTGAAGAATTTTTTGCTTGCAAAATTAATATGCAGCAAACCTCCTTGTATGCCACGTGAGGTTTTCGGACAGGCTTTTAATCATCCTGATTCTCAAGACTGTATTTTCATCTCGTTTAGTCGGTTGGCAAACCTTTTTAACACTTTTTCCTGAAAGTGCAGGGGGTGGTGTTTCGATACGTAGCGCCGTGATTTTAGTGCCAGTTCAAAGTGATCCGCTTCGAAATATCCGAATTTTTTATGCCAGAAAGCCAGCGTGATCCGCATCATTTTTTGATCGAGCCAGTCGCCTGCTTTGCCATTCAGCAGCCACTCGGATATTCTTTTCAAAAATCCCCTCGAATGGCTTTTTACCGCGTCGGTCGAGCGCTTCGGAAAATGCGGAAACTGCGCATTGGCCCAGGTATTGGCTGCACAAAAAGCGTGATACCATTCTTTCCCGTATACAGGCAGTAGCGTGACCGTTTCTGTTGCGGTAAAGAGGTTTTTTTCCTCGATCTCAAGATGGTTCGTGTCGATAAAATAATTGACACAGAAGTACTTGTGCGAATTGAGCAGGAAGATTTTCTTGAAGACGACGAGCAAGGTACGGCCCAGCCAGAGGCGCCCGGGTTCCGTCACGATGAAAAAATCGATATCGCTGTCGGCTCGCATACAGTGCTTGGACAAAGAGCCCGAAACGAACACCCCGCGGATATAAGGAAAAGAGCCTATCAATCGGGCCATCCGGCGTGCAACGGGCAGAAATGATGCCGCCCGCCGGTTGCAATCCAATCTTTTTGTCACCCACTCAGGCTTGCACTGTGTTTGGTAGTACCCTTCAAAACAATATACAATTTGTTGATTAACAAGAACTTCTAATTTTTTTGAAATCTCTCCGGCGCTGACGTCGCGCAGATCGGAAAAATGAAATACCTCTTCAGCCGAGAGCGGGTAGGAGAATGTCTCGAAATACAAAAGCGTACGCACGATGGCTTGCCCAACGGGGCACTCGACGGCAATTGTGATCGATTCTGTCATGGATGCGATAAAGGCGTATGTACTGCCAAAGGCAAAGCAAGGTAGCAAAGCTTCATGATCTGTCTGTTATCATCGATGTTCAACAGTTAAAAACCGCGTTCCAAAAAAACGGTTTTGTACAATTCGGGCTTAAATAGTCCATTCAACAAGATTACCTGATGATCAGCCGGAGCAAACGCTCCAGTTTTTGGGTAGCATCCGAAAAATCGGCTTCATCGGAGACGAATCGTCCCATACGGCACACCGTTTCGTATTTCAGGGCATCGGACAAATAAAACAGGCTTTCAGCAATGGAAGCGGAGGGCTCCGGAAAGGAAAACGCATTTTCGGCAACACCCTTTTTCAGCAACTCTGTCAGAAAAGCGACCTCTTTCGCCTTGGTCTCTTCGAATACCTGGTCGAACATGGATTCCAGTTTCTGGAGATTCGTCACGGAAAGTTTCGTCAGATGAATGACCTCACCATACCTCCGTATGCGCTCGCTGAGGAAAAACTTCACCTGCTTGCGCACGTCTGAAAAAGCCAGGGTCTTGGTTTTGAGATCGGCGATAAAGGCTTGTGTTTCAGTAAGTACTACGGCGATAAAGATATCTTCCTTGTTTTTGAAATAGTAGTACAGACTGGCTTTGTTTAAACCTGCCAAATGACCGATGTCGTCGAGGGTTGTTTTGTCGAAACCAAAGCGGGCAAAACACTCGCTGCCTGCCTTCAGGATTTCTTCGCGTTTCGGGTTCTCTTTCATGGCTTTTCTTGTTTGACCGGGTAAAGATGTTTCAACTATTATTAGTTTCAAACTAAATTATAAATCATTTGAAATATAAAATATTGTGAAACCGGTTGCCGGCAGACCCGGTTGTTTTTCGAAAATTGCTGCAGATGGATGCCCTGTCGCCCCTCCCGACAGCAAAAATGCACAACAAAAGAATACCCTTTTTCTGAAAACCTGCTTTTGGCGTACAAAGGCAATATGCTTCTAAGTATTTATTAATCAATAATTTATAAAATAGTTTATCATAGTAAACGACCGCGGCAAGCCTGTTTTTGGCGCAGAAAAGCCGCGATATCTGTACTTGAACCGGGTCTTTGCCCGATGGCACCTTTGTATCAGGTTTTGCGCAAGACACTTTGAAGTAACCTGAATTTTCACAGACTAAAAGATTGCATCATGAAAAAGATGATACTGGCCGCCGCCATGTTGCTGGCTGCCATCAACCTGACGATTGCTCAAAATCCGAACCCCGGACCCGGCGAAACTGCCGGCGACCGGATTGCCGAACGCGTTGAATCTGCTGCAACGAGCAGCAGCGACCAAAAAGCCCTCGTAAAAGAAATTGCCGAGGCTGCCCGCAAAGCAGGCAAAGACAATCCAAATGATGCCGATAAAGTAAAGGAAATCGTCCGCAAAAAACTCGACGAGATCCGCGACAGGCCATCTTCCAATGGAAAACCCGGCGGGAAAAACAACAAGGAGATCGAAGAATGGGTGAAAAAACTCAAAAGCGATCTTATGGACAAAGGGTACGTGGCCCTGCCGAATCTCGGCAATACTTCGCTCGCCTGTTCCGCAAAAGGCACCGGCCGAACCACCGGCCATATCGCGGACCTGTCCTTGAATAACCCCACAAATACCCCGATTACTGCGGAGATCGGCCCTTTATTCATCCCTTCGGACGGGCAATATCAGCCGTATATCGTTCCGGATGTTGTGACGATCACTGTGCCTGCACATGCTACGGCCAACGTACCCGTAGAGGGATTTTGCAGCGATATTTTCAGTCCGCCGGTACCCCCGGGTGAAGCCATGCCTCCTGCAACCGACTGGGTTTTCGTGAGCGATCCACTTCCCTCCGGCTGGGCGCCGTTACCTGCCAAGGGCTGGAAACCGGCCCCGGGCATCACGGCCCTGATTCCCGGCACCGGCATGCCGCTCAGGTATACCATCGACCCGAAAAAATATCCGGCGGAAGCGGCGGCCGTACTGCTCGAAGCATTGACGCACATTGCAGATGCGTGGGATCATATGAAAAGCGACGGCGCCGTCACGACGCCCTTTTCCGGAAACCCGGAAAAAGAACGCGAAGCCGTGATTCAGCAAACATTCTGGCTTTACGCTTCGGCTCTTACGGGTAAGGAATACAAATTGAACGACTTTTCGCAGAACACAATCCGGCAGTTTGAGGCGGGTACCGGCCAGAAATTCAGCGCCGCAAAACAGGAAACGAAAGACGAGATCAACAAAGGTGTGGCTGCATTCTGGGATACGTTTCAGGCGGTGGGTACGGAGGCAAAGGTGCTTGCAGCGCCACAACAGCCCGCGGGGCACAAATGAATCCTCGCTTTCCAATATTCACAACAAAATATCGCTGACATGAAAAAGTCTCTGTTTATCCACCTGTCCGTTGGGATTGCGCTGATGTTCCTTCAGCGCCCCGCCTTCGGCCAAACGCCCTGGAACCGGCTGGAACTCAGTAACTCAAAAGCAAAAATTACCTCTTCCAGGAACCCGAAACATTCAATCGGCTTCAAATCGACGTTACCCGTCAGTCATCTGGAACCGCAAAATGTCGAATCAGGAGTCATTCAAAACGCTGTATTCGAGCCTTTTGTGTTCGCCCAATTATTTAAAAGGCTCGGAGGGGCGTTTCAAATCGGTTCATTTACAAGTCAACCCGGTCCGTTTGTCTCCCTGCCCGGGCGGTATCTGCCGATGGCAGGCATCCAACTGGGTTTTTATCCGTTTGGACGTTTCGGAATAGAAACCGGGGTTCAGTATTTCCGGTCCGAATGGTCGGGAGCGTTTCCCGTTCGGGTGATGCAACAGGATCAACCGGGCTACCGAACCGAACAAGGCAGCGTATCGGCATCGGCATCCGGCCTGGTGCTGAATCTGGAAACAGTTTATTTTTTATCAGGAAAGATGTTCCAGCCATTTTTGAAAGCCGGTATGAACGCACAAATAAGCACCCACACCGAATCTGCCGCTGTGATAGAGGCGCTTGCTGTCCCTTTGAAAACCGGACTTGCGAATAAAACCGTTTCTGCCTGCGCCGGAGCGGGCGTCCGGGCGAACGCCGGCAAACATATTTTTGCAGACGCCGGCCTTGCTTACCGTGAGATACCGGGTGGAAACTATTCCGCTGTGGCAGAATTGGCAATCGGGTGGAAATTTTAGCCCATCCTGACAGGGCTGGTGTATTTTAAGACAAGGCTTACAGGATAAACAGGTTTTTAATTCATTGAATATCAAAACTTTAACCCTGTTTGTCCTGTAAGCCCTGTCTTAAAACGCTCAGAAATAACTTGTCCGTTCGGCGGATCAGAAGAACACGCCCAATTTGAAGGCGATCAGGCCGATAGTACCTTTTGATTTTTCCAGTACAAACGGGTCGCCCACATTTTTCTGTATGGTGCCTTTTCCCGTTATATCCGTGAATTGCTGCTGGAAAGAAAGCCCGGCCACCAGCGTGGCGCTTGTAGCAAACTCGTATTCGATACCGCCGCCAAGGCCCCAGGCCAGTGACAACCCGTTCACATCCTTGCGGATATCTTCATCTTCGGTGTTTTTATCCTGGGTGCCGCGAATATCGCCTTGTGCACGGGAAAGGAAACCGATGGTGAAAACGGGTACCTCGGCATAGAATTTCAACCGGGAATCTTCTCCGGAACCACCGCGCATCTTCAGTCCGAACGGAATTTCAACAAAGTTGAGACGGTAATGCAGTTTGGCTTCTTTCCCAACCACTTTAAATTTTTCTTCGCTCAAGTCCGAATTATCCCACAGGGACGCCATTTCGTACCCGTTTTGGATGGTTCCGCCCTGGTTGAAGCCAAATCCGAGGCCGGTAATAAAGGCGTAATTTGCAGCGAAATAATATTCACCCAGCGCGCCGAGTTTGAGACCCCAGTTGGATCCCACCCCCTCCAGTTTCTTGTCGGTTGTGCGCATCCACGACCAGGTTGGGCTGGCCTGGAATCCAAACCGGAAGCCCGGAGCACTTTGTGCGGAAAGTGCAGACGACAGGAAAAGGAAAAAACAAAAAGACAGGGCAATTTTTTTCATGATCAGTAGTTGTTTTGCAGTTTTAAAATCAGGACCGGTTAGAAACGCATGTTGTGACATACCGGCCAAAAACGCTTTAGAATGCGGCGGCTAAATTCGCAGTTTTTTTCATGAGATCATTATCTAAATCAAATATCATCAAAGCTTTGGTATTGTTGCCGGTCGTATACGCTTTTTTAACAGGTTGCGGCAACGACCACCAGAGGCACCCGGATGTATCCGATATCAACGTGAATATCCGGATACGGCGTTTCGACCAGGATTTTTTTGCAATCGACACGAACAACCTCGAAGCCGGGATGCAAAAACTCGCGCAGCAATACCCGGAAATGTTTCCGCTTTTTGCGGTCAATATCATCCACGACCAGACAAACCCGAAAGAAACACCGGCCGAAGCGGTCAGCGGTTTCCTGCGGTCGAAGCAGGTCCGGCAGGTCTATGATACCGTGCAACAGGTGTACGGCGATTTGCGCTGGCTCGAGAAGGACCTGACGCAAATGTTTAAATATTACAAATATTACTTTCCACAAAAACCTGTACCACAGGTTGTTACGATGGTATCCGAATTCGCTACCGATGCATTTACCGCCGGGGACAGTTTGTGCGGCATCGGTCTCGATATGTTTCTCGGGGAGAATTATCCCGCCTACTTTGCCAGTCCTAACACCGAACCTGCCTATATCCGGCGGCAGTTCAGGAAAGAATACATCGCGGTCCGCCTCGCCAAAGTCCTGGCCCAGAATGTGGTAGATGCGCCGCCCGGCGAGCAATTGCTCGATCAAATGCTCCAAAACGGGAAAATGCTCTATATAACGGACAGACTGCTCCCAGAAGTGCCCGACAGCCTCAAAATGGGCTACACGCGGGAACAAATGGAAGGGTGCTACGCCAACGAACAGGGCGTATGGGCGCGCCTGCTCGATCAGAACCTGCTATATTCTTCAGACGCGCACAAATTGCGAAAACTCGTGAGCCCGAGCCCCAATGCTCCTGTCGTATTTCAGGAGGCGCCCGGCGAAATCGGCAACTGGATCGGCTGGCAGATCGTCGAGGCTTACATGAAACGCTACCCTGAAACAAGTATGGAACAATTGCTGGCGATGACCGATTCGCAGAAGTTTTTGGAGCAGGCGAAGTACAAGCCGAGACGAAAATGAATCCCGGGAGCGGAAATTGCTTACAGTGATAAAACGAGTCTTGTAATTTTGGACGTTTTTTGCTGACCTTCGGGTCGCGCAAAGTTTCAAAACATCCGCTTTATAATGATTTGCAGCCAAACGTCGGTCATTTCATGGCTTATTCCGCATCGCGCTGTGCGGCTCGCGGCGGCATTTCTTTTCATTTTTCCCGCTATTCTGTCCGCACAAATATTCGAGGCAGAAGTTACTTCCAAAGAAGTTGTGCTGGGAAGCAGTTTTGAACTCACATTTACGCTCAAAGATGCCCAGGGCAGCCGGTTTAAGGCTCCCGACCTGGCGGGCGACTATAAAATTATCGGCGGCCCCTCCGAAATGCGGGGCATGACCATTATCAATGGGCGATCTACCACCCGGCAAAGCTGGACCTACGAACTGGAACCCAAACGGACCGGTACGTTCACAATCGGGGCCGCTTCGGTACAGGTAAACGGAAAAGTGCTGAATACCCAACCCGTGACGATCAAGGTGGTGCAGGCCCGCGCCAGACCCAATGTGAACGCATTGCCCGGCGCAACCGATAATCTGTTCATCGAGGGCCAGCTGAACATGGAAACAGCTTATCCCGGCCAGCAGGTGACCTGGCGCATCGTTCTCTATACCCAGTTATCCATCGACGGCGCTGATATCATCGAATTGCCCGACTTCGACGGTTTTTATGCCAAGGAGAAACGCCGCTTCGATACACGGGTGACATACCAGACCATTCGCGGAAAACGATATGCCGTAAAAGTATTGCACGAAGAAGCACTGTTCCCCCTTGAGACCGGGGAAGTCATGATCGGAGCGGCAAAAGTGCGCATCGGCGTGGATCAGGGCGGAAGGCTGGGCTCGTTTCTCATACCGAAACCGGTGCTGTTTCAAACCCAGCCGGTATCCCTGAAGGTAAAATCACTTCCCGAACCGGTTCCTCAAAACTTCACGGGAGGCGTCGGTCAGTACGACTGGTCGACCCAACTGGACCGGGATTCACTCTCGACCGACGATGCGTTTACGCTCACCCTCTCTATCCGGGGCAACGGCGATGCCAAACGTTTCGCGGCGCCAAAACTGAGTTTGCAACCCGGACTGGAAGTTTTCGATCCAAAAGTAAAGGAAGAAGAGGAGTATGAAAACGGTGAAGAAGTTGTACACACCAGGGTGCTGGAATACGTCGTGCTGCCCAGGGAGCCCGGCCAATACAGCCTCAATCCGGAACTTGTTTATTTCGATACAGACAGCAATCGCTACCGGACCTTGCGCGCCGACAGCCTCCCGGTTGTGCGGGTGACCGCCGGTAAAAACTATGGCATCAATCAATCTGCCGATACGATACCCGTACTTCCGCCCGCAGTGCCTCCGCGGACTGATATCTGGGAAGGCCTTTCCGAATGGGTGAAATCACCCTTGTTGTGGACGCTGCTGATGCTTCCGCTGCTTGTTTACGCGGCGTTTGCCCTTTGGAAAAAAAGGAAAAACCGAAAACCCGCTCAGACGCGACCCCGCTCTGCCATAGCAAATGCAAAAAATACCCGGGAGTGGTTTGCCAATGTGACAGGCCTGCTGAATGAAGGCAACCCGCGTGCCTTTTACGACGAATTGTTCAAATCGATCCAGGGTTTTCTCGCTTCCCGGCTCGCAATCACGCCGGCCCTGATGACGCAGGAAAACGTGCGCAGGATGCTGGCCGAGCGCGGCGTTCCTGCCGGTACGATACAGGATCTGCTTTCCGTGTGGCAGACCTGTGAACAAGCCGTGTTTGCCGGTCAGACGCAGTCGGCCCAAATGGCCGGCACCCTGCGCACCGCCGAATCCGTTGTTCAGGTGCTGGATAAAAGTCTTCGCTAGTATGAGTCTGCCGGAAAACCCGGCCTCCCGTCTGCACGGCTTTTATCATCTGGCGGCTCATTTGCCAATCAATCAAGCAGGGTGTAATTTTTGTATTCACCCGGCCGCCAGCCCGTCTTTTTCTCTACCCAGTTCGACAAGCGGTCTTTCAACGACCAACGCACCTGCGTCGGGTCGCCTCCGAATTGCCAGTTCATCGCTTCTATCCTCGGCTGCATAACGGCGGGATGCGTCCCCTGAAAACGCTCCAGCGGCTCGGAGCCGTCGTAATCATACACGGTTTTATTGCCCACCATGAGTTGCACTTTTTCGTCGGAATGCCATAAACGATTAAAATTCAATTGTTTGCGCTGTTGTGCTGCCGGGTTTTTTACCCAGCCGTAGTGATAAATATGCGCAGGGATGTGTCTAACGCGGAGTTTTCGCAACCCTTCCCTCGATGGGAGGGGTTGCGTCGCATCTCCCATCTCATCGGGGCTGGGGCCGGGGTCGAACCGAAACCCCTGTGCGTCGCGGTACGATCGTATTCGCTTGTCATTTCTGATAATGCGCACTTCCCGCCTGTACCAGCGCCGGCTGCTGCCGGTAAAATCGTAGGAGCCGTAGAAGTGCCGGTAATCGAACAGCATACCTTCCGTTTCCGGGTCGTTCAGCCAGCGCTCCATGCCGGCACGGATGGCCGGATGGTCTGCCTCATGCACACACTCGTCTGCCTGGATGTAAAAACACCAGTCGTATTCCGCCGGAATGGCCTCGAAGGCCTTGTTGGTTTCTTCGGCGAGCACGCGTCCGCCTTCGCGCAAGGTGTCGTCCCAAATGCTTTCGATGATCTGGATTTTCGGATCGCCGATGCCGCGAATCAAGTTCAGGGTATCATCATCCGATTTTCCAACAGCTACAACAAAATAGTCGCAAACAGGCAAAATGGATGTAATGGCCTCCACGACCGGGTAGTCGTACAAAAGGGCATTGCGGATGATGGTGAAGCCGGCGACTTTCATGCGGGAGCAAAACTATGTGATTTGAAATTCTTCCTTTTGTCAATTATTTTTATCATTATGTAAAACAAACTTTACATTTAGTCGTCAATACATTACTTTAGCATCAATTAAAACGCAAGTTCTTATGACAAACAAACTGCTGCTCCACCACCGCTGGAAAACCCTCGGCTGGGTTTTGACCCTGCCATCTCTGATTGCCGGACTTATTTACTGGTTCAAACAGGATTTTGAATACTTGTGTGTCACAATACCCGACTGGGCAAAGCATTTTCTGTGGATTGACGACTTTGTCTTCTCCAATCCTGCCAACCGGCCGACCACCCTGTGTTTGCTCGATGAATTGATCAGCATCTGCCTGCTCGCGGGCTTGCTTTTACTGGCTTTCACAAAAGAAAAACTGGAAGATGAATGGATACAACGCGTGCGGCTCGAATCCCTGCAATGGGCTGTTATTATCAATGCCCTGTTGTTGGTACTGTTCATCATATTTGTCCACGGCTCCCCGTTTTTTACCGTGATGACGTTCAATATGTTCACGCCGTTGTTGATTTTTGTCGGACGCTTTTATTATATTTTGCGGGTAAAACCTTTATTTTCAAACAATTAAGCCATGAAAAATGTCATCCGGGTCGAACGCGCAGTGCTGAATATTTCGCAGGCTGAATTGGCTGAAAGGGTACAGGTATCGCGCCAGACCATCAATGCCATAGAACTGGGCAAGTATGTTCCTTCCACCACCCTGGCTATTAAAATAGCGAGGGTGTTCGGGAAAAAGGTGGAAGATATATTTGAACTGGACGATGATGATTAAGGTCGTTGCCCGCGGGTTTTCACCGTTACCTGAGGGCCCGAGGCAACGTTTTCATCTTTACCCACAGGTGTGGCATGAACTGCTTTGATATCTCAGGTATCTTGAAAATCAATGAGCAGTTCATGCCACACCTACCCTGAAAAAGATAAACATGACGAGTCATCACCGACTCAAGACGGCAATTGATTCACACGGAATCATTGAACTACTGCCAATACTCCGACCGTCATCCATTTCTCCGACTCCAACCTGTAGAAATACGCCCCGGGCTTCAACCCACTCATTTCCACAGACGTTTGTCCCTCAAACCGCACCGTTTTGACCAAATTTCCCTTTTCATCGTACAACCTGAATTTCAGCATTCCCGGCAGGTTTTCCGTGTAAACAGACACTTTTCCGCCGGAAGAAACTGCGTTCGGGTAAATCCTTACTTCAGGCGCCTTGCCTGTCGTCATGCCTGGGTTTTCAACTGCGGTCACCACCGAATCTTTCGGCATGGTCAGGATCATTTGCCCGAAGAAAAGTTCCGAAGCATTGTAAAATCTGGCGGAGCCGTCGGCGCCGGGCGTGATTTCATCCGGCATGGCTGTTTCGCCCCAGACCGGGCCTTCGCCGTTGGCAAAACGCTGCCAAAGGGTATAATCACTTGCCGGGTAACCGGCAGGTACCGCCCCGATTTTGTCAAAATCAATTTCTGCCAGGCCGTCCATCAATAATTCCGGGCCGAAATGCCGTGCCACCCAGTACGAACGGCTCACGGTATCGCCCGCAGGCGACACATCGGGTAGCAGGTTGATGCGCGTCACGCAGATTTCATCCGAGGGCAGCGGCGCAGAACCGGCATACTTCATTGTTATGCCCGTGCCTGGAAAGCTGGTATTTCCGGTCGGCGAGGCAAAATTGCGCGCGCTGGCGCCGGGGCCTACCGCCACGGTGGAGGGGATTCGCGTCGCACTGCCCACCAGGCTGGCATGCGAGGTGCCCGAACGGTCGTAGGAAGTGCTTCCGCCGGCTTCGTTGAACTGGTAATAAGCCAGCATATCGGTTTCGTCGGCGGGTATTTTGCGGAGGTGCATTTTTTCGCGGATCTCCGCTTGCGTGAGCGAACGGTTGTAAACACATACCTCGTCGAGGTCGCCTTTCATATAACGGCCACCCCAGCCGTGGTAATTACCGAGACGTACGCCTCCGTTGAAATTGACTTTTACGGGTGCAAAAGCGTTTTTTGAGCCAATACCGTTGACATACAGCGTGATGCCGTCGGGTTCGACCACCATTGCCACGTGGCTCCATTCGCCGGATGGCACGGTGAGGCCGCTTTCCCACCACCAGGCGCCGTTGGGCCAGTGGTAGCCGAGTACGTTGTTGCCGGGCCGGAAATTGAAGCCGGCCGCATCGCCGTCGTGCATAAAGATCGGACTGTATTCGGGCTGCTCGCCGTCGGGCTTCACCCAGGCCGTCACCGAAAAAGTGTTGGTGGTCACGTTGAAAGGCGGCAGGGCGACGTAACCTTCGTCGTCGTTGCCACCCAGCCGCACGGCCTCGCCGGGAATGCTGTCTGCCGTGCAGGCATTGCTTACTTTGACGGTCAGGGTATCCTTAAAAACACCTTGCGGAGTTGTCAGGGACATGATTGCCTGGTAACTGCCGGGCTGACCGAACAGCACTTTCGGGTTGCGTACATTCGCGTCGCTCACGTATGCTGCGCCGGGAAACTGCCAGGTCCAGGAAGCACCGTTGTGGCTGACGGCGGAATAATCGTCGAAATAAATGGTGTCGCGCGCACAGCCGCTCTCCAGCGCGCTGCACATGGCCTGCGCAACGGGCTGCGAAGGCTCGTACAGGTCGGATTCCCAGACGCCAAAACCCCAGCAACCGTTGCGGATCTTGCCGTTTTTGTAAAAAGGTTTCAGGCGATTTGTCTCGGCGGACAGCGGGAGGCCGTTGCTGAAAGGCTGCCAGTCGGTCAGGCTGTTGTTGCGGTAAAAAACGCCCGCATTGGTGCCGAGGTAGATACCGCCGTCTGTGCCGTATTGCGCCATGATACTGGTAATCCGGACGCCGTTTAACACGCTGGTTGTCAGGTTCTGCCACGATTGGCCGCCGTCGGTTGTTTTATAGATTTTCTTTCCGTTGGAGCCGTATGAAACCGCTACCCAAAGCACATTTTCATTTTCGGCGCTTGCGGCCATTTTTACGCGATCGTTGTTGTTGGGGAGGGGAAGTTTGGTGAGTTGTGTCCAGTTGATACCGCCATCGCCGGAGCGCCACATGGCATCGTCGGTGCCGTCCCATTGCGAGCAGTAAAGCACGTCGGGGTTGGAGCGGCAGACCTCTATATCGTACACCTCATTGTCGCTGTTTCCGGGAAAAGCATGGAGCGCCGTGTACGATGTACCTCCGTCGGTGCTTTTCCAAATCTTGTTTTCAAATCCGATGTACACATGGTTCCAGCAACGCGGGTCGAAAACCATTTCGGAATTGGCATAGTAGGCATAACTTTCGTTGGGGAACAAACCGACCGAAAAACCGCTCACGCCATCGCTGAATCCGCCGTTGAGGCGATAGCCGCCGATGTCCGAAAAATAGGTTTTCCGCGCATCGCCCGGATTGACGTAGCCGGTAGCGGATTCGGCGCCGCCCATCTTGAAGAATTTTCCGGGAGGAAAACTTTCGTGCCATGCCATGTTGCCGTTGTGGTACCGGCCTCCCACCAGTACATCTTCGTTCCAGCCCGAATCGAATCCCCACATGTCCGACCCTGAAATGCCGTTCATTCGCGCTACGATAGTTTGAGCAAAATTGGGAGAATAGTTCAATCCGCCGTCGGTGGCTATCCAAAGGTCGCCGCCGGTAGCTACGAGCGCCTGCATGTCGGGGTGGCTCCAGGGCAGGCCGCCGACATAGGAGCCCAGCGCCGTCCAGGTAGCGCCGCCGTTCAGGCTTTTAAACCAGGAGGTGCCGCCTGCGATCAACTGGTTCTCGTTGTTGGGATTTACGATGATCGCCATGTCGTAAAAACCCTGATCGAAACCCGTGGACAGGCCGTCATTCGTCATCAGGTTCGTATGGGCGGGGATCGCATAGGCTACCGGACTGTTGCCGACGGCATTTTGTGCGTTTGTGTTGGCCCAGGAAGCGCCGCTGTTGGTACTTACGAATACGCCGATGTATCCTTTCAGGTTGTCGCCGCTTCCGCAGAGGTAGGCGTAAAGTTTCGAGGGGTTGGATGGGCATAGCGCAACAATGCCGCCGGTGACAGATTCACCTGAACCGGGCGTCCACCAGCCGGTATTGGACGGCGAAAAGCCGCCGCCGCCGTTGACGGAAATTAAAAAATCGGAACCCGAGCCGTTTTTTCGAATGGCAAAAACCGTCGAAGGATCGCCGGGTTTGAATTTCACCGTCCAGGTTTGCTGGGTATGCTGCTTCGTCCAGTTCATACCCCCGTTGACGCTGTAGAGAAGTCCCTGGTCTGCTGCCGCCAGCACGACATCCGGGTTATCAGGCTTGATGGCTATTTCATTGACCCACAGGTTGTTTTCGCTGTAAACGGTCGACCACGACGTGCCGCCGTCGGTCGTTTTAATGATCTTGCCGCTTGTGGCGGCGTACACAATGTTCGGGTCGGTTGGGTGTATTTTTACTGCGCCGAATGAGTTGTGCAGCACGTCTGTGGTAAGCAGACTCCAGTGCAGCCCCTTGTCGGTCGTTTTCCACACGCCGCCGGATTCACCTCCGGCATAGAGTACGCTGGAATTGGAGGGGGCAACGTCGAGGGAATAAACGTTGGTCTGCCATGTCACCTCGGTCGTGCCGTCTGTATCGTAGGTTTGTTTGGGCCCGAGGAAGGTCCAGTTTGCCGCCGAACCCAATCCAGGTCCTTTGCCTGCCGCATCGGGTTTTGCATGGCGCAGGTTTTTGCGGGCGGTTTCATCCGAATTCATTTCACCGACTGTCGGCTCGTGTAGGCTGCCGTCGGCTTGCATAAAGGGGCGTGCCCAGTGCATCCAGCGCTTATAATACTGCGTATATGCATTTTTCACAAACGCTTGATTTTCATAGTATTTTGAATATTCTTTTTGAACTTCAATTACGTTCGGATTGTCCGCCTGCATCATCTGCATCCAGGCGGGTGCATCGGGGGAGACATAGATGGGCGTAGGTTTTTGCTGGGAAAACAGCAAAGAAGGGGCAAACAGGAGAAACAAAAAGGCGAAGTGCTTCATAATTACAGGAAGGATAGAACAGATATTTTGCAAAGCAACGCAATTTGCCGCAAAAATCAGGAAGCATACCCGGACTTGAATCTTTATCCGGTTCGCTTTACTGTACCGCGAAACACCAGTTTCGCAATAACATGCGAAACTGGTGTTTCGCGGTACAGTCTACACCTTGCATCGTTACCAAAACCGCATCGGATCTTCACCCGAAGACCGGAAATCCTCATTAAAACCGTCCATAATGGCCAGGTCGGCATCGGTCAGGCTGAAATCGAACACGTCGAAGTTTTCCTTTAAACGTTCGGGAGATGCTGATTTTGGAATCGTGGAAATACCATGATCGAGCGCCCAGCGAAGCAGTATTTGAGCGGGCGTTTTTCCGTATTTATGCGCCATGGCCTGCAATTTCGGATCATTGAAACGCTTTCCGCGTAGCAACGGCGACCAGGCCTGCAACTGGATGCTGCGGGTTTGGCAGTCAATGATCAAGTCCTTCAGAAAGAGGTAGGGCGTAATTTCGCATTGATTAAGAGCAGGCGTGATGCCGGCATATTCATCCATTTCCCTTAAAAACGGCGACAGGTAATTGCAGACGCCGATGGCGCGCACGGCGCCATCGGCGTACAATTTTTCCATTGCCCGCCATGTCTCGCGGCGCAGGCCGCTGACCGGCCAATGCACAAGGTACAGGTCGACAAAATCAAGGTTCAGGCGCCTGCAACTGGCCTCATAAGCGCGCAGGGTGGAATCGTAACCCTGATCCGTGTTGGCTACTTTGGTTATGACAAATACATCGGCTCGCGGCAGCGCGGCAGTTGTCAGGGCAGCGCCTACTTCCGCTTCGTTGCGATACATTGCGGCGGTATCGATCAGGCGGTAGCCGATTTCCAGCGCGGTTTCCACGGCACGCCGGGCATCGGCGCCCCACATATCCCAGCAACCAAGGCCAAGTTGCGGCATCTCGATGCCGTTGTTCAGGCGGACAAAATTTTGATTCATAGTTGGTTATAAACTATGAGTGATGAATTAAAATTTGATTTTCAACGACCTTAAATCGCAGGTGGCAGTGAGCAGCCGGAGCAGGAAATACGGTGTGTTAATGATAAATCTTATTGTCTTTTAATCTCTGCTTACTGCCAACTGCCAACTGCCTTTGCTCACCGCTACTGCCACTTTTCAAGCCCCAGCAGTTTTTTGCCGAGGTCCGAAAGCGGTGCGGTATCGTATTTCGTTTGTTCCCAGCGGCGCGGGTCGCCGGGAAAGGCGTAGCCTTCCGGGGCGATCCGATCGCGCCACGAGCGGATGCGCCAGTCGCGCAGGGCTTCGTCGTCCTCCTGTGCAGGCATCATCGAGATGTACTGTGCGATGCGGACCTTGTCTTTGGTCAGGTTGGGCCGAATGCCGTGGGCGAGGGTGCTGTTGAAAATAAGCAGGTCACCGGCTTCCATTTTTACTTTCACCATTTCAAAACCGCTCACATCAGGTTTGAAATGATCGCGATCGTCCGGCTGGGTCAGTTTCCAGGTATCATAGGTGCGGTATAACTCGGGTATGCACTGGAAGCCGCCCATGTTTTCATCCGTCTGGTCGGCCAGCGCCAGCACGCCCTGCACGTTTTGCGGACGCGTTTCGGGGTCGTAGTCCCAGTGAATAAAGCCTTTGAATTCGAAATCGGGGCGAACGGGGAAGTTGAGATTGGCCCGGTCGATGGTGACCCAGAGTTTTTCGGTACCCCAGATGTCGACAAATGCATCGTAAACGCGGGGATACTGTCGGTTTTCCCAGAGCAGGGCATGATTGTACACCTCCACCATACCACTGTTGGTCAATTCTTTCATCATTATTTCGGCGCGCGGCGGAGCGTACCACGTTGCCGGATCGCCCGGGTCTTTTTCCTCGAATTCCCACAGAAAAGCGGCGGTGCGCATTGCCTGTTCGCGGGGTACTGCGTTTTTCACCACGATGTAACCGTTGTGCTTCCAGAAAGCCCAGTCTGCTTCGCTGAGTACGCGCAGGGGCATGCCGTTGCTGCGGTCATTGAGTTTTTGGCTGCTGCTTTTGGCCGTCGACGGATTCCCCGGAATGTCTTTGTGGGCCTGGTTCGGTTGCATGGTCGGGGTCATGGTGGGTTGCATCGTGGGGGTCATTGTCTTGTGTTCCATATTTTGCCGGAAAATTTGTGAAAATCATTGGTACAAAATTCTTTAACCGGGAAAACCTGCACTACCACTGGAATTGCGTTTTTTTGTTCTCTATTGACTATTTTAGTATAATTTACTCATGAGGTTGTAAAATATGGTCAAATTTAAAAGCCTTTCAAGACGCCTGCCGGCCTTTTGACGGCAGATATCATTTTTAAACAATCTCCGAATCATGCGCATCAAAAGGGAGGACATCCAGTTTGACCGGAACAGTTCGTTTCGCCTGCTGGTCACGCCGCACCTCGAGGAGGTGTTTTACTGGCATTATCACCCGGAATACGAGATTGTGTATATCGAAGGCACCGACGGCAACCGGCATATCGGCGATCACCTGGCGCGGTACACGGGGAGCGATCTGGCATTTATCGGCCCCTATATCCCGCACCTGAATTTCGATTACGGGGCAAATCGCGACCATGTGAAAATCGTGGTACAGCTGCGTGACGATTTTATGGGCGCCGATTTTTTAAAGAAGCCTGAACTGGCCGATATCCGGCGTTTGTTCGAGCGCGCCGGCGAGGCATTGTTTTTTACAGGGGATACCAAACGGCAGGCTGGGGAAAAGCTCAAGAGCCTGCCTGCATTAAACAACTTTGAGCAATTGGTTACCCTGCTCGACGTCTTCCAGATACTTGCCACCAGCCCGGAATACCAGACTGCAGGCGCTCAGCCGATTGCCAGCGAACAGGATTTCCGCGGGCAGCAACGCCTGAAAAAGATCCAGCAGTACATAACGGAGCATTACAACGAACCCATCGAAATGCAGGCGATAGTTGCCCTTGCGCAACTGAGCAACGCTGCTTTCTGCCGTTATTTTAAAAAGGCGACGGGACAAACATTTACGGAATACCTCAATCACTATCGCATCCGGCAAGCCCGCCGGATGTTGCTCAAAAACAGTACGGTCACAGAAGCCTGCTTTGGCAGCGGCTTCGAAAACCTGTCCCATTTCAATAAAACGTTTAAGAAAATCGCAGGAGAAAATCCCCTGCGATTCAAAAAGCGCTTTGGCAGCTGATCCGGCAGATAAAGTGAGAAACCCGTTACGTATTTTTGATGCGACACCGTTGTATTATGCATACGCCCCTGCCGCATAAAGCCACCGCACAAGGTGCAACGCGTGCGGCAAGGGTGTATGCAACGTTATACCACACCGGAGTGATGTATGGTGACCTCCATCCTCCCCGCTAACGAACCACCCTGACGGAACTGGATTTCCGTCGTACATCAGTTCGCAATCGTCACATCTCCTTTCAAAAGGATCAGCCTGCCGTCGATGAGTTCCACCTCGGCGTACCAGACAAATACCCCGGGGGCCAGCAATTTTCCGCGGTAGCGGCCGTCCCAGCCGAGATTTTCGTCGTTGGGTTGCAGGTTGTCTTTGTGGAACAACTCAGCGCCCCAGCGGTCGAATACCTGGAAAGTCTTGATATTCTTCACCGTGTTGCCTGCGGCGAAGATCAGAAAGCGGTCGTTGTTGCCGTCCTGCTTGATTGGGCTGAAGACGTTGGGCACCCAGATCAGCGGGTTGCCAACCCGGACGTTGATCACAGCCCGGTCTTCGCAGCCGTTGACATCGATGAGCATGACGCTGTATTTCGTGGATTGATACGGCTTCACTTCTACTATCCACGGCTCATTGGTCGGAATCAGGCTTTCCGTCGGCGACCAGATGATCGTATCCACTTTATTCGGCGGAATGTTGAGCAAAGCAGTCAGGGTCGCTGATTCGCCGAACGCCAGCTGTATTTCCGGGTCGATCGATATGTCGGGTTCAACGGGTACCGGGAATACGAGCGACTCGGCGTACTGGCAGCCGTTAGCGCCCTGTACGACCAGGTCATACGTACCCGGGCCGAGGTTTTTGAATTCGTTGATCGTATGGAAAGTGGCGCCGCCGTCGATGGAATACTGGTAAGGCCCAACCCCGCCCGATACTTCTTCAAAACGAATGATGCCGGGCCGGGCGCTGCACGCCGGCGGTTGGGAGAAAAGGTCGATCGCCGAGGGATAATCCTTATTCTCCGTGACGGTGGTCTGGTAAGTGGCCGTGCAACCCGTCTGTGTATTCGTGATCAGCAGGGAATAGGCGCCTCCCTCATTTACAACGGGTTGCAGGGTATTCTGGCAACAGACGAAACCAGGACCGCTCCATTCGAGGGTATATTGACCTCCCTGCGAGGAACCGGAACCGTTCAGGGTTATTTCTTCGGTAATGCAGGTGATCTGGCCCGGAGGAGCAATGAGCGCCGTGGGCAATGCGGTGTTGGCGCTTATCGTCACGGAAGGTGTTTGGGTACAGCCCGCGCCGTCCGTAACGGTTACCGAAAAGGTTCCGCCGCTTGTAAAATAGGGATCTTTCTGCTTGGAGCCATTGCTCCAGACATAGGTATATCCGGGTGTGCCGCCCGTCACTTCAAGGCTGGCACTTCCGACCGGATTGTTACAATCGATATTTTGGGAACTGTCGATGGAAGCCACCAGCAGCGGAGGTTCGGTAAGCGTCATCGAATCGACGGCCGTACACCCTTCGATGCTCGTCACCGTTACCGCATAGGTACCGGAGCCAATGTTTGTATAATCTGACCCGCTGAAGCCGGTGTTCCAGATGTAGTTGTATGGCGCGGAACCTCCGCTTGCCGAAGCCTGAATGGAGCCATTCTTAATGCCGAAACAGACGGGGTCCGTACCATTTAAGGCCAGACTGACCGATATCTCCTGAATATTTACGTTACCCGATACCGTGCCTGTGCATCCGTTTTGGGAAGTGACGCTCAAGAGAGAATACGTACCCGGCTGCGTCGCCGTAATTATACCGGGGCTCGAGGCAAACGTTGCCAATTGGGTATTACCGTTATCGTTATACGCGACATCCCAGGGGCCTGTCCCTGTGAGTGCCACTTTAAGTTCAACAGAACCGGGGACGCCCTTGCAAAAGTGTCCGGAACCGGTAATTGTTGCCGTCGGAGTTGGCTGAATGGTCACAACCGCCGATTGGACGCCGGTCGACCCGCAGTTGTCCGTAACCGTGACGAAGTAGGTATTGGTACCCTGGGTATTGACAGTTATCGACGGCGTGGTCAAGCCGTTGCTCCATTGGTAGCTGAGCGGCGTCAGCCCGCCCGTAACGGTGGGAGAAAGCGTGGCGCCCGTATTCCCGCAGATGGTCTGATCATTGAGTTCCACATTCAGCGGTGACAGGTCGTCTATGTAAAACTCGGCTTTCTGCTGAGTGCATGAACAGGGGTTTTTCAGCGATAAAATAATGGATTCCTGTCCTTCGACGATCGTATCGGAAATGACGGTTACGGGTATCTGTATCTTCGACTGGCCGGCCGGAATGGTTACCGGGCTGGATATCGGAATGTAATCTGATCCGGGCGTTGCGGTGCCGCCTACCGTAAAGTTCACGACCAACGGCTGGTTGACATCGCCGCTGCCCCGAACAAACTCGATATAACCCTGGCCGCATCCTTCATAAACATTCTGCAACCCGGACGGATATGCAGCTTGCACATGTGCCTGACCGCCTGCGTCGAATGAGTTGGCTTTCAGGAACACCGCAGAGTCGTAATAGGGGTCGGCCACATCCGCAATAGCCAATTTAATATGATAGGTCTTGCAAGGCTGAACCGCAGCCTCGGCGGTCAGCACGGTCGTCCAGCCGTCGAGTTGGCATTCAGCGAGATTGAATGCAGGCGAGCCATTGCAGGAAATGCCTGTATTGTTGTTGACGTAGTATGACGTATTGGAAATATGGTTCACATTGTTGATGGCGACCGGGATTGAAGTGCCCGGAACGAGGGCAATATTTTTTGTACCGACAATACCCGGGCCACTGATGAAAAAACCGAAAACGTCGTTAAACTGTGAACCGACATACTCGCAGTATTCCTCGGAGCCGAAGACAAAATCAAATGTCACCTGATCGGTGGTGGGGGTAAAATCAAATTCAATTTTGCTGACATCGTACTGATCGCCCGTTGTCAGGGTTGCAAGGTCGGGATCGTCCGTAGAATTGTTGCCAAAGCCACCGTCGGCATTTTGGAGATTATTAGGCCCCGGAAGAATATTGACATTACCGGTGCAAAGCACCACGCCTTTGGCCAGTCCGATATTGGTTGCGCCATTGGTAAAAGTGCCTCTGGAAGCCGTGTTCCCGGAAGAAGTAATATTCGTCACATCGAAGCAGTCGCCCCCGATCAGCGTGGTCGAAATCAGACTCGAAGCGGTGGCGCCACCGCTTGTGGATAGATTGGCAACGCTACCGACCTTTTCCAGAAATTTTTCTTTCCAGGTGTTGTCAACGGGGCAATCTTCGCATTTAACGGAAAGAAACATGGGTACTTCATCTCCAGCGGCATCGATATTCAGTTTCAGCGTAACGCAGGTTTCAGCGGCCAAAAACCGGATATAATGCGGGCGACCCGCAATGGTACTGACATTTTTGACCGCCGGGTCATCGGAAGAAAGCGTGAATGCCGCCTGCTGATCCAGTACCGCCCCAAGGGCAATAACAGTGTAGGTGTTGCCTGGCACAAGATCGCAAAGATGGATGTCTGACTGGCCTTTTCCCGCTTGCATCTGATGCCGCATTACGCGGCTATTCATCTGGACTTGCAGCGTTTGTTGCGCAAGAAGTTGATTTACAAGGAGAAAATTAAGGGTTGTAATCGCAAGTATATACAAACGGCGCATACGTTGAGTGAGATTGGTTAAATAGATTAAGCCCATTGGATTAAAACTATCTGGCAGTGTCAACAGCGAAGTCTCTCCTTCACATGTAATAACACAGCCCCTCACTCAATTATATACAATGGTCTAGGACGCGTGGATACAGCACTATATTGTACCCCGGAAAAGAATTATTTTTTACCGTAAAAC
>JAKOXM010000014.1 GCA_029781095.1 Bacteroidota bacterium
TTGACGCCTGTCAGTTTGCCATACAAGGCCCCGTCCATGGTCGACTGGACGGTGGTGCCTACCAGTTCGTTGCTGGTGATGGAAGAAACGGCGTTGGCTGCGTTGGCGCGTTTTACGTTGGTTGCCAGACCCGAGATCACCACTTCATCCAGGCCCGCAAAGTCTTCTTCAAGGACTACATCGACGTTTGTGTTGGCGGATGTTACCTGGAGATTGACCGTTTTGTAACCGGTATACGAAATGGCTATCGTGGCCGACGAGCCCGGTATCTCCAGACGATAACTGCCATTGACGTCGGTGGAAGTGCCGCGGGATGCGCCCACCACGGCAATCGTGGCCCCCAGAAGGCCTTCGCCGTTTTTGTCCGTAATCTTGCCGGAAATGGTAAATTGAGCAACTGCTGCCTGGGCGCTCACGAAAAGCAATGCCAGTAGCAACAGGCATTTGTTAAAGGTTTTGATCTTCATAACTGTAACAGATTTAAGTGAAAGTGTAATGATTAAAACAGATAGACAAACGTAACGCACTTTCGGGAAACCGTCATTTTTTTTGGCTTTAAATTCAATTTCTGCTTAATTCGGTCGTAACAAACCATTTCGCCAAACAGTGTTTTATAATGTTTCACAATACCGGAATTCATGGTGTTAAAATTTCGTGTTATGAAAAGACCAGAAATGCTGAAATGGTGTCGCTTCCGCGAAAAAATCTACATTTGCCCCGTGCCCCGCAATTTTCATTCAGCGTTTTCCGCCGAAAAAGATAATGACTGCACATCTCACACCTGCGCTCGTCCTGATCATATTGTTCCTCTATTTTGCCATGCTTATAGGAGTAGCGTGGCTTACGGGGCGCAATGTGAGCAACGAAGGATTTTTTCTGGCAAACCGGAAGGTCCCCTGGTATGTAGTAGCCTATGCCATGATCGGCACCAGCATCAGCGGGGTTACATTTATTTCCATTCCCGGCAAAGTGGGAGGTACCGGCCTCAACATGGCGTTCTCCTATATGCAGGTGGTGTTTGGCTATCTCGCAGGGTATTTATTCATCGCTACCGTGCTGATGCCCCTGTACTACCGGCTGCAACTGACATCCATCTACGGATATCTCGAGCAACGCTTCGGCCACCGGGCATACAAGACAGGCGCCGCCTATTTCCTGTTGTCGCGCACACTGGGCTCGGCAGCACGTATGTTTCTGGCAGCCAGCGTGTTGCAATTATTTGTATTTGCTCCGCTGGGCGTTCCTTTTCCGCTTACCGTATCGCTGATGCTGGGGCTGATATATGCCTATACTTTTAAAGGCGGCCTGAAGACCATTATCTGGACGGATACGATCATGACAACCTTTTTTCTGGCGGCATTGATTTTTACCGTTCTGACGGTCGGCAAAACGCTGGATATGACTGCAGACAATATCATTCCGTCCATCATGAATGGTCGCTACGGAAAGATGTTTTTCTTCGACAATTTTTTGACGGACCCCAATCACTTCGTCAAACAGTTTGTCAGCGGTGCACTGATCGCCATCGCCATGACCGGCCTGGACCAGGACCTGATGCAGAAAAACCTGGCTTGCAAAAACCTGCGCGAGGCGCAAAAGAATATGCTCGTATTCTGCATTTACCTCGTGGTCATCAATTTCCTTTTTCTGATGCTGGGCGCCTTGCTGTACCAATACGCGGGTTCGCTGGGTCTGCAGATTCCCGATCATACCGACTACCTGTACCCCAAAATTGCATTCGATCACCTCGGCATGGCCGCCGGTATTTTCTTTATTCTGGGTCTGATTGCAAGCACCTATGCCAGTTCGGATTCTGCTTTGACCGCGCTGACGACGAGTTTTTGTGTAGATTTCCTGAATTTTGAGAAAAACACACCCGTTCCGCCTGAAACGTACGCTCCCGAAGCGGAGCACAAGGCGTATGAAGCCGCCGTCGCAACGCAACGGCGATACCGCACCTGGGTGCATCTCGGATTCGCAGCCCTTTTCGTTGTAATTATACTGATCCTCAACGCTGTAAGCAGCGAGGCCGTGATCAACCTCCTTTTTAAGATCGCGGGCTATACGTACGGGCCCTTGCTCGGGCTTTTCACTTTTGGCCTGTTCACCCGGTTCAGGATACACGACCGCTGGTCGCTGCTCGTCTGCCTGCTGGCGCCAACGCTGACCTGGATACTGGACGTCGGTTGCAGGCAATGGTTCGACCTGGGTTTCCTGACAATCCTGATCAACGGAATGTTTACGTTTGCCGGCTTGTGGGTGATCTCCTACCGCGAAGAGCCGGTGGAATCCTAGCCGACGGCAGGAGAACTGTTGCTTTAAAAACAAAAAATGTTTTTATAAAACTTTTTGTTTTTAATTTTGAAAAAATTACTTTTGTCCGGTAAAATCACGGACACAAGTTTTCTTTCTCAGCTTCTATTCCTGCGGCTTATGAAACCATGGACCAACTGGTTTGAAATCCCCGCCACCGACATCGCCCGGGCGATAAAATTCTACGAAACCATTTTCGGTATGGAAATACAGTTTCTGGACCTCGGCGGCCTCAAAATGGGCATGTTTCCGCACAAGGGCATCGGCGCGGCCTTGTGCCAGCACGAATCGTACCGGCCCAGCGAAACCCACGGCACACTCGTATACCTCGATGCCAATCCGGACCTCGACGAAGTGCTCGGCCGGGTGGAAGCCGCCGGCGGAAAGGTCGTCCGGCCGAAAACACAGATTTCACCGGAATACGGCTATATGGCCATATTTATCGATAGCGAAGGGAACAGAATGGCATTAAATTCCAATTCATGAACCATGGCATACAATGAATTACTTGCCGATCGTATCCGCAATGCCCTGCGCACTCGCGAGGGCGTCGAGGAAAAAAAGATGTTCGGTGGCCTGGCATTTATGTACAAGGGCAAAATGGCCTGCGGCATCGTAAAGGATGACCTGATGGTTCGGGTAGTGCCATCGAAATACGAGGTATCACTGCAAAAACCGCACTGCCGCGAAATGGATTTTACCGGCAAGCCGATGAAAGGATTTCTGTACGTCGAACCGGAAGGTTTTGATACGGACCGGCAGCTGGACGAATGGATAGGCCTGGGGATCGAGTTTGCGGAGAGTGCTTTTCCGTTGAAACGGAAGCATTCGTAATAGTGTCATTCCGGGTAAGAGTCTCAATTCGTGTGAAGCCAGTTTTTGAGTGACATTTTTCCTTCCATCCTGCATTTTCAGAGAGAATTTGATAAAACGCCTTTACTCCGGAGGCGATTATATAATTGTGCCCGCCGGTTACAGGATACCAGGCTCATAATATTTAAATACAATTTGTTTTTAATCAGGCAAAATTGTTTTAAATTTGCCCGTCATCCAATATACCTTTTGTCAATCGACTAAAACTGCATTACTTTGGGCGTCCATCACAAATCATCGAAGCAAAAGAAAGCGGGCAAACCCTCCGTTGCCACGCCAAAAGACAAGTCAGCACAATCCAAAATGGCAGAGGTCAGATATACAGAAGATGAAATCAAATCGCTCGACTGGCGCGAACATATCCGTCTGCGTCCGGGTATGTACATCGGCAAGCTGGGCGACGGCAGCAGTCCCGAGGACGGCATTTACGTATTACTCAAGGAAGTGATCGACAACTCGATCGACGAATATGCCATGGGCCATGGGCGGGCCATAGATGTCAGCATCAACGAAAACGGCGTCGTCGTGCGCGATTACGGCCGCGGCATCCCGCTCGGAAAGGTCGTGGATGTCGTGAGCAAGATCAATACGGGCGCCAAGTACGACTCGCAGGCCTTCAAAAAATCGGTGGGTCTCAATGGCGTGGGTACCAAGGCCGTAAACGCCCTGTCCGAATACTTCAAAGTCACGGCCATACGCGAAGGCAAAGCCAAATGGGCCGAGTTTCAGTTTGGCAACTTAAAGAAAGAGAGCAAGTTAGAATCTACCCAAGAGGAGAACGGAACCCTTATACATTTCAAGCCCGATAACGGCATGTTCCGCAACTTTCGCTGGGTGTTCGAATACGTGGAGCAGCAATTGTGGAACTACGCCTACCTCAACGCAGGGCTGAAGATCAACTTCAACGGCAAAACCTTCCATTCCAAAAACGGTCTGCTCGACCTGCTTGAAAAGAAAACCAACACTGAAAACGTCCGCTACCCGATCATCCACCTCACCGGCGACGACGTTGAAATCGCGATGACGCACGGCGAACACTATGGCGAACAGTATTACTCTTTTGTGAACGGCCAGAATACCACCCAGGGCGGCACCCACCTCAATGCTTTCCGCGAGGCTCTCGTGAAGGTGGTACGCGACCACTTCAAGAAAAACTTCGACGCCAAAGATATCCGGGAAAGTATCATCGCGGCTGTAAGCGTACGCGTGGAGGAGCCGGTATTCGAATCGCAGACAAAAACGCGGCTCGGCTCCGAAAAAATCAGCCCCGACGGACAGAATATCCGCACCTGGATGAGCGATTTTCTCAACAAGGCCCTCGACGATTTCCTGCATAAAAATCCCGAGGTAGCCAAAGAGATGCTCAAGCGCATCCAGCAGTCGGAACGCGAGCGCAAAGAGATCGCCGACGTAAAAAAACTCGCCAACCAGCGCGCCAAAGCCGCCAACATCCACAACAAAAAACTGCGCGACTGCCGCTACCACCTCAACGAAAAAGGCCCGGAAGATACCAAACTGGCCACCACGGTATTCATTACCGAGGGCGACTCCGCCAGCGGATCCATCACAAAAGCCCGCGACGTGAATACCCAGGCCGTATTCAGCCTGCGCGGCAAGCCGCTCAACTGCTTCGGGCTGACCAAAAAGATCGTATACCAAAACGAGGAATTCAACCTGCTCCAGCACGCACTCAACATCGAGGATTCGCTCGACGACCTGCGCTACAACCGCGTGGTGATCGCCACAGATGCCGACGTGGACGGTATGCACATCCGCCTGCTGCTGCTCACATTTTTTCTACAGTTTTTCCCCGATCTGGTGCGCAACGGCCACCTGTACATCCTCGACACGCCGCTTTTCCGCGTACGCGACAAGCAACAGACGTTTTATTGCTATTCGGATCAGGAAAAACAGGCCGCTATCAAAAAACTGCGCGGCAAGGCCGAGATCACCCGCTTCAAAGGGCTTGGCGAGATCAGTCCGAACGAATTTGCCGATTTCATCAGCGAAAACATCCGCCTCGACCCGGTGATACTGCCTGAAGAGACGAATCTGGACCATGTGCTGGATTATTACATGGGCAAGAATACGCCTGAGCGTCAGGAGTTTATCATTGAAAACCTTCGGTTCGAGATCGATGTGATTGAAAAACAGGAAGAAGAAGAAGCGGAAGAAATAGCCGAGGTGGAGTCTTAGGCTTCTTCCTCCAGATATTCCTTCAACATTTCCCACAGCGGGCGGTGCTCCTGCACGAATTGCTCTTCGTTCAGTTTTTTTACGTCAAACCAACGCAATTCCTCGATATCGTCACTGGGTTCGGGGTTGCCTTCTGCCAGTTCACAGGCATACAGGTGGGTCATGATGCTGTCCCAGGAGCCGCGGTAGCGCCAGTCGTCGATGCGGTGAGAGCCGAGGTAAGTGAGTTCTTCGACGGTAATTTCGCCACATTCCTCGCCAAGTTCACGCATGGCGGCCTCTTCATAACTTTCATCTTCAGGGTCCGTAAATCCACCGGGCAAGCGGTATCTGGTTTCGTTGGGTTTGCGCGCCAGCAGCAATTCCTGCCGGTCATTGCGGAAAACGGCAACGTCTACCGTGGGGTACACGGTTGGGAAACGCTGCATATTGGCGTAGATGATACCGGCGCGAAAATCACGCAGGTTCTCCAGGGCATCCATGTGCGGATTTTCGGGAAAATCTTCTTCTTTTGCTTCGAGCACAACGGTCTTGTGCCGCCCGGAATAGCGATTCACAAATTCTTCCTCCGAACCGTATAACGTAACCTCGCCCGTGGGGCGCAATTCAAGAATACGACGGTCGAGCTCCTGGCTCCAGATGCGGTCATCGGGCAGATCGGGCATTTCCTCCACCTGAATTTCTTCGCCGAAACGATCGTGGAACATCAGCACCCGCAACTCCATGTCGATGGGATTCTGGAGGCTGGGCGCCGGATTGGAGCCGAGGAAAATAATGATGCGCTCATGCTGATCCACCACGGAAGTGATGAGCTTTTCGTGGATATCGTTCAGTTCAAAAACCTGAAAACGCCCTACAATAATACCTGTGCCGCTCTTTTTGGGCATATCAATTTTTGCCGCAAGATTAGAAATTTTTTAGCCAAAACCTGACCTGAAATTCCCGATTTTCTCATCCGGTGTCTTATCGCTCCAACGTGATATCACCTGAAAATACTTCCACCTCCCCGTCGTCGAACTCCACCACAGCCTGCCAGACGAACACAGCTGGGTTGAGGTTATTGCCCCGGAAATTGCCGTTCCAGCCGCGCAATTCGTCGTTGGGTTGCAGGTCCTGCACCATAAATACTTCCGCCCCCCAGCGGTCGAAAACCTGTAAAGTGCGGATGTTTTTCACGCCTTTGGCATACAGCGTAAATATGTCATTGATGCCGTCGCCGTTGGGTGAAAAAATATTCGGGGCATACAGGTAACGGCGCTTGTCGACCCGCAATTGGGTGGATGCCTTTGCCGTACAGCCATTTACATCAGTTATGACAAGGGTGTAAACGGTTGATTTCAAGGGCTTTGCATACGGCTCAGGGCAATCTGCGCAAGACAGGCCATCCGGCGGGGACCACTGCCATGTGATGACGTTGGCAGCCGGCAGATTCAACACGGGCTCCAGCAGTACCGAATCACCCAGTTGTATCAGGGTAAAATCCTGCAATTCCACTTCGGGGAAAAAAGGCGCATTCACAACCACAGTTTCTTCCGCGGTGCAGCCGTGTACATCCTGCACAACGAGATCGTAAGAACCGGGCGCCAGATTGCTGAAAAGTGATTGCCCGGCAAAGGTCTGTCCACCGTCTTTCGAATATTTAAATGGTGCGGTGCCGCCGGTGACAAGGCCGATGTCTGCCATACCCTTCGGGTGATGGCAATCCGGTTGCAGCAGTTCCGGCTCAAAGGCGGGAAGCGGTACTTCCGTCACGACCACTGCATCCGTCGATGTGCAACCGTTCGAGGGATTGGTCACGACGAGTTGGTAGTTGCCAGGTGCATCCACCAGAGGCGACTGTACATTGGTAGCGCCCACAAAATTGCCGTCGGTTGTCGACCAGGCGTAAGTCATATTGCCTGTACCGGGGCTGCTGCCCTGAAGCGAGACTTCCGGTTGGTTGCAGTGCAGTTCGGCGGCGGGACCCGCTTCGGCCCCTGGCGGCATAATATTTTGATTTACTGTAGTTTGTACTGATGCGGAACACCCGTTTTGTGAATTCAAAATCGTCAATGTATAGATACCCGGCTGGCTGACAACCGGATTCAGCGAATTTTGACCTGACGATATCTGCCCATTGGTGGTCGTCCAGGTCGGGCTGAAACCCGCCCCCTGGCTCGAGGCGCCAGCATCAAGCGTTACCGAATTCTGAACGCAGGTGAGGACGCCCGGCGTGGCTACGGACACCGCAGGCGGTGTCGTATTGGCCGTGAGCGTCGTACTGGCCGTTGCCGTGCAACCATTTGACTGATCTGTGACGATCAGTGTATAAAGCCCTGTCGCTGACACAACGGGCGCCAGGGAGTTTTGTCCGCTCGTGATTTGTCCACCGGTCCAGCCATAGGTAAAACCCGGCCCCGTGGAAGATCCCGTGCCGCTCAGGCTTACCGAGGGGTTGGCGCAGGTGATCTGTGCGGGTGCGGCGGCCTGGGCGATGGGTGGTATAATATTTTGATCTACCTGTACCTGCGTCGATGCGGTGCATCCGTTTTGCGTGTCCTCTACGGTAAGGACATATGTTCCCGGCAAGTCCACCGAAGCGGTCAGGGAATTCTGGCCCGAAACAAAATGACCGCCGGCAGTGGTCCAGACCGCTTGATAATTGCTGGCGGGTTGCGTTACCGAACCGATGACAGGTACTGTGGTCACCGCACATTTCAATATTTGCGGAGCGGTAGCCGAAATCACGGGCGGTGTGATATTCTGCGTTACAACCGAGAAGGCTGCCGCCGAACAGCCGTTTTGCTGATCTGTTACGACCAAAGTATAAGCGCCCGGCAGATTGATCACGGGGCTTGCCGTATTGGCTCCGGAAACGATATTGCCGTTTGTTGTTTGCCATTGCCATGTATAGTTGCCGGAAACGGGCGCTCCGGCGAGGCTGAGGCTCGTGACATTGCAGGTGAGAGTGCCCGGCGCGGCAACTCCCGCAGGCGGCGGCGTAATATTTTCATTTACAGTTACTTGTGAAACCGCTATACAACCATTGGCAATATTGGTAACGGTAAAAATATAAATGCCCGGCTGGTCTACCACCGGATTGAGTGTACCCGGTCCCGATACGATATTGCCTCCGCCGGAAGCTGTCCAGTTGTAGGTATAACTGGGACCTGTGCTGGCTGTACCGTTCAGTGCCGTTTGCGTGAGCGAACAGGTAAGAGTAGGCGGCGCCCCGGCATTTGCCTGCGGCGCGCTGACGTCGTCGAAAATTTGCACCGCGTCGGTAGCGGTACACCCATTTACAGTATTGGTTACCAGTAAATTATAAATACCAGCCGAATCTACAACCGGTGTTGGCGTATTGCCTCCCGACACAATGCTGCCGCCGTTGGTGGCCGTCCAGGAATAAGTCAGCGCACCGGCGCCGGACCCGGATCCGGCGATGGTCAGGGTACTGATATTGCAGGTCAGGGTATCGTTCAGGCCGGCGTTGGCGGTGGGCGGCGTGGTGTTCTGCTGTACACTGACGTTAAATACACCGGTGCACCCGTTGCCGGTATTGGTCACGAGAAGTGAATAATCGCCCCCGGCACTCACGACGGGCGAGAGGCTGTTGCTACCTGACATGATATTTCCGCCAGAAGCAGCCGTCCACATATAAGTGAAAGTTCCCGGCAGGGTAAGATTTTGTGCCAGAATGGATTGCGTCGGGTTTGTGCAGGTCACTATGCCTGGCGCCGTTATCTGGATGTCAGGCTGAACAATATCCTGATCGGCCGTGACACTCGCGGAATTGGTGCAGCCATTGACGCCATCTGTGACGGTCAGGGAATAATTGCCGGGCTCATCCACGATGGGGTTAGCGGTGTTTTGTCCGGATACAAATTGCCCGCCGTTCGTCTGCCATTGGTACGATAGCGAATCACCGGTAGCAGCAGACACCAATGTCAGGGTTGTTTGCGTGCATGTCAGCACGGAGGGTGGAGCAATGGAAAGTGCCGGTTGCTGCTGATTGGCAGTCACCAGAACCGTATCGGTGGCAGTACAGCCATTGGAGGGGTTTGTCACGGTAAGCAGGTACAGGCCGGGCTGGTTGCAGCTGATCGTGTCATTTGCCGGGTTGCCGGTAATGTTGCCGTTCGGAGTCGTCCAGCTCACGGACAGGGTGCTGTCGGGCAGGCCGTTATTCGCTATAAGTGTTTGCCCGGGTTGGCTGCAGGTGAGCAGGCCCGGCAGCCCGGCATCGGCGGGCGGAGCATTCGTATCCTGTGCAACGACCACATTGGTTGTGGCTGTGCAGCCATTGGAGATATTGGTTATCAGCAAATTATATGTCCCCGGCTGGTTAACGGTTGGGCTCGGCGTGGAAGGAGGGCTCAGAATGTTGCCATCCGGTGTTGTCCAGTTATAGCTGAAATTAGCGCCTGTGGAAGAACCCGCAGAGTTCAGCACCTGGGTAAGGGCAGCACAGGTAAGCGGACCTGCGACGTTCGCCACGGCCACCGGTGTGCCGGCTTCGAGCGTGACTGTAATCGAATCGGTTGCGCTGCAACCGCTGACAAGATTGACGGTGGTTAATACGTACAGACCCGGTGCGTTCACGACCGGGTTCAGAGTACTGTCGCCCGAAAGGATATTGCCGCCGGGCGCTGCAATCCAGGAATATACAAAACTGCCCGGCAGGGAAAGATTTTGCGCCTGGATGGTTTGCGTGGGGTTGGAGCATGTCAGCTGGCCGGGCTGGGTTATCTGCACATTTGGTGTGGCCAGATTCTGTTCGACGATTGCGAGATCGGTAGCCGAGCAACCGTTCGCAGTGTTTGTCAATAACAGTTGGTAGGTCCCGGGCTTATCCGCTGTCGGATTCGGGGTATTCGCGCCTCCTGTAATATTGCCGTCGACCGTCGTCCAGGCATAAACCATGGCCGGGCCTGACGATGATCCGTTGGCATCGAGTACGGAGGTGCTGACCACGCAGGAAAGAGTATCCGGAGCATTGGCAACGGCTACTACAATATTCGTATCGGCGAAGACGGGCACGGCAACGGTTGCGGTGCATCCATTCGAGGTGTTGGTGACGAGCAGGGTATAGGTTGCGGGCGCATTTACAACCGGGTTCAGGGTATTTTGCCCGGATACGATATTGCCTCCGGGTGTGGGCGTCCAGTGGTATGAAAAATTCGATCCGCTGCTCGATCCCGCGCCCGAAAGTGTGATCGCCGGGAACTGGCAGGTTATGGAGTCTGCGGGTGCGGCGACGGCAACAGGCGGCGTATAGTCGGTATTGACAATGACGGAAGCCGTCGCCGTACAGCCGTTGAGTTGATTGGTAGCGGTGAGGTTGTAGACCCCGTTCGAGATTATCTGGGGTGTCAGGGTATTTCCTCCGGATACAATAATGCCCGGGCCAAATGTGCCCCACACGACCGGCGTGTTGGCCGGTGTCACGGTTCCGGAAAGAGTCAGGGTATCGGTATCGCAATCCAGATTGCCCGGCGGCGCGATGCTTACCACCGGCGCGACTGTATCGGCCGCTACAATAACGGTGTCGGCAGAAGAACAGTTGCTGGATGTATTGGTGACAGACAAAATATACATCCCCCCGGCCCCTGCGACGGCATTTTGCATATTTTGCCCTGAAACGATCATCCCGTTCGGCGTCGTCCAGGCGTAGGCGATATTGGGGCCTGTCGTGGATCCGTTGCCGGAAAGCGCTGTCGTCGGCTGGTTACAGCTGATGACCCCGGCGGCACTTGCATTGGCTACAGGCGGATTGGTGGTGGCAGTGACAATAACGTCAACCGTTGCGGTACAACCGGTGGCGGTATTTGTGACAAGCAGCGTGTATTCGCCCGGTTGGTCCACCGTGGCTATTTTCGAATTGGCGCCCGTGACAATGTTACCCCCCGGACCCGCCGTCCATTGATAAGTAGAAAAGGCGGGCTGGGTCGAATTGCCGATCAGTGTCGATGTGCTGGAGCCGCAACCCAGCGGTGTGGGCGGGTTGATCCACGCGGCCAGTTGGTTGGGGCTTTCGGCCACATTCACGGTCGCCGTTTTGGTACAGGTTACGAGGCCGTTGTCGTATGTAACTGTCAGGGTGTATGTCCCTGCGGCATTTACGACGGGCGAAAGGGTATTTTGCCCGGATACGATGTTTCCGTTTGGTGAGTCCCAGTTATAGGTAATATTGGCCCCGGTGCTCGATCCCGCTCCGCTCAGGGTGATATTGGCTCCGTTGCAGGGGATAAAATAAAATGCCGGCGCAGCAACGGCGGTAATGCTTACGACATGCACCGTGACCGTATCCGTCACCAGGCACGTGGGTGCGAACAGGATATCGTCAAGGGCGAAATCATTGCCGCCGAGCGTGGTGTTCTGGTTGACGATACAAATCGTCGCGCTCCCGTTGCCGCCGCTGTTCCAGAGCTGGAAAAACTGCTGCCAATTGCAGGTGCCGCCCGGTGCAGCGAATATATTGCCGAGCGGTACACCATTGATCGAAAACTGCAAAAGTGCCGGCGAAGCGGCTACGACCGAGGTCACCCAGGCTGAAAAAACGTATTGTGTGTTGGGCGTTACCGATATGGTTTGACACCATACGTCCTGATTTGGGACACCTGCGCCGTTTACCACCATCATGTTGCCGCCGCCCGATGTATGATCGCCGCAGGGCGCAAAACCGGGATGGTCGTCTTGCGGATTGCTCAACACATCATAGTAACCTTCCGGAACGAGGTCACCGGGGTTGTATACGTAATCACTGGTAAAATCGCTGTTGCCCGCTTCGAAGTCTCCGTTGGAAATAAGGTTGTTGCTGTAGTCGGCTGCCCGGCCCGTCAGAACATAATTGGTCGTCGTGCTTACATTGACCGTCGGATTGAGCGTATTGGAGCCGGTCATGCCCGTAGTCGGTGTCCAGAAAAAATTCAGGTAATCGCCGCTGATATCGCCGTTTAGCTGGGTCGGGGTCGGCGGCGCGCACAGGTATACGTCTGGCCCTGCATCAACGGTGATCGGGCACTGAGCGAACAGGTTTTCATTGTAAAATATAGACAGACAGCAAAATATAAATAGCGAGTAGTTGTGTTTCATACGCATCAGCAAAATTTCAGAATTTGGTAAACGGCGGGGAAGTACCAACAAAATTACGGTATTGATCCAAGTAGGCAGCATTTTTATGAATCGAAGCCCCGGGCACGCCTGTCAAAAGAGACAGTAAGTTCGAAAAATGCTTCACGGGTGTTGTATTTTGCAACCGGAATTTTGAGTTCGCAAATGCCGCGCAGTTGTGGTAGCGGGCTTGCTTTCCGAGTCACTCATTTCTGTTTATTCTTTTAATTCCAGACACAGTTTTTCACTCAAACTCACCTATATCGTATGAAGCAATTATTCTCATTATTTTTCTTTTTAGCGGCCATCGGCAATTTGGCTGCCCAGACCACGATCAAAGGCAAGGTAACCGACTCGGGTGGAGAAGGACTTGCCGGGGTTAGTATCAGCGAACGCGGTACTTCCACGGGCACCTATTCCGCGGCCGACGGATCTTACCAGCTCAGGATCAGCCGCCCCGATGCCACCATCGTTTTTAAATATACCGGCTTCGCCACCCAGGAAGTAGTTACCGACGGTCGATCGGAAGTCAATATTGCCATGATCACCAGCGAAACCCTGCTCGACCAGGTGGTCGTAGTAGGTACGAGGCGCGCCAACCGGACGCAGACGGAAACCCCCGTGCCGGTCGATATTATCAATGTCGGCCAGGTGACACTCTCCACCGCGCGCGCAGACGTGACCTCGCTGCTCAATTACAGCGCACCGTCTTTCAACTACAACAAGCAGTCCGGCTCCGATGGCGCCGACCACATCGATCTGGCGACGCTCCGCGGCCTCGGCCCCGACCAGACCCTGGTGCTCATCAATGGCAAACGCCGACACCAAACAGCATTCGTAGCCGTGTTCGGCACCCGCGGTCGCGGCAATTCCGGAACCGATCTGAGCGCCATTCCGGTGCAGGCCATCGACCGGGTGGAGATTCTGCGCGACGGCGCTTCCGCGCAATATGGCTCGGATGCCATAGCGGGCGTTATCAACATCATTCTCAAGAAGAACGTCCGCACATTCAGCGCCGACCTCGGATATTCTGTTTACCACGATACCAAGTACAATCCCGTGTTTAAAAGGGATAAGGTCGGTTATTATGAGACCGGCGACGGTAAAAAATTTGACGGCCCGTTGTACACCGCAGGTGTTAATTACGGCATTCCCGTCGGCGGAAGAGGCGGTTTTGTAAACGTAACGCTCAACTATGCCAACCAGGGAAAAACATACCGTCAGGAACTGGACAATGTATTGCCCATCGATATTTACCGCCGGGCGAACGGTGATGCATCCATGACCGGCTATGGCGGCATGTACAATTCGGAGATACCGATCAAAGACAACGATCGCCTCACATTTTATTCGTTTGGCGGTTTTTCCGGGAAAAAATCGGATGCTTATGCCTTTACCCGCAATTTTTCCGCCCGGCCGGAGCGTTTTCCGACCGACGGCGGCGACCTGATCGAAGTACCCGGTATCATCAAACAGGATCCGGACGGTGAGTCTTTTTTCAATCCGCATATCCAGACGGAAATCCAGGACGCCTCGTTTGCGGCCGGACTCAAAGGCCAGTTTGGAGAAGGCTGGGATTGGGATGCCAGCAACAATACGGGTTACAACAATTTCCACTTTTTCGGCGACAAAACCTTCAATGCCGGCCTCGGACCCAACCAGACCCATTTCGACGATGGCGGTTTCAGCTTTATGCAAAATACTACGAACCTGAATTTCAGTAAGTTGTATACCGACATAATGAGCGGTCTCAATGTCGCGTTCGGAGCCGAATTCCGCTATGACAACTACAAATTGTATGCAGGCGAAAAAGCATCGTACGCCAATTACGATACGCTGAAGGCTTCCGGCTCGCAAGGATTTCCCGGTTATCAGCCCGGCGACGTTGTGAATGCCAACCGCAGCTGCGCGGGCGCTTACGGAGATTTCGAACTGGATGTTACAGACAGATTCCTGGCAGGCCTCGCCGTGAGGCTTGAAAATTACAGCGATTTCGGCTTTACGGCCAACGGAAAAGTGGCAACCCGCTTCAAAGTGGCAGACAACTTCAACCTGCGCGCCTCGGCAAGCACCGGATTCAGGGCGCCGTCGCTCCAGCAAATCAATTTCAGCAGTACGTTTACGACCGTGCAAGGCGGCAAAATCCTTGAAGTGAAGATCGCTCCCAATTACAGCCCGATCACCAAAGCGGCGGGCATACCCGAATTGACGGAAGAAAAATCAGTGAATGCCAGCGTAGGATTTACGTGGAAACCTGTTCGGGAACTGACCGTAACGGTGGATGGCTACATGGTAAAAGTAAAAGACCGGATCGTGTTGTCAGGCCAGTTCAGTGCCGATGACCCCACTCTGGACCCTAATTTTACCGGCACATTAAAAGGCCTGAACGTCAGTCTCGCCCAGTTTTTTGCCAATGCGGTCAACACAACAAACAAGGGAGTCGACCTTGTGGTGGAATACAACAAACAAATGGACAAAAACCGTTTACGGGTGTTGCTGGCTGCCAATTTTCAGGACATGACCATTGACAAGGTCAATATACCCGACCTGCTCCGCGATTTTGGAGAAACGTTCCTCAGCGACCGGGAAAAAACGTTTATCCTCGCTTCTGCACCTCCGGTAAAACTGGCCTTCAACCTGGAATACGGTTTCGGTAAATTTGCCATCGGCACACGGCTCAATTATTTCGGAAAAATCACCTTGCTCGGTTATGGCGAAGACGGTCTCGGCATCAATCCGATGGTACCCACCGACGCCAACCCGTCGGTGTATGTATCTGATGAATACGTGTACAACGGCAAACTCGTTCCCGATCTTTACGCTTCCTATAAGTTCAATAACAACCTGACAATCAATATCGGTGTTGATAACTTTCTCAACGTCCACCCCGACCTCGGCTATGCGCCGGGCGCTTCGCAGTGGGCTTTCAACAACGAAACCGGCGGACCCTGGGATGCCGTTCAAATGGGTGGCAATGGCCTCCGGGGCTTTGCCCGTTTGGCACTGAATTTCTAGATCGCCAGGGTTAGATGGGACACGGATGGCACGGATTGGACACGGATTTTCACTGATTTTATTAAAATCCGTGTCCAATCCGTCCAATCCGTGTTCCATCAAAAGTCGGATCGCCATCAGTTTTCCGCTTTGCATTTGCCCGTCCTTCAGGATGCGAATGGTGTAAAACCTTTTGGGCAGGTTACTGGCCGGATTTATAATGAATTCAGTGAAAATCCGTGTCCAATCCGTCCAATCCGTGTTCCATCTAAAGTCGGATCACCATCAGTTTTCCGCTTTGCATTTGTCCGTCCTTCTTCAGGATGCGAATGGTTAAAACCCTTCGAGCAGGTTACTGACCGGATTTATAATGAATTCAGCGAAAATCCGTGTCCAATCCGTCCAATCCGTGTTCCATCTAAAGTCGGATCACCATCAGTTTCCCGCTTTGCATTTGCCCGTCCTTCAGGATGCGAATGGTGTAAAACCCTTTGGGCAGGTTACTGGCCGGATTTATAATGAATTCAGTGAAAATCCGTGTCCAATCCGTCCAATCCGTGTTCCATCAAAAGTCGGATCGCCATCAGTTTCCCGCTTTGCATTTG
>JAKOXM010000024.1 GCA_029781095.1 Bacteroidota bacterium
GTTTATACGCTTGGCAAAAGCGGCTCGCTTGACAACCTGTTATTGACGGAGACGGAATTGCAGGAACGCGACATTCAGTATTTTCCGGTTAACCGGGGAGGCGACATCACTTTTCACGGTCCGGGGCAGATCGTGGGATATCCCGTGCTCGATCTCGAATGCTTTTTCACCGATGTGCACAAATATGTCCGGAGCCTTGAAGAGGTCGTTATCAGGACGCTTGCCGAGTATGGCCTGGATGCGTTCCGGATCAAAGATTATACGGGCGTATGGCTCAAAGGCGACGGCCAGCCTGCCGCCTTCCGGAAAATATGCGCCATAGGCGTCCATATGAGCCGCTGGGTTACCCTGCACGGATGGGCGTTTAACGTAAACACCCCCCTCGAATACTTTGATTATATCGTACCTTGTGGCATTAGCGATGCGGATAAGACAGTTACCTCCATGGAGCGCGAGCTGGGGCGCCGGATAGACGAACAAGAAGTAAAAAACAAGTTAAAACGACACTTTGCATCGGTATTTCAATGCGAAGTAATCGATTGGCCTTAAGACAGGACGACGTTATTATTCCGCCTGCCGTGAATGAAACGCGATGGTATTTCGGAATCCTGCTTATTTTCAAATTAGGAGCAATGAAAAAAGACATTCCTATCCTGAAAGTGGAAGACCTGGCAATCGCCATCGTTCCGCGTTCCGAAGACGAGGAGTACCACGAAGAATTTTGGGATACTTATTTGCTGAATCTGAAAGAGGAGCCGATCCGTTCGGTGCTGGTCAATTCCCGCGGCTACGGTGAAATAGACGGGGAACAACGCCAAACGACCACCCTCCGATATTTTTGGGAAGAGATCGGCCCGCTGGAGGTAGTGAAAATTGAACCTGTGCAAAAAGCCGTTATGGGTATTGCAAATGAATACTGGGTCAGTTTTTCTTTCAACGACTATCTCTACGACAAAAAATACGTATTCGTACCCGGAAGCCTCGATGAAATGAATTTTACTGAAATCCCCTTTCTAAACCGGAAAGGCGTCATGATTAAATGACGATTGGCCGGTAGCAAGAATTACCGCATAAATTTTCGCCATTCATCGCCCACCGCAGACATGAAAGAATCATATTATAAAAAACTGGAAAATCCGGCGATGCAGGCTCTGGCCATTTTGACGGGTGCTGTCGGGCTCATGCTTTGCGGCTGGTTCTTGACGGTGACGAATGTTTATCCCGAGGAGCCTTTGTTTGCATGGTCTATCGCGACGGCGTTTATGCTGCTGTTTGCGCTCTTCAACAGCCTGATGAGTCTTCGCGCCGACAGTTTTGCCAGATACTGGGGGCGTTCGATGTACGCTTACATCGGTCTGGCGTTGTGTACAGGACTTGCCGCCTGGTTGTTTTCGGGCATTCCGTTGCGAGAAGCCGGAACGTATCGCTGGATTTATATAGTGGTTACGGTTGGCTTCCTCGTATTCCTGAGCATGATCAATTTCATGAAGAAAATCGTGGAATTTGCCGAACGGGAAGAATGGAATCAGCCCCGCAACCGGCGGTAGGCCAGTCATTCACCATCTAATTTTTTAAAAATCAATGAAATACCTATCTGTATTGCTGGTATTGCTCGCTTGTAATGCCGCTCAAAAGCCAGCGCCGAAAGCCAGCCCTTCTGTTGCCGCAACAAACACGTCGTCTGATACGATCGTGCCGCCGCGATATGAAAACGGACATCTCGTCAAGGTCGTCAAAACCGATGCGGAATGGAAGGCGCAACTGACTGAAATGGAATACTATGTGCTGCGCAAAAAAGGCACCGAACGCGCCTTTTCCGGCGATTTGTGGAACAACCACGAGAAGGGAATCTTTATTTGCGCCGGTTGCGGCCTTCCTCTGTTCAGTTCCGAAACCAAGTTTGAATCCGGAACAGGCTGGCCATCTTTTTACCAGCCGATCAAACCGGAATACATTGCGGACCAGGCCGATCATAGTTACGGCATGGAACGCGACGAGGTTATTTGCGCCCGTTGCGGCGGTCACCAGGGACACGTATTTGCCGATGGCCCGGCGCCGACGGGGCTGCGATATTGCATCAACTCCGTTTCCCTGAATTTTGTGAAGCAATAGTCAAGGGTAACAGGCTTTTTTTGGACAGGAATTACAGGATAAGCAGGA